>DASWHK010000320.1:0-2225 GCA_036398215.1 Acidobacteriota bacterium | reverse complement strand
AATCCGGGAGTATGACCGTAGACGACCTGCGTGCCCGTTTTCCGGAGATCCCCGCCGACCTGCGCGACGAGCCGGTGCTGGCGCGCTTCGCAGCGACCTTCGGTTCCCTGCTGGCGGTGGCCCACAAGCCGGGGAACTGCTCGACCGCCTACGACGCGGGAAACTACTACTACCTGCAGCTCGTCGGCCCGATCTCCTACTACGGCTACGGCCTCGCCAGCCGCCAGCGGGTCGTCCAGGACCTCGAGGCGCTGCTCGACCGTCACGCCGCCGATTCCGACGGCTTCGCCGACTCGTTGCTGCCGGCCGGCGCCGCGATGGCGGAGGTGAAGGGGCCCGGCTGCGCTTGACCTCGCCGAGAGGGCGATGAGAAGTGCGGGTCAGGCGCGCGACGCGATGCTGTTGGCCGCCGCCCGCCGCCCGTGCTCGACGATGAAGGCGATGGCGGGCTCCATGTTGATAGGGTGCAGGCGGGTCCTGGCGTTGCGGACCGCCCACACGCGAAAAGCCTCGTCGACGAACCCCTGACCCACCGCTTCGACGCCCTTGAAGTCGAGCACCACGTGGCGGAACTGCTCCAGCCCGTCGAGGAGCTTCTTGGCCTCCGAGCGGGACAGGAAGCGGTTGCCGGTCTCGAACAGCTTGACGACGACGCGGCGCCGGGCCAGCTCGAAGGCCTCCGACGAGGCCGCGAACACGTGCTCCAGCGAGGTGCTCGTGTCGACGTCGACCTCGAAGCGCACCAGCGTGCCACGCCGGCTCGGCGACGAGGCGACGCCGGTGTCGTCGATCTCGTTGTCGACCATCCAGCGCAGGCCGGCGCTGTCGATCTCGAAGAAGTCGGCGATGTTGGAGAGCAGGAATAGGCCCTCCCCGGTGTGGCCCTCCGGCTGGGTGGTGAGCTTGCCCTTGGTGAGCTGCTGGAGCGCCTCGATCGGCTCACGCAAGCCGGTGACCCGCGCCAGGTGGGCAAAGATCCCCTCGCCATCGTCGACGACCTCGATCACCAGGCGGCCGTGCATGCGGCGAAGCCGGACTTCGACGTAGCGGCCTCCAGAGTGGGAGATCGCGTTGTCGACGAGCTCGACGACCGCGGTGTGCAGGGCGCGGTCGGCGACCTCGGGGAGCGAGTCGAGCTCGGGAGCCTCGGAGCGGACCTCGCTCCAGACGGCCGCCTCGTCGAGTCCTTGCAGCCGGTAGCGGAAGCGGCGCCGCGGGTGGACGCTGCGGTAGCGGACCGAGCGGCCGGCTCCTTCACGGGCCAGGTCGCCGGTGGCGACCATCGCCTGGAGCTGGGCGTGGACAGCCTGGCGCGAAGCCCCGGTTGCGGCGACGACGTTGCGGTTGGCGATGCTGCCCCATTCCGCGAGCAGATCGTCGACGGCCGCCGGAATCTTCGAGGTTCTCGGAGACATGTCGGGGGCCTCGGGTCGGGGGCGAATGGGGCGCCCGTCGGCTGGAATGTCAAGCGAGCGCAATACAAGGTACGAAACGGCCCCATAAATGTCAACTAATGAAGCATAATCGTCGTGTTTTCAGCCAGTACGAAGCGGATGGATCGCTTAACCGTCAAGTATCCTGATTAATCGCCAAGATACTGCCGCCGCGGTACCGAAAAATCCACAGGTGGAACGGCAACGCCGCAGGCGCCGCCATTCGGCCGCCACAGGAGATCGGCGGTTCCTTCACTCGCCGGCCGGCGGTTGGCGCCGGGCCCTGCCGAGGAGGCCAGCGATCCCGTTGTACAGCAGCGCGAAGACCAGCCCGCCGACCAGTCCGTCGAGGAACGCGTAGCCGCTGCCGAGCAGCAGGTCGGAAAGGCGTCCATCGTGCTCGTAGCCCGGGTAGATCGAGGCCACCAGCGACAGCACGGCGTCGCCGTAGCCGGGAACCGCGAGGCCGACGCCACCGATCACCAGGATGGCACTGCCCCACAGCACGGCGGCCGTGAGAGCGAGGGCCACGGGGGAGAGCTTCATGGTCGTTGTTCCTTAGGCGAAGCCCGGGGGACGCTGCCGGTGCCAGCCGGCGGCATCCTCGTAGGCGTGTGCGACGCGCAGTACGGTGCTTTCCTCGAACGGCCGGCCGACGACCTGCAGTCCGATCGGCAGGCCGCCGGCAAAGCCGCACGGCAAGCTGAGGGCCGGCAGCCCGGTGAGGTTGAAGGGGCGGGTGAACAGGGTCATCGCCGCGCGCACGTCGAGCGGCCCATCGACGCCCTCGAC
>DASWHK010000319.1:0-7448 GCA_036398215.1 Acidobacteriota bacterium | reverse complement strand
GCCCGCGGCCCGTGGCCGCAGTAGACGACGATGCCGGCCTCGGGAGCCTCGGGGAGCTCGTCATGACGGGCGGCGATCCGCCAGAACGGCAGGTGCACGGCCCCGGGCACGTGGCCGCGCCGGTACTCTCGCCGCGAGCGGACGTCGAGCACGAGGGGAGGGCAGCCGGCCTCGATGGCGGCGGCGAGCTCCGCCGGCCCGATGTCGGCACCCTCGTCGGCAGAATCGTCGCTCATCGCTGGCAGGCTGTAGCGGGGGTGTGATGGGTCTGCGTGCGGTGCAGATGGAAGGCGATGGGAAGGAGTCGAGCCGCCCCGGCGCCGCTCACCGATCGCCGCCGGGGGGCACGGGGAGCAGGTGGATGGTCAGCGGCTGCTCGACCACGACCTGCAGGCGCTCGCCTTCGACACGCCGGTCGCCGACCTGCCAGCCGGCGACGGCCGGGCCGCCGGCGCCCGGCTCGATGGTCAAGCTCTGTCCCGGGTAATAGCGGCCGCTGTAGGTGTCGCCCTCGGGGTAGCCGTCGATCATCAGCGTGGTTGACGGCGGGGCGTCGACGGTGACGGTCACCGGATCGGGCAGCCCGAAGTAGCGGGAGATCTCGGCGCGCGCGAAATCGGGGCGCCGTCGCAGATACTCGCCAAGGTCGAAACCGCCGTAAACGCCGGCGCTCTCGGCGAGATGCTCGTAGCGGGCCAGCAGGTCGCTGAAATAGGCGGGGGTGAGCTCGTGGTTGAGGATGTCGGTGGCGACGCGGACGAAGTGGTCGCGATACTCGGGGCTTTCGAGCAAGCGCAGGAAGATCAGCCGCCGCACGTCGCCCGTGTGGCGCTCGGTGTGCCGCGCGTCGGTGACGATGCCGAGGATCTTCAGCTCGTCGAGCTCGGCCTCGAGCGTGATCAGCTCCATCAACGGCTGCTCCCAGGGCTCGATCCCGGCGATGCCGCGCTCGTCGAAGCTCTGATCCATGTCCCAATGGAGCCAGAACCAGCGGGCCTCGGGGTCGTTGCGATCGAGCAGGGCGGCGCCCTGGGCCCAATCGGTGGTGAAGCAGAACATCAGGGTGAACAGGTGTCGGGTCAGGTTGTCGACGTCGATCCGCTCGGCGGCCCGCTGCATCGTCAAGGGGGCTGCGGCGCTCGCCCACTCGGTGAGAGCGGCGTGGGCGTCGCGGCTCGGCTGCTTGGTCTCGCCCTTGTAGACGTACATGTAGAAGTCGGGGTCGCCGAAGTGCGTCAGGCCCCAGCCGTCGGGCATCACCCTCTCGGTGAGCACGTAGACGCCCCGCTCCTCGCCGTTGAGAAAGGTCCTGGCCGGGCGGAAATCTACTGTCGGCAGGCCGAGTCGCCGGGCGATCTCGAACACGAAGACGTCGGTGTACAGTCCGCGATAGCGGACCACGTGGACGACGACGGCGGCGGCGGGGTCGGCGTCCGCTCCCAGAAAGCGGCCGCCGGTAACGCTGGACGCCCCGTACATGGGCCGGAAGAGGAGACGAAAGCTGGGGTCCCCCAGATAACGGCTGGAGTCGCCTTGGATCCGCAGGCCGACCCGGCTGCCGGCCACCAGCTCGCCGTGCTCCCACAACGACGCCCAGGCCAGCCGCTCCCAGTCGGGGCCGGTCTCGCTCATGTTGGTCATCAGGCCGACGTCGGGGTCGTACAGGTGGTCGTCGTCGGCGACGATCGAGATGACGGGGAGCTCGCCGGCGACCTGCTCGGGGGTCAACACCAGGCTGCTCGGCAGCGCCTCCGGTCGGCGCCAGAAGCCGGCGTTGGCCCCGTAGCGCTCCAGCGCCCTGGCGACGGCGCGGCCGACGCTGCCCTCGTCGGGCATGCCGGCGGGGCCGGCTCGGCCGCGCAGCGTGTCGCGGGCGCGGTCGAAGTAGGTATGGCGCTCGAGGAACGCGCCGCCGGCCACGAAGGCGAGCAACGCCGCGGCGATGACCAGACCGCTGGGCGCCCTGCGGCCCGCCCCGCGGCCCGTCCCCGCTTCGTCGCCGCTCGTCGCAGCGGCGGCAGGCTCAGAGGTCGCCGGCTTCATGGAAAAACACGCTCGGCTGGGCGCTGCCGATCAGCGCCTTGATGCTTCCGTGCAGCGCCGGCACATCCGCCTGGGCGAGGCGCCGGAAGCGGTAGGAGATCGAGACCCCGCCGTCGCCCTCCGAGACGCTGTCGAGCGCGCCGTGCGGCAGCCGCTCGCGCAGCAGGCCGAGCAGCTCCTCGAGGCGCGCCGCCTCCGAGCTCGGCAACGACACCATCAGCATGCCGTCGGCGAGGCGGACCGAGACCAGCGGCACCCGCGAGCGCAGCACCAGCAGCGCCAGCACTGCGATCGCCAGCACCAGGCCGAGGAACGTCAGGTTGAAGGTCGCCGCCGACAGCGACGTGGCGATGACCAGCAGGATGAAGCCGATCTCCTCGGGCTCCTTGATCGGGGTGCGGAAGCGGACGATCGACAGGGCGCCGAGCAGGCCGAGCGACAGCGGCAGGGAGAACTGCACGCTGATGAAGATCGCGGTGATCGAGATCCCCATCAGCGGGAAGGCCCGATAGACCTGGCTCCCGGTGGCCCGGGCCCGGTAGAAGACCTGGTAGAGGTAGGCAATGAAGAAGGAGCTCGCCATCGACACCAGCAGCACCGTGATCAGCGGGCCGATGCCGAGGTCGGCCGCCCCCGGCGGGGTGAGCTGCGCGAGCGCCTCGATGAGCCGTTCGATCATCGCGCTGCCAGCTTCAGGTAACAGCGCGCGTACTTGGAAAACGACTCCCGCCGGCAGCCCATCTCGCGCAGCGGGGCGAGCCAGTGGGGCAGGGAATCCATCGGTCCCTTGATCTCGACGACCGCGTGCGCCAGGCGCACCGGGCCGGTCACCGGCAGCATCATCGGGTTCGCCCGCGGCGCCTCGATCTGCATGTCGACGGAGACGCGGGCCCCTGTCGTGGGCTCGATGAAGCGGCGCCGCTGGAAGCGCACCAGGAGGCAGGGCTGGAGGCCGGCGGCCACCCAGATCCCCTCGTTGCGGAGAAGCTCGAGCAGGCCACGCAGGCGCGGGTCCTGGAGACCGAGGCCGGCAACCTCGGCGGCGGCCAAGGGCGTGGGGACGCGGGCCTTGGACCGCCGCCCGCCGACCTTCTCCTTGATCTCGAGGAACGCCGTGCCGGCGGGCACGCCGGTGGCGGCGTCCGCGTACCAGCGCAGCCGCACCTTACGCTTCACGAAATCGCTATTGAGCTTGGCGTGCAACAGGCTCAATGCCCGATCGTCGTAGTAGATGGTCGATATTCGGCCCTCCGGGAAACGAGGGTCGCGGATGCAGCGGTGCGCCAGCCAGCGGTGGATCATGGGCGCGCGAGGAGCCGGGAACGCGTACTTGAGCTCGTGCTCGACGGGGAGCGGAGTTTCGAGTGTCGCTGCGGAAGATCGCAAGGGCCTACCCCGGGCAGGGCGCGCAAGAATGGGCGCATTCTAACAGGCCGAGAGGTGATGACGGGCTGGCAGCGCGACAGGAGGCGGCTCCGCGGCCGGTGCGGTGCTCCGGCAAAGGTCCGGATCTCGACCGCGGCCAAGAACGGCTGGTTCGGCGCTCCGGCACAGGCGCGGATCGTGGGTGACCGCCGCCCCAAAAAAAAGCGGCGGGCGGGGCCGGCGATCGGTGCCGGGCCCGCCCGCCAATCCGTACCGACCTCGGAACGGGGTGGCCCCCGCCGAGGTCGCACCGGCAGGGATCAGCCGACCATGATGTCGTGTGCGCGAACGGTCTTGCGGCCGTTGGCCGCGGCCCGCTTGGCCGCCTGCTCGATGTACCAGTGAACCACCATGTTGAGGGCGGGAAGCGCGTCGCCGCCTACGTTGCAGCCATGAGCCTTGAGAGCTTCCTTCGTCTTGCTCCCCACGAGCAGCATGTCAGCCATCGTTCCTCCTTGCCGGCGACGCCTGGTCGCCGGGCTCCGTTGCCGCCCGTCGGAACTCCCTCGCCACCCACCCGGCGGCATGTTCTCGTGCGGCGATCCGCCCCGTACGCGGGGCAAGCACAGTCGTTACACTGCGGTTTTACCCATCAAACCCCGATTCCGCAAGTCCAGACGCCGATCTCGGCCGACATCGGCGCCTATTGGCCTGCCAGCATCGGGTCCTCGCGCACGGTGATCTTGCCAACGTAGGACTGACCGTTGACGGTCAACGTAACGCGATAGTCGCCAGGGGTGGCCATCATACCCTGCGGGCCGCCGCCACGGCCGCCACCGCGACCGCCGCCGCCGCCGCCGACGTCACCTTGGCGAAATTCCGGCGGCTCCTGCTCGCCACCGCCCCGGCCGCCGCCGAAGCCGCCGCCACCACCGCCGCGACCCCCGCGACCGCCGCGGGCCGCCGCCTGCCGGAGCTGCTCCTCCGTCGGGTCGAAGCGCATGTTCCACTCCAGCATCCCGATGCCGGGCTCGGCGGCGAAGGTGAACTCGCGGGTGTGCTCGCCGGTGACGTCGCTGATCTCGACCTGCACCTCGCCGCGAGCGCCGGCCCCCAGATAGAAGCCGATGACGGCGTTGCGGGTCGGGTTCTCGCCGGGGAAGCCGAGCGAGCCGCCGGTGCCCATCGGCTGGATGCTCAGCCAGCGGGTGGCGACGTCGTTGTCGAACAGGTGGGCGGCCGCCGAGAGGACCTCGTCGGTGGCCTGCTGCAACGCCGAGATGTCGTCCATGATCCAGATGCCGCGGCCGTGCGTGCCGATCACCAGGTCGTTGTCGCGCGGGTGCACGACCAGGTCGTGCACGGCGACCGTCGGCAGGTTGCGCTGCAGCGGGTTCCACGAGGAGCCGCCGTTGAGCGAATAGAAGATCCCGAACTCGGTCCCCGCGTACAGCAGGTCGGGGTTGCGCGGGTCCTCCTTCACCACGTAGACGGGCTGATTGTCGGGGATGCCGTTGGTGATCGGCGTCCAGGTGGCGCCGAAATCGGTGGTCTTGTAGATGTACGGGCGGAAATCGGCGTTACGATGGCCGTCGACCGAGACGTAGGCCGTCGCGGGGGCGTGATGCGAGGCCTCCACCCGGCTCACCCACAGGTCGGCCGGGTAGCCGATGTTGCCGGTGACGTCGGTCCAGCTCTGGCCGCCGTCGCGGGTGAGCTGGACGTTGCCGTCGTCGGTGCCGGCCCAGATCACCTCCTCGTTGAACGCCGACTGGGCGATGGTGATGATCGTGCCGTGGTTCTCGGCCCCGGTCACGTCCCGGGTCAGGCCGCCGCTGGTCCGCGTCGTCCTTTCCGGATCGTTGTCGCTGAGGTCCGGGCTGATGATCCTCCAGGTGTCGCCGCGGTCGACCGACTTGAACAGGTGGTTGCCGCCGAAGAAGACCGTCCGCGGGTTGTGGTTCGACAGTACGATCGGGGTGCTCCAGTTGAACCGGAAGGCGTTGTTGCCCCAACCACGCTCCCGCATCGACTCCTCGATCTCCGCGGTGATGTACTCGCCGTAGTTGACGCTGTTGTCCTGGTTGGGCCGGATCCCTTGGCGTTCGCCGGTGCGCAGATCGACGCGGCTAATGCTGCCGCCCTGCGATTCCGAGTAGACGGTATGGGGATCGGTGGGATCGATCTGCACGTGGAAGCCGTCGCCGCCGCCGACGCTGCGCCAATCATTGGTGTAGATGCCGTTGGCACGGGTCATCGACGGGCCGCAGGAAGAGCCGGCGTCCTGCAGGCCGCCGCAAACGTTGTACGGATCGGCCATGTCGACGCCGACCGCGTAGTACTGGGTGACGTTGAGGTTCTTGAACTCGAGGTAGTTCTCGCCGCGATCGAACGTCAGGTTGAGGCCGCCGTCGCTGCCGACCCAGAAGCGGTTGGCGTCGTGCGGGTCGATCCACATGGCGTGGTAGCAGTGGCCGCCGCCGCCGCGCGGCAGGTTTTCGAGCGTGCGGCCGCCGTCCATCGACCTGCGGAAGCTCGAGGCCAAGCTGTAGACCTCTTCATCGTTGTCCGGGCTGATGTAAGTGTAGCTGTAGTAGAACGGCCGGTTGAAGTAGCGGTTCACGTAGGTCCAGCTCTCGCCGCCGTCTTCGGAGCGGTAGATGCCCGAGCCGAGCAGGCCCATGTCGGTGTACTCCGGGTTGGGCTGGCGGTCGTCTCCCTGGCCGGTGAACTCGCTCGGCTGGAAGCCGTGCTCGAACTGGGCCATCAGCACGTCCGGGTTGCTGCGCGACACGTCGATGCCGATCTTGCCCGAGGCGCCCGGCGGCAGGCCGTCGGTCAGCTTGCGCCAGCTACGGCCGCCGTCGGTGGTCTTGAAGATGCCGCCGTTGTCGCCGCCCGATTCGAGGAGCCATGCCCAGCGCCGGCGCTGCCAGAACGTGACCCACAGGGTGTCGGGGTCCTCGGGATGCATGCGTAGGCGAAGGGCGCCGCTCAGGCCGTCGTCCCCGGGGAGGCCGCTGCCGAGCCGCTCCCACGTCGCGCCGCCGTCGGTGGTCTTGAACAGCCCACGCTTGCCGACGTCGCCCCAGATGTTGCCGAGCGCCGCCACGTACACGGTGTCGGAGTCCTGCGGATGGATGACGATGTCGCCGGTCGTCCAGACGTCCTCGAGCACCGGCACGAAGCTCATGCCGCCGTCGGTCGACTTGTAGACGTGGTCCCCCCAGGTGGCGGAGTTGCGGCCGGCGTCCTCGCCGCTGCCGACCCAGATGATGTCGGGGTCGTTCTGGTCGATGCGCACCTCGCCGATCGAAGCGGCGCCATAGCGCTCGAAGATCGGCGTCCAGCTGTTGCCCGCGTTGACGGTCTTCCAGACGCCGCCGGAGGCGGTGCCGACGACGGCATGGGCGAAGTTGTCCTCCAACGCGTCGACCGACGAGATGCGGCCCTTGAGGTTGGCGTTACCGATGTTGCGCCAACGGAGGTCCTTGATCAGGCCGTCTTCCATCTGCGCCGGGGCGATGGACATGGCCGGCGCCAGCGGCCGGGGATTGGCGGTCGCCGTCAGGCCGATGCTCGACAGTGCGAGCACCACGACGGCGGCGAAACCGGCGTTCGACAACAACTTGAGGGTTCGGGACATCGACTTCCTCCTGGATGGACAACCGTGCACAGACGGGTCTCGCTGCCGGCCACGGATGGGGAGCGCCGTAGGGGTGAACGCAGGCGCGGCTCGGCGGGGCCTCGCCGCGTCGCGTACGGTCTTCAATGCGCCGCCGGCGATCCAAACGACCGCCGCGCGGGCCACAATCAGGCGCTTCTAGCACGGCGGAGGAAACGGCGTCAACGGGAGCGGCGCGCCTGCCCCAGCCCCTTCGCCCGGTGATTTCTGGTCCTTTCTCGCCGCAACCAGACCCATCACACTTCCACCACGGCCTGCTATACCGCCGTCTCGATCGTTGATAGTTAGCTGCTAGACATGGATGGCACGGCCGTCGACCGCCAGCGCCGCTTCCTTGAAGGCCTCTGAAAGGGTC
>DASWHK010000318.1:0-8003 GCA_036398215.1 Acidobacteriota bacterium | reverse complement strand
CTCAACCTGGGGGACCCTCGCAGCCACGACATCATCGAACAAAAGGCCCGCGAGTTCTTCGGCTTCGAAGGCGACGGCTACGAGAGCGTCGAGCCCAAGCCGGGCGAAGAACCCCCCTCGACCGCGTAGCAGCCCCAGCGGGGAGCGAGAAGGCGGTGGATGCCAGGCGCGCGCGCGAGGGCGACGCAGGAGAAGCTACTCTCGTGGCGGGCGCCGAACCCATGAAACAATCGCAAGCGCAACGCCGTAGACGCCGTCCTCCGCGCCCCTCAGCTACATGGCGCGTCTACCTTCCAAAGCTCGGGCCATCGTGACCTCGTCGGCATACTCCAGGTCGCCGCCGACCGGGATGCCGGCGGCGATGCGGCTCACGGTGACGCCGAGGGGCTTGAGGAGGCGGGCGATGTAGGCGGCGGTGGCCTCGCCCTCGACGGTGGGGTTGGTGGCGACGATCACCTCGCGGAGGCCGCCCTGCTTGACGCGCTCCAGCAGGTGGTCGAGCTGCAGCTCGTCGGGGCCGACGCCGTCGAGCGGCGAGAGCGCGCCGCCGAGGACGTGGTAGCGGCCCGGGAAGCGCCGGGTGCGCTCGATCGCCTCGACGTCGAGGCTCTCCTCGACCACGCACAGGAGGTCGTCGCGGCGGCGGCTGTCGGCGCACAGCGAGCAGGGGTCCTCGTGGGTCAGCACGTGGCAGGTCCGGCAGGGACGGACGCCAGCGCGGACCGCGCGGATGGCGTCGGCCAGCCGCTCCGCCTGCTCCTCGGGCACCTTCAACAGGTAGAAGGCGACCCGCTGCGCCGTCTTGCGGCCGATGCTCGGCAGCCGCGTGAGCTCCTCGATGAGGGCCGCCACCGGCCCGGCTTCGTCGAGCGCCACCGGCGGCTCAGCCGAGCATTCCGGGCAGGCCCATGCCGCCCATCATGCCGCCCAGCTTCTCCTGGATCTCCTCGTCGACGCGGCGCGCCGCCTCGTTGACGGCGGCGACGACCAGGTCCTGGAGCATGTCGATGTCGTCCGGGTCGACGGCGCCGGGGTCGATCTTCAGCTCGAGGAGTTGCTTTTGACCGTCGACCGTGGCGGTCACCACGCCGCCGCCGGCGCTCGCCGTCACCCGCACCTCGGCCAGGTCGCGCTGCAGCTTCTCCTGCATGCGCTGGGCCTCTTCGAGCATCTTCTTCATTTTCTTGTTGATCATCGGGCTCCTCGTCAGATCTCTTCGACGTCGGTGAGGTTGCCGCGCAGCGCTTCGACGAAGTGCCGCACCAGCGGCTCGGTCTCGACGCGCTTCCACAGCTCGTCGCGCTGGCGCTCGCTGGCCCGCTCGAGGCCGCCGGCCGAGGGTGAATCGAGCGCCGTGCCGGCCGCCGTCTCGGGAGCGGCGGCGCCTCCGGATTCGTCGTCGAAGCCGGCGACGACGCGGATCTTGCGCCCGAGGGCCGCCTCGCCGGCGGTCTCGATTGCCTCCAAGGCCGAGCGATCGCGGAGGCGGGCCTTGAAGATCCCGGATTCGGCGAATGTGAGAAAGAGCGTGTCGTTGCGGAGCTCGATGCGGCCGGCGCGCTCGACGATCTTGGCGATCAACGGCTTGTCGCGCTGCAGGCGCTCGAGAATCCTGGCGACGGCCGGATCGAGGTCCGCCGGCCGGGAGACGGCGGCGGGATCGAGGTCCGCCGGCCGGGAAACGGCAGAAGCGAGGTCCGCCGGCCGGGAGGCCGGTGGGGCGTTTGCCGGCGCGCCGATCGCGCCGTTACCACCGGCTGGTGGCGAGGCGGGTAGCGATCCGACCTCAGGGGGCCTCGCGGCGGCAGGAGCGGGGGCGCTCGCCGGCGGCGCCGCGGAGGCGACGCGCGAACGGCCGGCGGCGCTCGCCGCTGCCGACGCGGCCCGCGAACGGCCGGCGGCGCTGCCCCGGCCTCGGGCCCCGCCGGGCCCACCCGTGGCGCCGCCGCCGGGGCCCGAGCGGAGCTCCTGGATCAGCGCCGCGATGGGCTCGAGACGCGGCATTCGCGCCAGCCGCGAGAGCACCATCTCGAGCTGGTAGCGGGGCACCTCGGACTGCTTGATGCGGTACTCGCTGGCCGACAGCAGGGCGAAGGCGCGGTCGAGGTCGTCGACGTCGAAACGGCTCGCCTGCTCGCCGAGCCTGCGCAGGTCGGCGTCGGGGAGGTGGAGGATGTCGCCGGCGTCATCGACCGTGGCGACCACCAACAAGGCCCGCACGTGTCCGAGCAGATCGAGCGTGAACTGGTGCAGATCGACCCCCTGCTCGACCATGCCGTTGATCAGCCCGAGAACGCCGGCGAGGTCCTGATCGGCGATCAGGTCGGTGGTGGCGAACAGCAGCTCGCGATCGACCATGCCGAGCAGGTCGACGACGACCTCGTCGTCGATGCGGTCGCCGCCGAAGGCGATCAGCTTGTCGAGCAGGCTCTGGGCGTCGCGCAGGCTGCCGTCGGCGGCGATGGCCACCATCGCGAGGCCGTCGTCGGAGATCTCGACGCCCTCGGCGGCGACGATCTCGCGCAGCCGGCCGCTGATCTCGGCCTGGCTGATGCGCCCGAGCGGGTAGTTCTGACAGCGCGACAGCACCGTCTGCAGGATCTTGTGGGGCTCGGTGGTGGCGAGCATGAACACGACGTGCGGCGGCGGCTCCTCGAGCGTCTTGAGCAGGGCGTTGAACGCGCTTGCCGACAGCATGTGGGCCTCGTCGATGATGAACACCCGGTAGCGGTCGCGCGACGGCGTGTAGCGGGCCACCTCGTTGAGCTGGCGGATGGCGTCGACCCCCGTCTGCGAGGCGGCGTCGAGCTCGATGACGTCGAGGCTGCGGCTCTCTTCGATCTCGATGCAGGCCTCGCAGGTCCCGCAGGGCTCGGCCGTGGGGGAATCGACGCTGCGGCAGTTGAGCCCCTTGGCGAGCAGCCGGGCGATCGTCGTCTTGCCGACGCCGCGGATCCCCGAGAAGCAGTAGGCGTGGGCGACGCGACCCTGCTCGAGGGCGTTGCTCAGCGTCCGCACAATGGCCGACTGGCCGACGACCCGATCGAACTTCTGGGGGCGCCACTTGCGGGCCAGAACCTGGTAGCCACGATCGGTCATAGGAGCATCCAGCAAAATACGGCAAATAAAATCAAAAGGCCGTGCACCACCCTTCGAAGCCAGACACTCGGGCGTGGACGCCACGGGACGTCCGCCGGGTTGGCCTGCGGCACCTGCAGGTGCCTGCTTACCGCTGCTCCCTCCCGGGCCTGACGGGGTTCGCAGGTCTGCACCGCACAGGGCCCGGCGTCGTTGCTTCCCGCGACGGCCCGACCGCGAGCGCTGCACCCCTGGGGGTGGAATTCAGTCCTGCTAGAGCGGATTGCAGGTACAGGGCACCGCTAACTCCCCACCTAGCACGGCCAGAATCTCGTCGGGATCGGCGGTGAGCGTCGATGGTGCCACGCCCCCTGCGGGGCCTCAAGAGCGGGCGGCGGCGAAACCCACGCGACGGAAATGGATCGCTCTCCGCGGGCGGCCAGGATCGGGTAGGAACGGCCCCGCACGGACGCCGTGGGACGAAACCAGGCCGGATCAGCTCCCCGAGGACTCCGCGGGGATCGACAGCGAGGCGCGCCGGCGCTCCATCATGGTCGCCAGCAGCAGCCAGGACAGCGGGATGGCGACGAGCAAGTAGGTGAAGTAGCGACCGTACTGACCGTCAGGCCCGTAGGGCTCTGTGGCCCAGTGGAGGGTCTCGCTGTAGGGGAAGATGTTCGCCTCGGTGAGCTCGTGGAATCCGTAGATCAACAACTGCACGACGAAGATCAGTAGAAAGACCGCGGTCACCTGGAAGAAGCGCCCGAGGTTGACCCGGTGACCGTGGCGCGACCACAGCCAGGCGACGCCCGCGGCCAGCAGCGTTCCCGCAGTGGCGCCCGCGATCAGCGCGCCGGATCGCGTCTGCATCTGAAAGATGAGCGCGTTCATGAGCAGCGCCGTCTCCATGCCCTCGCGGGTGATCATCAGCACGGTGAACCCGAAGACGCCGAAGTATGCGGCGGTGCCTTGGCGCGCCGAGGCCAGCTCGATGTGCCCCTCGATGTCGCGCTTCATGTATCGCGCGGCGCGCCACATGTGGACGATCATCCAGCTCACGAGCACGGCCGCGACGAGGGCCAGCACGCCCTCCCACAGCGCCTGGTTGGCGGCCCGCGCCAGCAGCAGGCCGGCGCCGATGCTGACCGCGATCGACAGGGCGATCCCCCAGTGCACGGCGCCGACGAGCTTGTCGCGCCCCGTCTTGCGCAGGTAGGCGAGGATGATGGCGATGATCAGGAAGGCCTCGAGACCTTCGCGGAGCGTGATGACGAAAGCGCTTAACATGGGCTGCATCGGGCTGCCGTCCGTTGCGACTGAGTCTCAATTGGCGCAGATTATTCCAGAACAGCCGGAAAGGCAAGTGTCGTCCGCGCCCGTCTGCTGCGGGCACGGGGAGGCTCGCGAAACGAAGTCCCTTCGACGTACGAACCCACTTTCTGCTGCGGGCACGGGGAGGCTCGCGAAACGAAGTCCCCTCGACGTACGAACCCACCTTCTGCTGCGGGCGCGGGGGCCCGTGTCTACGGCGTTGCGCTTGGTCGATTTGCTCGATCGATGCGGGCGGGTATTCGTCGGGCAGCGGGAAAATTTGGCGGAGAGGGTGGGATTCGAACCCACGGTACGGGGTCTAGCCGTACACGCGCTTTCCAAGCGCGCTCCTTCGGCCTCTCGGACACCTCTCCACCCGGACGCTTCTCCACGAGGAGTTTCGGCCGCGCGCTCCACCGGAATGGGTCCCGGCGCTTGCCGCCGGCTTCCGCGGGCCTTGGCGTCAGCGGGCCGCCGAACGGCCGGCGGGGGAGACGGCCGGGGCCAAGACCGGGATCAACCGCTGCAACCCCGCGTGCCTCCTGGCCAGCGCGTAGCCGCCGAAAAAGACGCCGACGTAGAACAGATCACCCAGCATCGTGGCGCGCAGATACGGGAGCGCCATGGTGTAGCAGGCGATCAGCCCCTGGGCGGTGCGCGGGTACAGGGTCCCCGATGCCCAGACGCCGAAGTTGGTGACCACGAAGAGGATCACCGATGACGCCAGCGAGGCACCGACCGCCTTCGGCGCCGTGACCCCGTTGCGGAACACCACCATGCCCATCAAGGCGATCGCCACGAACGACGCGTACACCCATGGCATCGTGGCGTGGCCGCCGAGGACCAGGTCGCTGAGCGCCATCGCCGCGAGCGGCGCGACGATCGCCATGCGGCGAGTCCCGTACGCGGAGCCGAACAGCGCGATGCCCGTGATCGGTGTGAAGTTGGGCAGGTGGGGAAGCAACCGTGCCAGGGCGCCGATCGGAATGAGCAGGTAGTGCATGGTCAGGTCCGCCGAATCGATAGGAGGCTACGAGAGCCCGTCAGGGAGCATTCGAACCCCTCGATCGTACCGGGATGACAACCGCCGGGCAAGATGGACGGCGAACTGCCGCGGGGCGCGCCGCCGGGGCGTCGGCTCGGAGCGCCTCGAGGTCGGGTGCCGCATGATTGCCAAGTCCCGTCTTCTGACACGCGGTCGTATGGTCGCGTAGCCCAGGCATTGGTGACAATCGGCGACGGACGGGGCGCGCCCCGGTCGGTCAGCCTCAGGCGCCGCCCAGCTCGGCGGCTGAGGGGATCCCCGGCAGGCCGGTCGCCAGGCGCACCGCGCGCAGGATCGATTCGGCCACCGCGGCGGCCGCCGCCACCTCCAGGCGGTCGTGGTCGCCGCCCGCCAGCGGGCCGGCCGAGCCGGTGGCGAGGGCGAACAGGGTGTCGCCGTCGAACCGGGTGTGGGCGGGGACGATGGCGCGGGCCAGCCCGTCGTGGGCCACCGATGCCAGTCGCGAGCACTGCAGCTTGGTCAGCGCGAGGTTGGTGGCGACGACGCCGATCGTGGTGTTGGCGCCGGGGGTCGCGGCCGGATCGGCGCCGCCGGCGAGCAGCGCCGCCTCGACGTCGAGCAGGCTCCTGCCGTCCTCGCCGCGGGCGCCGGCCACCAGCTTGCCGGTACGCGGCTCGCGGACGTCGCCGCGGCAATTCACCGCGACCAGCGCGGCGACGACGGTGCCGTTGGCGAAGCGGAAGCCGGCGGTGCCGATGCCGCCCTTCATCGAGCCGCCGGCGAGCATCTTGCCGACGGTGGCGCCGGCGCCGGCGCCGACGCTGCCCTCGGCGGGCGGGGCGGACGAAGCGGCCGCCACCGCGGCGGCGCCGTCGTCGGCATCGGGATAGCTGTCGCCGCCGAGGCCGAGGTCGTAGAGGACGGCGCCGGGAACGATTGGAACCACCTGGCGCCCCATCCGAAAACCGATGTCGCGGGCGCGCAACGCCCGCATCACGCCGTCGGCGGCGGCGAGGCCGAAGGCGCTGCCGCCGGTGAGCAGGACCGCGTGTACCTGCTCGACCGTGTTCTCCGGGCTGAGCAGGGCGATCTCCCGCGACCCCGGTGCCGCCCCGCGGACCGCGACGCCGGCGACGGCCCCCTGCGCCGCGACCACCACCGTGCAGCCCGTCGGCCGATCGGCTCGCGTGTGATGGCCGACCTGCAGTCCCTCTACCGAAGTCAGCGTGATGGGCTCGCTCTGGCGTTCCATGTTCGGCTCCCGGCGATCTCCGACCAGGCGGGCGCCGGGCAGCAGGGCCAGGCCGCCCAGGGCCAGCTCACGCCGCGAGATGCGCACCGCATCGGGGTCCTTGCGAATGGTCATGGCGCCATGGTGACACAGCGGCGGCCGGTGCTGGCGTCAACCCGCATTTGCGGCCGCGCGCCAGGTCGTAGACGCGGGCCTCCGCGCGCCCGCGCCAAAACCGCGCCAAAACATGGGGCGAGAGATGCAGGTTAGAATGCCGCCCATCTTGACGGGGCCCCGACGTTGAAGATCCTCTACTCGGCAGCCGGCACGCCGATCCCAGGCAACCATGGCGGCAGCGTCCATGCGCTCGAGCTCTGCCGGGCGCTGGCACGCCGCGGCCATGAGGTCCACCTGGTGGCGCTGCGGCCGGAGGCCGGCGCCGCCGCCGCCGCCACGATCGACGGCGTCGTGCTCCACTATCTGCGCCGCATCCTGCCGGTGAAGCTCCTCGAATGGACGGCGGCCGGCGCCCTGCGGCGGCTGGTGGGTCAGTTGCGACCCGACGTCGTCGTCGAGCGCTTCTACACTTTTGGAGGTGCCGGCGTCGGCGCCGCCCGCCGCGCCGGGATCCCCGCCGTGCTGGAGGTCAACTCCCCGGCGCGCGACTATCCCGGCTCGCTCCGCGACCAGCTCGACAGGCTCTCGCTCGTCCGTCCCGTCGACCGCTGGCGGCGCCGGCAGCTGGCCGCCTGCGCGGCGATCTACACGACGTCGCGTCATCTGCTGCCGGCGGCGCTGCAGGACGACGCGACGGTGATCGTCAACGGCGTCGATATCGATCGCTTCCGGCCCGGGCCTCCGGCGGCGGACAGCGGCCCGCTGCGCGGCGTCTACGTCAGCAGCTTCCGCTCCTGGCACGGGGCCGAGGACCTGGTCGCGGCGCTCGCCCACTGTCGCGACCGCCGCATCCCGTTGCGGGTCACCTGCATCGGCGCGGGGCCACGATGGAAGGCGGCGCGCGAGGCGGCGGCCGCTGCCGGGTTGGGGGAGATGGTCGAGTTCACCGGCAACGTGCCGCACGATCGGGTCCCCGGCTTCCTGGCCGAGGCCGACGTCGGCATCGCCCCGTTTGCTCCCCACCGGTTCAGCGCCCTCGAGCTGGGCTGGTTCTGGTCGCCGATCAAGATCTTCGAGTACCTCGCCGCCGGGCTCCCGGTGGTTACCGCCGACATCGCCGAGCTGCGGGCGTTGCTGCCCGGAGGGGTCGCGAACTTCTACGCGCCTGGTGACCCGCTGGCGCTCGCCGAGGCCCTCGTGGAGCTGGAAGGCGACCGCGCCGCGGTGCGGCGCATGGCTCTCGCCGCCCGGGCGCTCGCC
>DASWHK010000317.1:0-19055 GCA_036398215.1 Acidobacteriota bacterium | reverse complement strand
GGGTACTGACGTGCCTTTGCTGGCGCAGGCGCTGTTCAGCGAGTATCGGTCCGTACTCGTGCGTGTCGAGGTCTTCGAGTCTGCCCCGATCCCGCTTGCTGAGCGTGAGGCGCTGTTCGAAGCGTTCTGCGCCACTGCCGAATGGATAACGCCTTACTTTCTGTGGCGCCCCAACCTGCCGGACGAAGGCGATAATCACCTGCTGGAATTGGCGGCCGCAGGGCGCGCCTCGTGGGTCGTGACCTGGAACGTGCGCGACCTGAAGCGCGGAGAACTAGCCTTTCCCGACTTGCAGATAGCGGACCCGATCGAGTATCTCGCCGCTGTGGACCGCGAAGGAGTGTGACCATGTCTGTCATCACGTTGCGCCTACCTGCGGACAAGCACGAGCGCCTGCGACAGATCGCCAAGCGGCGCGGCATCTCGGTCAATCGCTTGCTGGACGAGGTAACCACCATTGCGCTCGCCCAGCACGACGCCGAGGTGCATTTCCGCGCCGCGGCAGCGCGCGGCTCACGGGAGCGTGGACTGGCGATACTGGATGCCTTGGATCGGCATTACAGCGAGAAGTCTCGGCCTGTGTAGCCGCACTCAGTGAATCAAGTGCAGTTCGGTCTGCCGCCGCAGCATCCATCGGGTGCGTCCGTCGGCGGTGACCTCGGCGCCGTTTCGGTCTACCGATTCCCAGCCGGCAGGCGGAGGCGCGCCCTGCATCCCGGTCCCGGGCGGCGGTTCTCGAGCGTGAGCGAGCCGCCGTGGGCCTCGGCGATCTGGCGGGAAAGCACCAGGCCGATGCCCGAGCCCGCCGGCTTGGTGGTGAAAAAGGGCACAAAGAGGTTGCGGCGGTCGGGCAGGCCGGGGCCCTCGTCGTCGATGCAGAGCTCGAGCACCTGGGCGTAGCCGTCGCGCGCCGACCAGCTCACCTTGACGCCGCCGCCGGTCTCCATCGCCGCGTCGACGGCGTTGCCGAGCAGGTTGATCAGCAGCTGGTCGAGCTGGTCGCCGTCGGCGGGGATCTGCAGCGGCGGCCCGGGCACGATCTGCACCTCGAGGCGGGTCTCGAGGTCGGCGACCCGCCGCACCCACTCCTCGACGTCGAGCGGCTCGAGCTGCGGCTCGGGTAGCTGCGCGAGGCGCGCGTAGGAGGCCATGAAGCGGCTCAGCGCCTTGGAGCGGCCGGCGATGACCTTGAGCCCCTGGTGCAGGTCGTCGCGCAGATCGGACGGCGGCGGATCGCGGCGCAGCAGGTCGGAGAGGCTGCCGGCGAGCGAGTGGATCGGCGCCAGCGAGTTGTTGATCTCGTGGCGCAGCACCTGCACGACCCGCTGCCAGGCCTGCCGCTCCTCCTCGCGCAGGGCGCGGGTCAGGTCGGAGAGCACCAGCAGCTGGTGGACCTTTCCCTCCTGCCGGAAGGTGCTGCGGCGGATCTCCCAGCGGCCCGACAACCCCTCGAAGGCGATGTCGGCGATGCGCGGCGCCGGCCCCTCGAGGCATACCGCGAGGCCGAGCGCCGAGGCGTGGCGGCCGATGACCCGATCGCCGGGCTGCGCCAGGATCCGCTCGGCGCCGCGGTTGAGCAGCCGCAGCCGGTCGTCGGCGTCGAAGGCGAAGATCGCCACGTCGATCTCGTCCATGATCTTGTGGAGCAGGGCGGTGGCCTCGATGGCGCCCAGCCGTTGCTCCCTGAGGATCTCGCCGAGCCGGTTGACCTCGGTGATCGCCAACCCGAGCGGCTCGTCGCGGCGCTGGCCGCGCACGCGGATCGAGTAGTCGCCCTCGAGCAGCGCCGCCACCAGGTTCGACAGCGTCTGCAGCGGCCGCACCGTCTGCTCGCGCTGGGCGATCGAGATCAGCAGCCAGGCGACGACGATCGCGGCGCCGCCGGTGAGCTGCACCTTCAGCGAGAGCTCGCCGCGCCAGAGCAGGAACAACGCCGCCGCCACGCCGGGCAGCCCGGAGGCCAGCGCCAGCAACAATATCCGCGTCTCGTAGCTGATCGAGCGCTTCAAGCGATCCCGGAGGCCCATGGGGCATCTCAGCCGTCGGCGGTCTGCAGACCGAAGCGCTGCAACCTCCGATACAAGGCGCTGCGGCTCAACCCTAGCGCCTCGGCCGCCTGGCTGACGTTGCCGTCGACCCGGCCGAGCGCCTTTTGGATCAGGTAGCGCTCGGCCTCGTCGAGGGTCATCTGCTCGAAGCGGGCGTTGCCGTCGGCGCGCATCCGCAGGCCGAGGTCTTCGACGGTCACCTTGTCGCCGCCGGCCATCAGGCAGGCGCGCTCGACGGCATGCTCGAGCTCGCGGACGTTGCCCGGCCAGGGATGGTCGAGCAACGCCTGCATGGCGGCGGCGTCGAGCTCCTTGACCTCCCGCCCGTAGTGCGCCGCGTGGCGGCGCAGAAAATGGTTGGCCAACAGCGGGATGTCGTCGCGGCGGTCGCGCAACGGCGGTACGTGAATCTCGACGGTGTTGAGCCGGTAGAGGAGGTCCTCGCGGAAGCCGCCGCCCTCGATCTCGGCCTGCACGTCGACGTTGGTGGCCGAGAAGATGCGGAGATCGACGCGGCGGGTCCTCGAGGAGCCCACCCGCTGCATCTCGCCGCTCTCGATCACCCGCAGCAGGCTTGCCTGCTGTGGCACCGGCACATTGGCGATCTCGTCGAGAAACAAGGTGCCGTGGTCGGCGAGCTCGAAGTAGCCGACCCGGTCGGCGCGGGCGTCGGTGAAGGCGCCCTTGACGTGGCCGAACAGCTCGCTCTCGAAGGTGCCCTCCGCGAGGCCGCCGACGTTGACGGTCACCAGCGGCCGGTCGGCGCGGTTCGAGCTGGCGTGCAGCCAGCGCGCCACCACCTCCTTGCCGGTGCCGTGCTCGCCGGTGATCAGGACGTTGGCGTCCGAGGGGCCGACGCGCTCGATGAGCTTGAGGACCGGCTGCATGGCACGCGACTCGGCGATCATCTCGGGGAGCCCTTCGCGCCGCAGCATCTTGTTCTCGACCTCGAGCCGCTGGCTGTTGCGCAGCGCCTGGCCGAGCTCGAGCTGGGTGCGCATGGTGGCGATCAAGCGGGCGTTGTCCCATGGCTTCTCGACGTAGTCGCGGGCGCCGTTGCGCATCGCCTCGACGGCTCCGTCGACGCTCCCCCAGGCGGTCATCACGATGACCGGCAGCGTCGAGTCGAAGTCGCGGATCCGGGGCAGCAGATCGAGCCCCTCGCGCCCGGAGGTGGTGTCGCGGGTGTAGTTGAGGTCCATGAGCAGGGCGTCGAAGTCGTCCTCTTCGAGCGCCGCCATGATCCCCGCCGGCGAGCCGACCGTGGCGATCTTGAACCCCTCGCCCTTGAGCAGCAGGCGCAGAGCTTCGAGCACGTCCTGCTGGTCATCGGCGATCAGGATGTGGGCCTGCGAGTCGTTGCTCACGTCACCAGTCTAACAAGCCTCCACCAACCCTCCCCACTAACTCGAGGACAATGAAACCGCCATCCAACCCTCGCCCAATCAAGGGCAAAGGAGCGCCCCCCGTTCCCCACCGCGTCAAGGCAGGGGAACCGCGGTCCGGGTTCCCTTCCCAGTCAGGGGCAAGGGAGCCGCCCTGGGCGGCTCCCGGCGGGGGTGGGTGGTGGGCATTCAAACAAAGGGAGCCGCCCGCGGTGTCGACGCGGCCGGCACCCACCAGCAAAGCGACGAGCCGGCCCGCCACTCCCGTCCAGAGCGGCCCGGCCGGCTCGCGGCTGTGGTTGCCGAATCTCTTGCCCCTTACTCCGCGGCGCCCGAGCCCTCGCTCTTCGACTCGTCGACGGCGACGTGGTGGACGAGCTGCTGGTCGGCGAGCACGTCGTCCTCGACGACACGGCCGTCGAACAGG
Source organism: Acidobacteriota bacterium (assembly GCA_036398215.1). GTDB lineage: Bacteria > Acidobacteriota > UBA890 > UBA890 > UBA890 > DASWHK01. Next base: position 15,195 of record DASWHK010000317.1, on the reverse strand, counting down.
TTGATCGTGCGGTCGGCGTAGCCGGCCCAGCGCGGGTCGTGGGTGACCATGCAGATTGTCGCGCCCTCGTTGTGCAGCTCCCCCATCAGGCTCATCACCGCCTCGGCGTTGCCGGAGTCGAGGTTACCCGTGGGCTCGTCGGCGAGGAGGATCGACGGCGAGCCGACCACGGCGCGGGCGACGGCGACGCGCTGCTGCTGGCCGCCCGAAAGCTGGCTGGGATAGTGCTTCATCCGGTGCGCCATGCCGACCCGCTCGAGGGCCGCCTCGACCCGCTCGCGGCGCTCTTTCTTGGCCATGCCGCGGTAGGTCAGCGGCAGCTCGACGTTCTCGAAGACCGTCAGGTCGCCGATCAGGTTGAAGCTCTGGAAGATGAAGCCGATCTCGCGGTTGCGCACCCGGGCGCGCTCCGAGGCGGTCAGGCTCTCGACCGGGTGCTCGTTGAGGACGTACTTGCCGTCCGAAGGCGTATCCAGCAGGCCGAGCAGCGACAGCAGCGTCGTCTTGCCCGAGCCGGAGGGGCCGGCGATGGAGACGAACTCCCCCGGCTGGATGTCCATGTTGATGTCCGAGAGGGCGTGCGTCTCCACCTCCTCGGTGTAGAAGATCTTGGTCACACCTTCGAGGTGGATCAATGACGGGCCGTTAGCACTCATGCCTGCACTCCTTGGCTGGTGGTACTGCGCCCGCCGGCCCTTTGCCTCCCTGGGAGCGCTGCCGGCGTGGCTTCGGGTATCCGGGTCAACGCAACCGCACGCGGTCGACGGAGTCCCAGCGCGACATGTCCGAAAGGATGACCTGGTCGCCCTCCTCCAATCCCTGGATGACCTCGATCAGGTTGACGGAACCGAGGCCGAGCTGCACGGTGGTGCGCACCGCGTACTCACCGCCTTCGACGAGCTTGAACAACCCCACCATCTGGTTCGACTGGCCGTAGGCGGGCTTGCCGGTGTACAGAACATTGGGAAGCCGCTGGATCTCCACGGTGCCGTCGACGGAAAGCTGCGGCCGCGCGCCCGGCGGCAGCTGATCGACGAGCAGCTCGACGTCGACGGTGACCGTCCCCTGCGACGCCGACGGGTCGATGCGGGTAACGCGGCCCGGGATCTTCGAGGTGCGGATGTCGATGATGACCGGCTGGCCCTCGATGATGTCCTTGGCCTGGGTCTCCGCGATGCGCAGCTCGGCCTTGAGCTGATTCGGATTGACGACGCGGGCCAGGACCATGCCGGGTCCGACCGACTGGCCGATCTCGACCCCGACCTCCTGGAGGACGCCGTCGATGCCGGCACGCACCTCGAGCCCCGCGAGGTCGGCCAACGCCAGCTCGTAGCGGGCCTCGAGCTGCTGCACCTGGGTGCGGCGCGACTCGAGCTGGGCCTGGATCTGCTGGTCGAAGATGCGCACCCGCTGCTGCTCGATCTCGTTGCGCACCTTCGCCTCGTCGGCGGCGGTCTTGCGGAGCTCGAGCGCCAGGACGGAGGTCAACTGCTCGTCGAAGAGCTCTTGCTCGAGGTCGGCCTGCAGCTGGGCGGTCTTGTAGTTGGCCGCGATGCTGGCGGCGTTGGCGCGCTGCTGGAGCCGCTGCGTCTCCAGCGACACCTCGAGGTTGGTCAGGTCGGCGCGGCCGGCTTCCAGCGCCCACTCGGCGTCCTGCGCCGCCGCCCGCACGTCGGGGTCGCTGAGCCGCAGCAGGATGGTGTCGGCCTTCACCTGGGCGCCGGGCAGCAGGAAGCGCTCCTCGACGACGCCGGAGGTGCGCGCCGTGATCGCCCGCACTTCCTCGGGCACCAGCGTCCCGGCGCCGCGGTGTGCCAGCAACAGCTCGCCGCGCTCGACCGGCTGGATCCACAGGGTGGCTCGATCAACCGGGGGGGCCGCTCGATCCAGTCGCGACAGGCCGACGGTGATTCCCACCACCGCCAAGAGCACCACCGCCGTGTAGACGATGCGGAGCTTCTTTTTGCCTGACGTGTCGCGCTTGATGTCCATCGGTTCCTCTTCTTCAGGGGTCCTTCTTTTCAGGGGTCCTTTGCTGTGAGAAGTGTTCGTTGCTAAAGAAAGCAAAGCGCGTGCCGGAACGGCGCGATTTGCTGCGGCCGGGGGAAAACGGCCGACTACACGGCATTCTACGACAACGGCGGCCAAACGTTCCGGTTTTCGTCGATCGAGGCGGCCGCCGAAGCCGCCCGATCTGTTCGCTTGTGGGACGCGGCTTTCCCACAAGCGAACGTGAGAATCGGCGCCTAGCCGCCCGAATCGGCGCTTTCCCGGCCCCTTGCGCCCAGCGCCCAGGCCCCCGCGCAGAGCGCCGCGCCGAGGGCGTCGGTCAGCAGCCCGGGGGCCATCAACGCGATGCCGCCGGCGGCCATCAGCAGGCGCGCCGCCGGGCCGAGCGGGGCGCGGCCGTAACCGATGATCCCGGCCGCCAGCGCCGCTGCCCCCAGGGCCGTGGCGGCGAACGCCGTCGCGATCGCCGCCGGCGGCCCGGACATCAGCAGCAGGGGGTCATACACGAAGGCGAAGGGGATCACGAAGCCGCCCGCCGCCAGCGACATCGCCGCGACGCCGGTACGCATCGGAGAAGAGCCGGCGATCCCGGCGGCGGCGTAGGCGGCCAGCGCCACCGGCGGGGTGATGTTCGACAGGCAGCCGAAGTAGAAGATGAACAGGTGGGCCGCCAGCACCGGCACGCCGAGCTCGGTCAGCGCCGGGGCGCCCAGCGCGGCGAGCACCACGTAGGCGGCGGTCGTCGGCAGCCCCATGCCGAGGACGATCGAGCCGACCGCGGTGAGCAGAAGCGCCACCGGCAGGTGTCCCTGGGCGACGGTGACGATCAGCTCCGACATGCGCAGGCCGATGCCGGTCAGCGAGGCCACGCCGACGACGATCCCCGCCGTCGCGCAGGCCGCCGCCACCTGCACCGTCCCGGCGGCGCCCGCCACCACCACGCGGCGCCAATCGTCGCCGCTCAATCGGGTCGCGGGCCGCGCCAGCGCCGCCACCACGGCGCTCACCACGCCCCAGAAGGCCGCCCGCATCGGCGAGCGGCCGAGGGCGAGAAACACCACGATGATCGCCACCGGCAGCAGCAGGTGCAGGCGGGCGAGCTGCCGGCCGTTCTCCTCGGACCTGCCGGTCGGGGCGATCCCCCGCAGGCCGGCGCGGAAGTGGATTGCCATGTACAGGCCAACGTAGTAGAGCACTGCCGGGATCGTCGCGGCGATGGCTACCTGCAGGTAGGGGATGTTCGTCCAGGTGGCGAGGATGAAGGCCCCGGCTCCCATCACCGGCGGCATGAGCTGGCCGCCGGTGCTGGCCGCCGCCTCGATCGCCCCGGCCATGTGGGGCGCGAAGCCGGCGCGGCGCATCAGCGGGATGGTCAGCGTCCCGGTGGTCACCACATTGGCCACCGCGCTGCCCGACAGCGAGCCCATCAAGGCGCTGGCGACCGAGGCGGTCTTGGCCGGGCCGCCGCGGGTGCGCCCGGCGATGCGGCCGGCGAGGCCGATCAACAGGGCGCCGCCGCCGGCGGCGTCGAGAAGCGCGCCGAACAACACGAACAGGTAGACGAAGTCCGCCGAGACGCCCAGGGGGACGCCCCAGATGCCCTCGGTGGACAGGTAGAGGTGCTCGATCAGCCGCTGGGCATCGTAACCGCGGTGGGCCAGGAAGCCGGGCAGGAAGGGGCCAGCGAAAGCGTAGGCGATCGCCCCCAGCGCCACGGTGAGCAGCCCCCAGCCGCTGGTCCGCCGCGCCAGCTCCAGGACGCCCCCGATCACCAGGGCGCCGAAGACCAGGTCGGCGCTCGTGGCGGCGCCGGCGCGACGAACCAGCGCCTCGTGCTGAGACACGATGTAGACGCAGCCGGCGACGATCGCCACGATCGGCGACCAGCCGGCGATCAGCCGGCTGCCTTGCGCCGCGATCCGTGATCGCTGCGAAGCGGTGGTCCGCGCCGCCGGCCCGCCGTCGCCCGCCGCCGCCGGCCCGCCCTCTTCTGTCGTTGCCGCCGCCGGTAGATCCCCCTCGCTCGCGGTTCGGCGCGGAGGTCCTTTCATCGGCAATGCCCGCACGCCGACGCCGAGAAAGGCGAGGGCGGCCATCAGTGCCAGGTGGATCGGCCGCTGCACCAGGGCCGTGAACGGTGAGACGCCGGCGGCGTAGAGATGGAACGCCACGGCGGCTGCGGCGATCGCGGTGACCAGCTTGCGCCGCGTCGCGGTGGTCGTGTCGTGCTCCATGCGGAGGCCGGATCGCGTGATATCTTGCTTTGTGGCGCTCAGATGCCGTGGGAGACTGCAGAGCGCGTTGCCGCCGCTCGGCGGTGCTCATTCGACTGCAGTCCGGGAGGCTACCGCGATGAAGCTCGCAAAAGTGACACGCCGGCCGCTTTTCTTCACGCTGGCGCTCGCCGTGTCGCTGTTTTCGATCGGCTGCGGCGACAGCGCGCCGGCCTTCGAAACCGCCGAGGCCACGGCGCTGATCAAGGCCGAGTTCCCGGAGGCCGAGCTCGAGGTTCGCACCACCCGCGTTGACGAAGAGGGCAAGGGCGTGGCCTTGGCGCGCTTCAACGACGAGGTCGTCAGCTTCATCTTCCAGCCCACCGAGGATGGCTGGGTCCTGGACGCCGTCGACTTCGACGGCAGCCTCTACTACATCCGCGACCTGGCGCAGACCTCGACGACCATGCAGGTGATGGCGGACCTGGCGAGCTCGCTCGAGCGCTTCAAGATCGCCAGCGGCGGCTACCCACAGGGCGAGACGGCGGCGGTGTTGCAGGAGATGGTGCCGGACTTCGTCGTCGCCGAGACGGAGTTCAACGACGCCTGGGAGCGGCCCTTCCGCTACGATTCGGACGGGCGCGACTACACGTTGATCTCGCTCGGCGCCGACGGCACGTCGGGCAGCCGCGACGACATCGTCCTGCACAGCGGCGAGTTCATCGGCGCCCCCGGCCGCGGCGGGCAAGGACAAAGCTGAGACACGGCCGGGTATCCGTTCCAGCCCGCGCCGTCCCCCCGGCCGCGGCGGGCAAGGGCAGAGCTGAGACAGGCTCGTCGGGCGGTTAGCTGCTAACGCAGCGTCTTGAAGAAATCACGCAGCAGGGCGCCGCACTCCTCGGCCAGCACGCCCCCCTCGATGCTCTTCAGGTGCGGCGCCACCCGCTCATCGAAGAGGCTCAGCGCCGAGCCGCAGGCTCCCAGCCGCAGGTCGACGGCGCCGTAGACGATCCTCTCGACGCGGGCGAGCGCCGCCGCCCCCATGCACATCGCGCAGGGCTCGAGGGTGACCACCAGCGTCGAGCCCTCCAGGCGCCAGTCGCCAAGGGCGGCGCCGGCGGCCCGCAGCGCGTTGATCTCGGCGTGGCCGCTGGGGTCGTCGCTGCCCTCCGTGGTGTTGTGCCCCACCCCGATGACCGCGCCGTCGAGGGCCACGACGGCGCCCACCGGCACCTCGCCGGCGGCGCCGGCGCGCCGCGCCTGCTCGAGAGCGAGAGCCATCCAGGCCGACTCCGTGGAGCTGTCGCTGCTTGGCGGCACCGCGGCACTCTCGGGGTAGCAGAAGGGTAAGGGAAGGAAACGGCGGACGAAGGAAAGCGGCGAAAGCTCGACACCCTGGCTGGCTACCTGCGCCAACGTCCGCCGAGGCTCGCTCGATGGAGGAAAATGCGCCCAGGAGGACTCGAACCCCCAACCTTCTGGTCCGTAGCCAGACGCTCTGTCCAGTTGAGCTATGGGCGCGGGATGGGCGCGGAGGCGCGCCCGATTGGCCCAGGATAGCATCGGCCCGGATCGGTCTCCAACCACGGCCGGAGAGGCCGGCCCCCCTGGACGTCACCGCCCCCAGGGCGTACCCTGAAGCGGAGTATTCCCTTCCAGGAACCAGCCAATCTCTCCGCCGTTTTTCGGCGGGCCGGACATTCCGAGGGCCTGCGGCGCGCGCGCCATCTTCCCCTGCGCTCCTGCGAGATCGTGTCCCGCGCGTTCGCACGGAAGAAACACGGGGAGGCCCGTATGATGAAAACGACCATTTTCGCGCGCCGATTGCTCGCCGTGGCCGTGTTCGCCGCCGCGCTCGCGGGCGCCGCCCACGCCCAATCGCCCGCCGTCGACATGACCAACCGGGCCCGGCAGCTCCTCGTCGACAGGCAGTTCCAGCCGGCGCTCGCCGAGCTCGACAAGGCGATTGCCAGCGACGCGAGTTACCCGGTTGCCTACTACCTGCGTGGCTTCGCGCTCGCCAACATGGGGCGCCCGCGCGAGGCGCTCGACGCTTTCGTCATGGCTGCCGACCTGAGCCCCGGCTGGGGCGATGCGCATCGCATGGCCGCCGTCACCGCGATCAACACGGGCGAGCTGGGGATCGCCTGGGATCAGGCGGTCAAGGCCCACCAGGCGGGTGCCGAGATCGGCGACACCTTCAACCGCTTGCTGGCCATGGAGAGGGCGCCGGGCGACCTGGACCAGCAGCTCGGCGCGGCGCGTATCTTCGTGATGCCGATGGATACCGAGAAGCTCGCCGCCCGCCAGGACAACCCGTTTGGCACGCAGGTCATCGGTGGTGGTGGCGGCGGCGGCGATATCACCAGCCCGTTCAACACCTCGACGTCGCGTGCCACCAACGTTGGCGGCCAGCAGATCGCCGAGTCGCAATCGCAGTTCTTCGACATCCTCCGGCAGACGCGCCGCTCGCTGGCCGATTCGAAGAGCTTCGGTGTGGTGGCGAACCAGGAAATGGCCCAGTTCCTGCTCGTGATCGAGATCGACGAGCTGGGCCGCGGCGCGCAGAAGTCGCTCGAGGGCTACATCAAGCTGTACGACGCCCGCAGCGGCGAGGAGGCATACCGTCGGCGGCTCGAGCTACGCAACATCGACTCGCGCGCCGACCTCAACGCCGACCTCGAGCGCTACGTCGACTACCTGGAGGAATGGCTGCGGAATCGCGCCGGTTGACGGCGGGTGCAGGCCGCGGTACACGCGATGCAAGGAATCTCGCTTCAAGCACGAGTCGAGTCGGCGGCGATCGAAGCCGGCCGGCTATCCGATTGGACACCCAAACGGGAGGTCATCACCATGTTTCTCTCTCGCAAGTGGACGGCCTTGCTGGCCATCTTCGCGCTCGCTGTTCTCGTCCCGCCCGCGCAGGCGCATCAGCAGTCGCCGGAAATGCAGAAGATCATCGAGGCCGAGCAGCTCGTGAACCAGGGCAACCCGGACGGGGCGCTGGCGATCGTCCAGGCGCTCCTCGAGGAGAACCCCGAGTTTGCTCCCGCTCACTTCATCGCCGGCATCGCCTACGAGGCGAAGGAGAAGGGCGGGGCCTCCGGTGACGCGAAGACGGAGCTCTGCCAAAACGCCTACGGCAGCTTCATCAAGGCGGCGGAGTATCAGCCCGGCTGGGGCATCGCGCACCGTATGGCCTCGATGCACGCCGCGGACCGCGGCGACCTCGACGAGTCCTGGCAGCAGGCAATCAAGGCGCACCAGTCGGGCACCGACATGAGCGACGCGTTCGCAGGACTCGGGTCCATGTCGGAGAAGCCCGCCGACCTCGAGCAGCAGCTCGCCGTCAAGCGTGTCTTCATCGCTCCGATGGACACCGAGATCTTCGAGAACCAGGGAGACAGGTCCCTGGGCAGCAGCGATTCCACGAGACGTAACAATTCCGCATCGAGCAATACAGAGGTCGGCCGTCGCGTGCTAAACGAAGCGGTTGCCGACATCGCCCAGTTTCAGCGGGAAGCGAACCGCCAGTTCGCAAACTCGCGCGCCTTCGGCCTCGTACAGCGCCCCGAGATGGCCGACCTGATCATGGTCTTCGAGGTCGACTCGATGGCCGACAGCACGCGGCGCCGCACCCGCGGCTACCTCAAGTTGATCGACGCCAAGTCGGGAGAGGAAGCCTATCGCCGCCGCGTCGAGTTCGCCGACATCGCCTCGCGCGGCGACCTCAACCGCGACTTCTCGCAGATCATGAGAATCATGGAGGAGTGGGCCGCCCAAAACCTGCGCTAGCAGCGCCGGCGGGGCTAAAATTCGAGCTGGCCGCGCCACAACACCGCCCAGATCCCCCCGACCTCATCGATCTCCGAACGCACCAGGTTCAACCGCGTCAGCGTCATCGGGTTCCAGTACCAGTTGAGCCCCACGGTGAGGTTGTCGAGGCGGCTGCCGACGATCGGGGTAGCGGATCGATCTGCTTGCTCGGCGGTGAGGTCGAGCACCGAGTAGCGCAGCGCCACCTCCCAGGCGCCGAGACCGCCGTCGCCGTCGAGGAAATTGCGGGCGGGGTGCAGGCGGTCGAAGGCGCCTTCGTCGTAGACGCGGCTCTCACCGGTGAGAAACCAGCTTGCGAAGGCGTACGCTCCCCAAAAGGTGGGGTCGCCGCTCCCGGGGGCGTCGATGGGCGACCACCGCCACTCCGCCTGGACGGAGAACGGCCCGTGGATCACCGCGGTCTCGAGGTCGATGGCGAGGGCCGAGTCGATCTCGAGGTCTCCCGAGCTTATGAAGCGGGGGGCGAGGTGTACCTCCGGCCGCTGCGTGTAGGCGCGCGCCGCGCCGTCGTCGTTCTGCAAGGTGACGGCGGCGCCGAGGTGAACGAGGCGGCGGCCGTCGTCCTCGTTGATCGGCGTGCCGGCGACGCGTCCGGTGAAGTTGTAGCGGCCGGGGAGACGGCCGATGCCATCGTCGCCGGTCTCGCGGAACACGCCGGCGCCGTAGTAGAGGCTCTCGTCCAGCAGCGCACCGTGGAGCATGAACCCGGAGTTGCGCTCGGCGTCGAAAGCACCCGGCAGGCTGCGCTCGACGAAGGTGATGTACTTGCTGCTGGTCAGCGTCTCGAGGCCGAAGGGCTCCTTGAAGTGCCCCAACCGGAAACCGTACTTGTCGTGGCGGATCCCGAAGTAGACGTCCTTGAAGGCGACCTCGCCGCCGGCGAAATCGAACTGCGCCTTGTACTCGATGCGCTCGTAGACGTAGCCCTCGACGAAGATCCGGGCGCGGCGGAACTCGGTGCCGTCCTCGATCGGGCCGCCCACCGCGGCGGCGATCTCCGAGTCGTCGCCCCAGAACGTCCAGTCGAACTGGATGCGGCCGCCGAGCCGTAGCTGGAAGCGCCCATCGTTGGTTTCCATGCGCATGCCGTCGCGCCAGAAGACCCTGAACCCCCCCGGGTCTTGATCCTGAGCCAGAGCCGGGGCGCAGGTGACGAGGACGATCACGAGTGTCGCGGTTGCCAGAAGAAGCTTGCTCAAAGGGCTTTCCACCTCGAGACCGAAGCGGGGTCGGCGGCCTGCCGCCGGCACCCCGGTGAGTCGAGCCGCGGTGGGCCTCGCGTCAAGGCTCGATTGAGAAAGGATCAAGACGGGCGCAGGTTATGAAAATCGCGTGAAGGTTCGGCCAAGGACCAGTTAAGCATCGGTAAAGACGCGCGCCAATCGCTGCCGACGAGGTGCGCGAATGCCGAGCCACCCGAGCGAAGGATCGCATCGCGGTGAGTCAGCCTGGTCTCGTGGCCGGCCGGACAGGCCGGCGGAAGCGGAATCGAGCCGGGTCGCCGGAGCGAATCGGGTCGCCGGTTCGAGCTGGAGCGCCGGAGGTCGCGGCCGGTCAGGTCGTCGGCGCCGCCGGCGCCGACACCGAGAAGCGGCTGCCCTTGCCGAGCTCGCTGGTGACGCGCACCTCGCCGCCGAGACGCTGCGCCAGGTGCTTGACGATCGCCAGGCCGAGCCCGGTGCCGCCGGTGTCGCGCGACCGCGCCCGATCGGTGCGGAAGAAGCGCTCGAAGATCCGCTCGCGATCGACGACCGAGATGCCGATGCCCGTGTCCTCGATCTCGAGCACCGCCTGGCCGTCGCGGCGCAGCGTGCGGATGGTGATCTTGCCGCCCCTCGGCGTGTACTTCACCGCGTTGTCGAGCAAGTTGTCGAGGACCTGGGTCATCGACTCGACGTCACCTTCGATGGCGACGGGCTGGTCCGGCATTTCGGTAACGCAGCCGTGGTCGGCGAGCTTGCCGGCGTCGCGGTAGCGCTCGACGACGCTCTCGATCACCGACCGCCAGTCCACAGGGTGTGCGGCCACCCGGAGCTCGGTGCCCTCGATACGCGCCAGCGACAGCACGTCGGAGACCATGGCGGTGAGGCGTTCCACCTGCTGCTCGATCTTGCCCAGGAAGCGGAGGTTGTTGGCGTCGTCGTGGATAGCGCCGCCGAGCAGCGTCTCGACGTAGCCTCGGATCGAGGTCAGCGGGGTCTTGAGCTCGTGGGAGATGTTGGCCACGAACTCCGTGCGCATGCGCTCCAGGCGCCGCAGGTTGGTGACGTCGTAGAGCACCAGGACGACGCTCTGCTGCCCGGCGGATTCGAACGAGGTGGCCCTGGCGTCGAGCAACACCTCGGCGCCGCCGTTCTCGATCCGCACGACGCGCTGGGCGGCTCGCGACTCGCGGGCGGCGGCACAGAGCTGCTCGAGGTCGGGAACGTTGATGATCACCCAGGCCGGCTCGTCACCCGGCTCCTCGGGCAATCCGAGCAGCCGGCGGGCGGCAGGGTTGCTGAAGATCAGCCGGTCGCCTGCGTCGACGGCGAGCACTCCCTCCTGGAGCTCCGAGACCATCGCCCCGAGCTGGGCCCGCTGGCCGTCGAGGATCGCGATCCGCTCGGTGAGCTCGTCGGCCAGGCGGTTGAGCGTCGCGCCGAGCGATCCGATCTCGTCGTCACCAACGGCGGCGACGCGTTGCTCGTAGTGGCCGCGGCGGAGCGCCTCGGCGACCTCGGTCATCTGCGTCACGGGCGCCGTGATGCGGCGGGCGACCACCAGGCCGACGAGCATCGCAACGAGGACGCCGAGGCCGGCGCCGACCGCGATCGTGTTGCGCAGCCAGGCGAGGCGGGCATCGACGGCTGCCAGGGGGATCGAGGTGCGGACCGTACCGAGGAAGCGGCCGTCCCGCCGGGCGGCGATGGCGACGTATAGCAGCGACTCGTGGACCGTCTCGCTGTAGCGGCTCGAGACCCCGTAGGCGCGCGACTGGGCGTCGACGACCTCGGGCCGCCTGCTGTGGTTCCCCATGGTGCGCGGATCTTGCTCGGAGTCGGCGACGACGGTCCCATCGGGGGCGATCAGCGTGATACGGGACTCGGTCTGCCGCCCCAGGCGAACGATCTCCGCCTGCAGCGCCGGGTCGTATGGGGCCCGACCCGCCGGTACGGCCGCGCTTGCCTCCGCCGTCTCGCCGGGCGCTCCGGCCGACCTCGGCTCCGTCGTTCCGGTCGTCGAGCCGGGTTCGCCGCCCGGGCTTCCGGCGCCGGTGCCGGTGAAGCTCGTCGCCGCCGTTCCTCCCTCGGCGTCGCTCGCTGCCTCCGTGAGGGTCTCGAAGGCCTCCATCGCATGCGGGACGAGCGACAGGGCCATGTCGCGAAGCCGCGTCTCGACGTCGGCGAGCAGCGAGCTGCGCAGCTGCTGGTGGACGAGAAAGCCGGTGGCGACGATCGTGATCAGCACCAGCCCAGCGAACGCCAGGTAGAGCTTCCAGAAGAACCGCGAGCCGAGCATCGCTCAGCGCTCCGGGGCGCAGCGTCTTTCCATGCCGCTAGAGTAGCAGCGGCCAGGTCGCGCCCGCCGGCCATGCCGGTTTCCGGCTCGTCTGCCTGCGGGCCTGGCTCGCGCGCGCGGCACGAGTGGCACGAGTGGAATCGTCGCCGCGCTCGTGGCTTCGAATGCCGGCTCAGAACGGGTCGTTGTTACGCCGTCAAGCCGCGTCGCTGTACGCCGTCAGGCGGCGTCGGGGTACGCGGACCTCTTCACCGCCGTCGCCGGGGCCTTGAACGAGTGGCCGCGGCGCTCGAGGTCGGCGCTCACCGCGTGGATCCAGGCCTGGGCAAGCTCCGGGTTGCTCGCGAGCACCTCGCGCAAGAGGGTCAGCGGCGTGCGGATGACGATGCTCGGCGAGCTGGCGCGCGCCGTGAAGTACCGTCGCGGCTCGTCCAGCAGAGCGAGGTCTCCGAACGATTCGTACGGCCCGAAAACGCGGTGCATGGCAGACCGTCCTTCCCCGTTGCGGTGCTCGAGGCTGATCTCGCCGTCCAGCAGCAGATAGACGGCGTCGGCCTCCTCTTCCTGGCGAAAGATCGTGTTGCCGGCGGGGATGAGCTGACATTCGCTGGCCCGGGCGACACGATCGAGATCGGCGTCCGAAAGGGACCCGAGCTTCGTGTAAAGGCGCAGCAGCGGGGGCCTGGCGGCCTCCGCGCGCTCCGCGCTGATCGATCGGATGCTCCGGCTGCTCGTGCTCATGACGCTCCTGCTCACCTTGCTCATTGCCACCTCCTACCAGGGAGTTTCGCTCGAATACTTTGCATTCCAGCGGGCAATGGTTTCTGTTCTATCTAAGACGATTCAGGAGCCAAAAGTTTCACGACTTTCTTTCTGGCGGCGAGCACCAGCCAGGAATGCGCCTTCCCGCCGATCCACAGCCGCCGCCGGCCCCCTTCGCGGGCCCCTGGGGCAAAGTCGAACGGGCGTGTAGAGTTCCCTGGAAATCCAGGCGTCCCACAAATCTCCGGGAGGAGACGATGAAGAAGATTCTTGTGCTCGGCATGACGCTTTCGGCCCTCGCTGTGACCTTCATGGCGCTCGGGGCGATCTTCTCGGCCGCCACTCCGGCCTCGGCCCAGGAGCGGCAGGCGCCCGACCCGCGCTCCATGGGCGGCGGCAACTGCCGCAACAACGTCTACAACTGCGCCGATACGCCGAACCCGCTGCCGGCGCCGAACACGGTCTGGATCGAGGAGATGACCTGGATGGACGTCCGCGACGCCCTCGCCGCGGGCAAGACGACGGCCATCGTGTCCGCCGGGGGGATGGAGCCGAACGGCCCCTGGCTGGTGACCGGCAAGCACAACTACGTGTTGCGCGCCAACTGCGACGCCATCGCCCGCCGGCTCGGCAACGCGCTCTGCACTCCGATCATCAAGCTGGTTCCGGAAGGCTCGATCGAGCCGCCGAGCGGCCACATGGCCAGCCCGGGAACGATGAGCGCCCGCGAGGAGACCTTCCAGGCGGTGCTCACCGACGTCGCCCACAGCCTGAAGATGCACGGCTTCGAGAGCATCATCTTCATCGGCGATTCCGGCGGCAATCAGGGTGGCCAGCGGGCGGTTGCCGAGAAGCTGAACGGTGAGTGGAACGGCCGCCCGCTGGTGGCGCACGTGCAGGAGTACTACGACTACGGGGCCGTCGAGCGCTACATGGCCGACAACGGCCTGGTGTCGGGCGAGGGCGACGGCCTGCACGACGACCCGGTGATCACGCTCAACATGTTCCACACTGACCCCGATTCGGTGCGTTACGACGCGCGGGTGGCGGCCGGTCTGGCAACCATCAACGGCGTCTCGATCGCCGACCGCGCGCAATCCCTCGAGCTTGCCCGTCAGATCGTGGCCTTCCGCGCCGAGCACACGGTTGCAGCCATCGAGCGGGCGATCGCCAACGGCGGCACGCTGGCGGCCCCGGCGCGCGGAGGCGGTGGCGGAGGCGGTGGCGGAGGACGGGCCGGTGGCGGCGGCGGTGGCCGCGCCGAGCGGCCGGCGCCCGACCCGCGGACGATGGGCGGCGGCAACTGCCGCAACAACGAGTACAACTGCTCCGACACGCCCAACCCGCTGCCGGCGCCGGACACCGTCTGGATCGAAGAGATGACCTGGATGGACGTCCGCGACGCCCTGGCCGCCGGCAAGACGACGGCGATCATCTCCACCGGCGGCATCGAGCCCAACGGTCCCTGGCTGGTGACCGGCAAGCACAACTACGTGCTGCGCGCCAACTGCGACGCCATCGCCCGCAAGCTCGGCAACGCGCTCTGCGCCCCCATCTTCGAGCTCGTCCCCGAGGGCACGATCGAGCCGCAGAGCGGCCACATGCGCAGCCCCGGGACCCTGAGCCTGCGCCAGGAGACCTTCGAGGCGATGCTCACCGACGCCGCCCACAGCCTGAAGGTGCACGGCTTCGAGAACATCGTCTTCATCGGCGATTCCGGCGGCAATCAGACCGGCATGGCGAACGTCGCCGAGGCGCTCACCGCGCAGTGGGGCGGCGAGGCGGCGGCCTTCCACGTTCGTGAGTACTACACGGCGCCTCCGGGCACGCCCAACGTGCTGCGCGACCTCGGCGTCATGAGAGAGGGCATGCCCGACGACGGCCTGCACGACGGTCCCGGCATCACGCTCAACATGATGCTCTCCGATCCGAGCTCGGTTCGCTGGGCGGAGCGCGTGAAGACCCGCCAGGCGGTCATCAACGGCGTCTCGATCGCCGACCTCGGCCGCTCGCTGGAGCTCGCCAAGCTGGTTTCCGACGCCCGCGCCGAGCGCACCGCCGTGCTGATCAGGCAGAGGATCGCCGAGCGCTGACCGGCGGTCGCGCCCTCGGTGGTTTTCCCGGGGGCGGGAGACGCCGCCGATCGGCGGAGGTCAACGACGAGCAACGCAGCGAATGCCCCGCAACCCCCCTGCGCCCGTAACGGCACTCCCTGGGGTTCTTTAGCACCCTGCTAACTGCCGGCCTTGCCGCCCAGGCAGTCGGGCGATTCCGTGCGCTCGCTGCGATCCGGCTCCCACTCGGCGGGCGTCAGGGTCTGCAGGCCGAGGGCGTGGATCTGGTCGCGCATCTCCTCGGCGAGCGCTCGGTAGACGGCCTGGTGGCGCTGCACCGCCGCCTTGCCCTCGAACTCCTCGGAGACCACGAACAGGCGGAAGTGCGACTCCGAGCCCGGCGGCACGCTGTGCATGTGGCTCTCGTTCACGATTTCGAGGTGGGTAGGGGCGAGCGCGACGCGCACCTTGGCCTCGATCGCCCGCTGGATCGGGCCCGGCACGGCCTCGAGTCGCCCGCTGCCGCCGGCCGTCGCGCTGGAGCCGCCGCCGGGCGTCGCGCTGCGGCCGCCGGGATCGTCGCTCATTCGCCTTTTTCTCCGATGAGCTTGACCACGTGGGCGTTGCCGCCCGACTTCCTGGCCTCATCGAGCGCCTCGTCGGTGGCGCGGAGGAGATCGTCGAGCTCCGCGTCGGCGCCTGTACAGGATGCGGCGCCGAGGCTGATGGTGACCGGCAGCTCGGCGCTCGACGTCGTCGTCTCCGTCTCCCCGACCGCCCTGCGCATGCGCTCCATCGCCCGCGGCGCGTCCTCGGCG
>DASWHK010000316.1:0-1577 GCA_036398215.1 Acidobacteriota bacterium | reverse complement strand
TCTCGCCTGCCCCTCGATCGTCTTGTCGTGATTCCCCGGCCGCCGACGAGAGCGTTCACCCGCTGGCGCACGCTCTCGCAAGACCTCGACCACCACGGCCGTCAGACCTCGACCACCATGGCCGGGTCGAACTCGGTAACTTCGCCGGGGTAGCCCCGCGGGTTGCAAACGACCCGCGTCGAGCCGATCCGGTAATCGCTTCGCCGATGGATGTGCCCGTGCACCCACAGCGCCGCCCCGCTGGCCGCGACGAGCTCCTCGAGGTCCGAGGCGTAGGCGGCGGCAAGTAGCTCGGAGGCCACCGGCGGAGGAAGCGACCTGGGGCTCGGGGCGTGGTGGGTGACGACGACCGTCGGGCCGGCCGCCGGCTTTTGCAGCTCGTTTTCGAGCCACCGTCTGGAGGCGAGGTGCATGCCGATGCTGTCGGTCGCTCGCAGCTTGCGGTAGCGGGGCTCGACACGGATGCGCTTGTAGTCGGTCATCCGCCCTTCGGCCTCGAGGGCGGCCGAACGCGGGTCTCCGAACAAGCGCATGTCCGTCCATAGCGTGCAGGCGAGGAACGTCACGCCGTGCAGCTCGAGCCGTCCGTTCTCGAGCACGTGAACGAGGCTGCCGGCGGCGAACTCCCGGAGCTTGACGGCCAGCCTGGGCACGACGCCGCCATAGTACTCATGGTTGCCGGCGACGTAGACGACCGGCGTGCGCGGAAATCGCCGCCCCGCCCAGTGCAAGCCGTGCCGCCTGGTGGCGACGTCGCCGGCGAGGACGACGACGTCGGCCTCGGCGTCCGGAAGGATCGCGGGACCGAATTCGAGGTGCAGGTCGCTGAGAACACGAATGCGCATTCGAGGTCACCCGGGCGGCTGAGTCTAGATGAAGGTTCGAGCCGAGGATTGGAGATGCGAAATCCGTGCCAGGTGCAGCGCGCCGCCGCAAAGTCGGTCGTGGCGCCGGGCCGGCGACGCCTTCAGCCCGGCGGCTCGACGGGAACGAAGCGCATCAGCATCAGCCAGTCTTGCACCTCGATGAGCATGAGCTGCTCGGCCTCGCGGAGGACGTTGCCGAGCGACTCGGGATCGCGGACCTCGTCGAGACGGGCGGCGAGCTCGCGCAGCTCGAGTGCCATGCCGGCGCTCCGCTTGGCCAGGCGCGAGTACTCCCGGTGGGCGCGGTAGCCGCCGAGCGCGGCGCCGGCGCCGGGCAGCACGATGGCGAGAAAAACAAGGAGGCCCTCGCCCGGCGCGCCCTCGCCCGACACGTCCCCGCCCGGCACACTCTCGCCCGGCGCGTCCCCGCCCGGCACACTCTCGCCGAACACGTCCCCGATGGAAACCGCGCCCTCCTCGCCCGGCGCGCCGCTCTCGGCGTGGTGCAGGAGGGGGATGACAAGGTGCGCGATGGCCACCAGCACGGCGAGGACGAAAAGGGCCCGGCCGCCGTTCTCGAGGCGGCGGCTGCGGCGGTGTGCGGTCGCCGCCTTGCGCTCGTGGAAACCGATCTGGTCCTCGAGCCAGCGCTTGCGGACGAAGGCCAACATCGGCGCGCAAGAGCCCCCATCGCAGCCCTCGAGCCGGGGC
>DASWHK010000315.1:0-10315 GCA_036398215.1 Acidobacteriota bacterium | reverse complement strand
TCGCTCTCCTCGTCGTGGCGTGTGAAGTAGACGTGGTCTCCGTGGGCCGTGGACCAGGAGGCCGGGCCCAGCGCGGCAACGATCAGCTCGCCTTCGGGGGAGAACACGTCGACGGGAACGTAGGGGTCGTCTTCGGGCTGCCTCGAGAAGGTCGTCGCGAATGCCGCGCGATCTCCCGCAAGTGGTACGTACGGGAGGCGAGCTCGGACGCGTTCGAGGCCTGGATTCGCCAGACCTCCATCGCGACGATCAGCTCCTTGACCCGCACCGCCCAGATCGGCGCACCGTCGAGGTCCATCGCCAGGACCTCGTACTGGTCGCTGAGCGTGGCTCTAGGCCCAGTTGTCTCATCGCCCCTCGTTTCAGCGCACCTGCCGCCGCATTTTGAAGATCGGGTACGCCACCCCGCCCTCCTCGGCGCCGAGCGCCCGCAGCGTCTCGTCGAGGACGCCCCAGCCGACGAAGCCGTCGCGGGCCTGGGGCTCCAGGTAGTAGAAGGCGGCGTTCGCCATTGGTTGGGCCATGTCGAGGTAGTAGGTGCCGGCGGGGAACTCGCGGGTTTCAAGCGGTGAGAAGGTGCCATCGAGGACGGTCATCAGGTAGCCGGATCGACGCACCTCACGCATGCTGTCGATGACAAACTCCCCGCCCTCGACCCGCAGCGGCGCCTCCAGCTCGCTCACCTCGATGTCGTGCGCGCGCAGCTTGTCGGCCAGGTCCCCGTACTCGGCGGGGATCAGGTAGGCGCGCGGCACGGGGGCGCTGCGGGTGCCGACGGGCTCGGTGAGGTCGTCGACGTTGGGGACGACCTCGGGCGGGCCCGCAGCCGTGCCTGGGCGCGTCGCGAGGATGCTCGTCCCCGGCCGGTACGCGGGCTCATTGGTCCGGTAGGCGAGCAGCTCGATCTTGCCGGCGGAGCGGTACTCACCGTCGAGGAAGTTGCGCAGCTCGCCGGACTCGGCGCCGGCGAGCACCGCGGCGACCGTCTCCTCGTCGGCGGCGCGCACCACCTCCTGCATCTCGGCGGCGTGGGCGGCGGCGTACTCGAGCAGCGCCGTGATGTACGCGTACTGCGCGTAGATGCGGCGCTCGAAGGTCGGCTGGCCGGGGGTCTCGGTGATGATCGCGAAGCGGTTGCGCAGGCCGAAGTCGTTGACGACGAACTTGGCCTCGATCGTCCAGGCGGCGCGGTCGTGGCTCCAGGCCTGCGGCGGCCAGTCGTTGGGGGTCGCCAGCGCGTGCGTGAAGACCTCGAGGCCGAACTGATCCCGCACCACCCCGCGCACCGCCGGAAACAGCGCCTCGTTCATGTAGCGGCGCGGCCCCGGCGCCGCGGCCGGCACGGTCGTGGTGCCGTACGTGTTCGCGTAGCCGTGGGAAACGCGGCTCATCAGATGGCCGTCGAGAAACAGAATCGGGCCCCAGGCGTTGAGCGTGCGGTACAGGCCGTTGGCCTCGACGGTCTCGAGCTTGACGGCATCGCGGTTGAGGTCGAGCCCGTCGACGTTCTCGCGCACGCCGAGGATGTAGGGCGTCGCGCTGCCGAGCCCGCCGCCCTGGGTGACGAACGTATCGGTGCCGTCGACGTTGAAGATCGGCGCGATCATCACGATCAGCTCGTCGAGGATTGCCCGGCGCGGTCCGGCGGCGAGGTCGCGCGCCACCATCATGAGCGCCTCGGCCGCCTCCGGCTCGGGCGGATGGATGTTGCCCATCAGGAAGACGACCGGCTTGCCCGACTCCCGCGCCGCGCGCGGCGAGGTCACCCGCGGGTTCGCGAGCACGATCGCCGGCGCCACCTTACGCAGCGGGCTGGTGAACATGCTCACCACGTGGACGTTCTCGCTCGCCAGCTTGAGCTGCACGATGTACTCGTGGAGCTGCAGCGTCGACATCGTGCGGGTGAAGTCGGTGCGCTCGGGGACGGTGCGCAGCTCGACGGGCCACTCGCCGTTCCATCTGGCGGGGACCTCGTCGCCCCAGTAGATCCGCTGCTCGCCAGCGGGGGCCGACTGAAGCACCGCCGGAGCGAGCAGCTCAGTAGCGAGGATCGCCGGCGAGGCTCCGGCGCCGGCGAACATCACGACGGCGGCCAGCCTGATCCAAGGGAGGCGTTGCATCGGGGCTCCTTTCCTTGCGCGGGCGAAGATCGGAGCCGATGGTACTGCGCCCGCCCCCTCCGATCGACCACCCTCCAGGGGCGCCGCGCGGCGGGCGCCGCCGGCGGGCGGCACCGGCGCGCTCCTCGGGAGCGCGGATTGGCGCTCCTACCCTCATCAACCTTGGTAAAGGATATGGGCTTGCCTTTACTACAGGGATGGCCGAGGAAAGGATCCGGCTCAGCCGCCGATCAGGGCCCTGCGGAGCTTGGCGGCGAGCTGTTCGTAGTCCGCCGTGTCCTCGTCGATGCAGCGCATCAGCGCCCAAATCGCCTGCTTGCGGACTTCGTTGTCCTCGTCTTCGAGGGCATCCAGGAGGGCGTCGACCGCAGCGCTGTCTTCGATCATCCCCAAGGCCCAGGCCGCCTGCTCGCGGACGCGGGCGTCTTCGTCCCGCAGCGCCCCGATCAGGCCGGGCACCGCCGACGACGCTTCGATCATGCCCAGCGCCCAGGCCGCCTGCTCGCGGACATCGGCCTCCTGGTCGCGGAGCGCGCCCGTCAGGCCGGGCACCGCCGTCGCCGCCTCGATCATGCCGAGCGCCCAGGCCGCCTGCTCGCGGACGTCGGCGCTCTCGTCCTGCAACGCGCTGGTGAGGCCGGGAACGGCCGACGAGGCCTCTATCATCCCCAGTGCCCACGCCGCCTCCTCGCGGACCTCGACCGCCTCGTCGCCCAGCGCGGCGCTCAGCGCCGGCACCGCCGCCGCTGCCTCGATCATGCCGAGGGCCCAGGCCGCCTGCGAGCGAACCCTGGAGGAAACGTCGGCAAGCGCGTCGCCGAGCGGCTCTACCGCTGCGGAGTCTTCAATCATGCCCAGAGCCCACGCCGAGCGGGCGCGGACGGCCTCGACGTCGTCGTCCAGCGCCGCCACCAGGGAGGCCACAGCGCGGCTCTCCTCCATCAACCCCAGCGCCATCGCCGCGTGCTCGCGGGCGACGGCGCTGTCGCCCCCCGGCTCGCGGTCGCCGCCGAGAATGCCGATCAGCGGATCGAGCGCGGGGCTGCCGACCCGCTCGAGGGCGATCGCCGCCTCGCGGCCGGGCGAGCTGTCCTCGTCGCGATCACCGATCCAGTTGCCACGCTCCCGACAGAGGCGACTCTCAACCGGTTCGCCATCGCTCAGCAGCGCCAGCAGCGGCTCGCCTGCCGCCGATACGTCGCGGCCGCGCATACGGCCGATACGGCAGGCGGCCAGCGCCCGATCGCGCGCCAGCGGCGCGCCGAGCTCGGCGATCAGGGCGGCGAGCTCGCCCTCCTGCTCGACGACGACGGACACCGGCAGCCAGCGCGGTAGCGGCGCCCCGGCCGCCGACCAGGCGGTCACCGCAGTCACCGTGCCCGACACGATCAGCGCAATGGCTTTTGCGGCGCTGCTGAAGAAAATGCTCATCATGGCCTCCTCAACCGGAGATCTGGGCCACCGCCCACAGGGCTTGCTTGCGGACCTCGATGCTTTCGTCGGTGAGCGCATCGAGCAGCGCCTCGAGCGCCGCTTCGTCCTCGATCATGCCGAGCGCCCAGGCCGCCTGGCCGCGCACCTCGGCGGAGGCGTCATTGCGCAGCACGCCGCCGAGCGCCTCGACCGCCTCCGGGCTCTCGATCATGCCGAGGGCCCAAGCCGCCTGGCTCCGGACCTGCGCTTGTTCGTCGGCAAGCGCCGACGCCAGGGCCGGCACGGCCTGGTCGGACTCGATCATGCCGAGCGCCCAGGCCGCCTGGCTCCGAACATCCGCGTTCTCGTCGGAGATCGCCGTTGCCAGCGCCGCAACCGCCTCGTCGGACTCGATCATGCCGAGCGCCCACGCCGCCTGGCTGCGCACGGAAACGGAGGCATCGTTGCGCAGGGCCTCGCTCAGCGCCGCAACCGCCTGCACGGATTCGATCGTGCCCAGGGCGTGCGCCGCCTGGGCGCGGATCTGGGCGTCCGCGTCGCGCAGGGCGGTCATGAATGCCTCCAGGACGCGGACGTTGACCTCCTGGCCGTGGACTGCGGATGACGCGTGTCCCACCGGGACTCCGGCCGCCGGACCGTTCGCCGGGCCCTCCGCCGCAACACCGCCGGCGAGCGGTGCTTCACGCCCGGGCTGCGGATCGAGCCGGCCGATCGGCTGCCGTTCGACCTCGATGTCGAGCTGCTGCGCGGGCGGCACGGCGATCGTCGGCTCGAGTTCGTCGCCGATCGGGCCGGGAATCGGATCGCCGGACCGATCGATTTGCCGCTCCTCGGCGATGGCCCCCGGCTGCAAGGCGGCAAGCGGAACCACCAGCATGCCGACGGCCAGCGCCGCGGCGCCGGTTGCCGCCCGTGTCGCACTACCCCGCCGGCGCTGTGGATCGAGAATGGCGAGCAGCCGCCCTTCGAGCTCGTTAGGGCGAGCCATCGCCACGGCCGCCCAGCTCGGCGTCCGCGCCGCCTTGATCGAGCGGGCGATCTCGAGGAGATGCCCGGCGTAGTCGGCGCCGCGCGTGCCGCTGCCCAGCACCAGGTCGTCGCAGGCGCGCTCGCGCTCGGCCTGCAGGCGGCGAGTCGCCGTCCAGGCGAGCGGGTTGAACCAGTGAAAGGCGTTGACCAGCCGGCCGAGCAGCAGCATCTGGCAGTCGCGCCGCTTCAGGTGCGCCATTTCGTGCAGCAGCACGACGCGCCGGCGCTGCGCGCTCCAGCGGGTCGATTCCGCCGGCAGCACCACGGCCGGGCGAACGATGCCCCAGGCCAGCGGCATCGAGACCCGTTCGCTGCAAACGACACGCACCTCGGCACGAATCCCCAGATCGCGGCGCGCCGCGCGGGCCTCTCGCAGCAGGCCCTCGTCGGTCACCGGGGCGGCGCGACGCACGAGCCGTCGCGCAGCCGCGGCGGACAGGCCCAGGCGGGCGAGAAAGAAAGCTGCACCCAGGGCCCAGACGACAAGCAGCGCGCCGGCGATATCGCGGCGGGTGATCAGCCCTCCGGCAGCATCGCCATTCGCAAGCGATCCTGCGGGAATCCCATCGCCCGCGAACATTGAGCCTGCAACCTCGCCGTCCCTCAACGCGTCCCTGAGCGCTGCGTCCTCACGGCGAGGCGCCGCGCTGTCGGCACTTCCCTTAAGCGAGAGCGCTTGCGCGCCAGTGCCTGGCGCCCGGACGTCGCTCCCGGTTGACGTCCCGCCGTCGAGGATTGGTGAGGCGCCGGATGACGACGGCGTCGCCTCGGGAAGGGTGGAGAGTTGGCGCCGGGTGTGCTGTTCCACGGGCGAAGCCGCTGCCGGTGGAAGATCGACGTCGTCCGCGCTCGCCGGCGCCGCCGCGGCGGGAAGCATCGGCACTTGCCATGCCGGAAGCGCCAGCGTCAGCGCCGGCAATGCCAGCACCGAGACCAGCGCCGCCGCCCAGACCTGATGCCGCGTCGAGGCGGAGGCGCGACGCAGCAGCGCCGTCGCCAGCAGCGCCGCGAGCAGCACGAGCGCAGCCTTGAAAGATATGCCGAGGAAGTCGTCGACGAGGCTTCTGCCGCCTACCGTGGCGGCCATCTCCGTGAACCGGCTCATGTTCATTTCTCCCGGGAGCGTGCTTGTGAGATCAGGTCTTCGAGCCGATCGAGGTCGCGTTCCGACAGCTCGGTGTTGGAGTCGTCCAGCAGCGCCGCCATCGCCTGCCCGGCGGAGCCATTGAAGAACGTGTCGACGAGGTGGTTCAGCGCCGAGCGCTTGGCGCGCTCCTTGGTGAGCGTCGGCCGGTATACGTACCGCGGCCCCTCCTGCTCGTGGGTCACGTGCCCCTTGTTCTCGAGGATGCGCAGCTGCGTGCGGACCGCCGAGTAGCTCGGCGCGTCCGGCATGCCGTCGCGGACCTCGGCGGCGGTGGCGGCGCCGCGTTGGAACAGCACGTCCATGATCTGCCGCTCCCGGGCGCTGAGCTTGTGTGCCAGTGGCTCCGACATGTCGTTCTCCGAAGGGCGCCGTCGCCGGCGCGGTCAGCTCGGTTGCCTTAAGTGGCAATAAATTAGCACTATGCGAAATCTTTAGCAAGCGCAATCTCACGAGGCTCGTACGAGGCGCCTGGTCAGGCCGAGGGATAGGGATAGGGCGCTATCCGCCCTCTGTTGGCGCATCGCGGTCCCACACCAGTTTGCCGTCGACCGACGGGCACCCCACGTCATCGGCGTGCGGTCGCTGCCGCCGATACCCCTTGCCAGGGCCCGCGGGCCTTGGTTTCCTCAAGGCCGAGATCCCTCGACGAGCGCTAGCGCGTTCGCCTGCCCGCCCGACGCCCGCGCCTGCGGCCGCCAACCCCTCATCGACGGGGAAGGGGTCGCGCCCCCTGTGGTGAAGGCAGCACACCGCCGCGCAACAACGAAAGAAGGCATACCGATGGACCACGCCCGCCTGGTAAGAGAAGTCCGGCTCCTGAAGCTCTACGCGATCGGCTCGAGCATCCTGCTCTGCCTGCTGGCGGCAACCGCCTTCCTGCCGCCGCAGGCGCAGCGGTTCGCGATCATCGACGTCGAGCGGATCAACGTGATCGAGCCGGACGGACGGCTGGCGCTGGTGATCTCGAACGGCGCCAACATCCCGGGGCCGATCCTCGAGCACGAGGAGCTGCCCGCCGAGCTGTCCTCGGGGCGCATCGGCTCGGCGGGGATGCTGTTCTACAACGCCCGGGGCGACGAGGTCGGGGGGCTGACCTTCCGCGGCGAGGAGTCGGACGCCGGCTACGCGGCCTCCGGCATGCTGGCGTTCGACCAGTTCAAGCAGGACCAGGTGGTCGCCATGCAGTACTCCGACCGGGGCACGTCGCGGGCCGCCGGGCTGACGGTGTGGGACCGCTCGACGACGATCGGGGTCAAGGAGCTGGTCGACCTGATCCTGGCGAGCCGGCAGGAGGAGGGCCCTGAGCGGGAGGCCGCCGAGGCGCGCCTGGCCGAGCTGCGCCGCGACGGCAACCTCAGCGCCCAGCGGGTCTTCCTCGGCAGCCGCGACCGAACCGCCGCCCTGCAGATCAACGACACCGCCGGCCGCCCGCGGATCCGCCTGTATGTCGACGCCGACGACGTCGCCCGCCTCGAGCTACTCGACGAGGCCGGCGAGGTCGTGCACACCTGGCCGGAGGGCTCGCGTTGAGCCGACCGGCGAGTTTCCGCTGGCGCAGGAGCCAGTCCGGTTCGATATGGCAGTCGCGATATCCCGCGTAAGGACCCGCAAGCCGATGATCACGGTAGCGTTCCGGGAGGGGCTTCTGGGCGAGCAGAAGGCCGACCGGGGTTTTCAGCTTCTCAAGGTCTTTGCCACGTCGTCGTGCTCGTTTCAGATCCTTTCGGAACTTCGAGGACTCTACGGGCCTGAGCATCAATCAGTGCTCTCGTTATCCCACTCCTCGAACAGGGCCTCGGCACCGGCGTACCTTGTCAGGCCACGACCTTCTTCGACTTCGCGCATGGCGGCAATCGTCTCGTCATTCGGCACTTTCACGTCGAACGGCAATCCTTGATGCAGTTTCACCTGGGCGTAAAACAGCCTGATCGCCTCGCCGGCTGAAAGTCCGAGCCTGGCGAACACCTTCTCAACGGCTTTCTTCAGCTTTGGATCGATGCGTGTGTTGACGCGGTCCGTCATCGCCATTTCGGTTTCCTCCTCCGCTCAAGTGTGCGACGTTTGGCGCACAATTGCAAGCGGGGGTGGTCTCGGGCGCAAGTAACCGCCACTTCTGCCTTTGGCCTCGACGGCCGGGAGTTGGTCGGGGACGCCGGATCGGAGCTGTCCGCTTTGCCAGACCGCTTGGCATGACTCGAGCAGCCACGAGCGGAGGCGCTCGCGTCGGCCTCCCCCAACACGGCCTTGTGCCATCTCATCGGCGAGTGGTAGACACCGGTTGGCAATCACCAACCGGAGGAAGCTTCGATGAAGGCAGCCGCTCGCTATGGCCTGCTGGCGGGAATCGTACTGGGGCTGCTGAACGGGCCTTTCTTCGACCCGTACGGTTCGATCCTGGCTTGGAGCTTGATCGCCGCGCAGTTGTCGCTGGGCGCGTTCTTGACCTGGCGGCGGATGCGGCTGGTCTTCTCGACGCTCGCGATGGCGATGGGGGCGGTGGAATCCATCGTGATCGCGGCGCTTCATGCGTATGGCTACGACCTTCTCAGCCTGCCGCTCCCCTGGGCGATTTACGTCTGGGGTGGCCTCGTCGTCGGGACGATCGTGTTGCACCTCGACGCGTACTGGAGCCCGGAGAAGTGGGAAGCCTGGAAGCGGCACATGGACGACGCGCAGTTCGGCGATTTCCTGCGCGGGCACCACATCCCCGATCTGACGCCTCGAGCCGGCGGTAGCTCCGGGTAACCCGCTTTCTCGTCGTCGTCCCGCGGTGGACGGGAAGGCCCGCTTCAGCCCGGTGCAGCCCGGTCCAGCCCGGCTCGGCGTTTGTCTCGGGGCCTTGCGCGGCCCTCCTGGCCGATCTCCGCGACCTCTGCCTACTCGCTCTTGAGCGCCACCACCGGATGGACGCGCGTCGCCCGGGTCGCCGGGATGAGACATGCCGCCAGCGCGACGATCGCCAGGGTGGCGACGACCGATGCCCAGACGACCGGGTCGAGGGGCTCGACGCCGTAGAGCTGGCTCTGCAGCGTGGAGCGCAGGGCGAAGGCGCCGAGCAGGCCGAGGACCACGCCGGCGCCGACGATCTGCACGCCCTCGAGCAGCACCAGGCCGAAGACGCGCTGGGCGCCGCTGCCGAGGGCCAGGCGGATGCCGATCTCGCGGGTGCGCGTGGTCACCAGGTAGGCGAGCACGCCGTAGACGCCGACCGCCGAGAGGAACAGCGCCACGGCGGCGAACCCGAGTGACAGGACGACGGGGGTGCGCCGCGGGCCGACGGCGTCGGCGAATCGGTCCTCGAGCGTGCGAACGTTGAAGAACGGCAGCCCGGGATCGAGCCCCACCAGCGCCGCGCGCACCGAAACGGTCACCGCGCCCGGCTCGCCGGCGGTCTTGATCGCGAACGTCATGCCGCGGGCCGGATACTGCGCCCAGGGGAGGTAGTAGGTCCCGACGTCGGCGCCGTCCTCGCGCACCACGTCGCGCAGGGCGATGTCCTCGACCACCCCGACGACGTGCAGGAACTGCGTGTCGGCGCCGATCGCCGTGACGTCGTCGAAGCTCGACGGGAAGTACAGCCGCTTGCCGAGCGCCCGGCCGTTGGGCCAGAACTTGTCGGCGAGCCGCTGGTCGACGATCACGGCGAGGTAGGCACCCTCGTCGTCGGTGGCGTCGAAGTAGCGCCCTTCGATGAGTGCGATGCCCATCGCCTCGAGGTAGCCGGGCGTCACCCGCACCTGCGCCGGCGAGATCAGCGACTCGCCGGGGGCCATCGTGTAGCCCTCGGCGAGGATGACGCTGTCGGCGTAGTTGCCGCTGAGCGGAAAGACCGAGGTCGCGCCGGCCTCCTCGACGCCGGGGACGGCGCGGATCGCGTCGACCGCCTGGCGGGTAAAGGAGCGCAGATCGGCGTTCCCCGCGTAGCGCGCCGCGCTCAGCGTCATCTGGCCGGTGAGCACGTTGCCGGTCTCGTAGCCGAGGTCGAGGTCGAGGATCTGCCGGAAGCTGGCCAGCATGAGGCCCGCGCCGATCAACAGAACCAGGGCGACGGCGACCTGCGCGGTGACCAGCGAGCGGCGCAGCAGCCGCGCCGCCTTGGCGCTGGTGCCGGTGATGCCGTCCTCGCGAAAGACCTGGCCGAGGTCGGTGCGCATCGCGCCGCTCACCGGGATGATGCCGATCAGAAAGCCGACCAGCAGCGATAGCACCAGCGCCGCGAGCACGACGGTGCCGTCCATGGCGATCTCCTGGGCGCGCGGCAGCCGGTCGATGCCGAGTGTCCGCAGGACGTCCATCCCCCAGAAGCCGAACAGCAGGCCCAGCGAGCCGCCGGCCGTGGTCAGCACGATGCTCTCGGTGAGCAGCTGGCGGCTGACCCGCAGGTAGCCGGCGCCGAAGGCGAGGCGGGTCGCCAGCTCCCGCGTCCGCACGCTGGAGCGCACCATCACCAGGTTGGCGATGTTGACGCAGCCGATCAGCAGCACGAACAGCACGCCGCCCCACAGCAGGTAGAGCGTCGAGCGCACGTCGCGCACCAGGTCCTCCTGGTAGCTGACCACGCGGGTGACGAAGCCGGCGTTGATCA
>DASWHK010000314.1:0-3385 GCA_036398215.1 Acidobacteriota bacterium | reverse complement strand
AGAAAAGGCCATCTGCTGCGTTGCCGCTCCTCGACGATGTGTTCAACATCGCCGTCGTCGCGGCGCCTTGCATCTGGCCTTTTCTCGCCGCAACCAGACCCATCACACGTCCACCTCGGCCTGCTAGGGGTATGGACACAGAAGAACCGCACACCGGCGGCGCCTCTATATATATATGAGTCGGAAAGGCCAGTTTTTTCGAAGAAAATCGTGAATTTCTGGTTTTTTTGACCGGCAGACCCTCGTTTGACGGCGTCGATCCGCCCTCAGGCGATCCTCCATCGTCGCCAGGTCGTAGATGGGTAGGTTCGGATCGAACGCCCCCACCTGCGCGCGCACCGCACCCGATCCGCGCAAGTGCTGCGCGACTCCCCGCGCGCTCGTACTACGATCGGGCATGCGCGCCTTCTGGTTCGGCCTGCTCGCCGACATCACCGTCGTCCTGCACCTCGGCTTCGTCGTCTTCGTCGTGGCCGGAGGGCTGCTGGTGTTGCGCCGGCGGCGTCTCGCCTGGGTGCACGTGCCGTGCGCGCTGTGGGGCGCGCTGATCGAGCTGGCCGGCTGGATCTGCCCGCTCACGCCGCTGGAGCTGTGGCTGCGGGCGCGCGCCGGCGAAACCGGCTACGGCGGCGGCTTCGTCGAGCACTACGTCATTCCGCTGCTCTACCCGGGTGCCATGACCCGGGGCGTTCAGGTGACGTTGGGCATCGCGGTGATCGCGGTCAACGCGGCCGTGTACGGATGGATCTGGCGGCGCGCCCGGTCGGCGGCCCCGGCCACTGATTGAACCGTCAGGCGGATCGAAGCTCGGCGGCCCCGGCCACTGATTGAACCGTCAGGCAGATCGCAGCTCGGCGGCCCCGGCCAGCGATCGACTCGTCAGCCAAGACGAAGGGCATCGACCGGGTCCACGGAGGCGGCGCGGCGCGCCGGCAGATAGCTGGCGAGCAGCGCGATCAGGACGAGGCCGAGGGCGACCGCCGCGTAGGTCAACGGATCCCCGGGGCTGACGCCGAACAGCACCGCCTCCATCAAGCGCGTCAGCGCCAGCGCCTCGGCAAGGCCGATGATCACGCCTACAGCGACGACCCCGGCGCCCTGCCACAGGATCATCCGGAGGACGTCGCCGGCCGCGGCGCCGAGGGCGATGCGGACGCCGATCTCACCGGTGCGCTGGCTGACGACGTACGAAAGGACGCCGTAGACGCCCACGGCGCCCAGCGCCAGGGCGACACCGCCGGCGGCAACGAGCAGGAGCATGGCGAACTCCGTCGGCGCGCTGGCCTGGTCGACCACCTCCCGCATGGTTCGTAGGTCCGACAGCGGCACGTTCGCATCCAGCTCTTGCAACGCGGCGCGCAGGGCCGGCGCGAGCGAAAGCGGCGGCACCTCGGTTCGCACCACGAAGGTCATCGCGTGCGGCGGCGCGACGTAGCCGTAGGGGCCGAGGAAGGAGACCCAGAGAATCTCCGGCGGCGCCTCCGCGAGGCCATAGGAGATCACGTTGCCAACCACCCCGACGATCGTGTACGGATCCTCCTCGGGAACATCGGGGTAGATCCGCTTGCCGACCGCGCTTTCGCCGGGCCACAGGCGCTCGGCCAGGTTCAGGCTAACGACGGCGGCGGCCGGCCGGCGCCCCGGATCGGCCGGCTGCAAGGCCCGCCCCTCGATCAGCGGAATGCCCATCGCGCGGAAGAAGCCGGAAGTCGCCCCTCTCACGTCGACGGACGGCGGGGTCTCGCCGGGCTCGAACGGGATGCCCTCGGCATAGACCGGCGTCCGGTTGTCGCATCCATCGAGGGGCAGGCATCGTGTCGCCCCGACGGCCGCGACC
Organism: Acidobacteriota bacterium; assembly: GCA_036398215.1. Classification (GTDB taxonomy): domain Bacteria; phylum Acidobacteriota; class UBA890; order UBA890; family UBA890; genus DASWHK01. The sequence goes on along the minus strand of DASWHK010000314.1, from coordinate 1,548 downwards.
CCCGGAAGCTGCGAAACGCGCTCCAGGACCCGCTGCTGGAACTGCATCGCCTCGACGGGATCCGGATAGAGAGCCACGGGCAACCCGACGCCGAACACCAGCGAGGAGCCGGCGTCGAACCCCGGCTCGACGCCGCGGAGGTGCCGGAAGCTGCGCACCATCAGACCGGAGCCGACCAGCAGGACGACGGCCAGCGAGATCTGGGCGACAACCAGCGCGTTGCGGGCGCGGTGGCGCTGGCGTCCCAGGGTTGCGCCGCGACCTCCCTCGGCGATCGTCCCCGCCAGCGCCGTACCGCGGTGCCGGAGCGTCGGAATCAGGCCGAACGCCAGGCTGGCGCCCAGCGAGATGACGGCGGCGAACGCCAGCACGGGGAGGTGGATCCCGACCTCGTGCAGCCGCGGGATGGTGCTCGGTCCCCAGGCCACGACCCAGCGCAAGCCGATGAGGGCGAGCAGCACGCCGGCCGTTCCCCCGGCGGCCCCGAGCAGCAGGCTCTCGGCGAGGTGGTGCCGGACGATCTGCGCGCGCCCGGCCCCCAGCGCCAGGCGCACGGCGATCTCGCGACGCTGGGTCTCGGCGCGGACGAGGAACAGGTTGGCGACGTTCGCGCACACGACGCCGAGCACGAAGAGGACGGTCCCGAGGAGGATCCACAACATCTGCTCGACGTCCCCCACGACGCTCTCCCTCAACGGGGTGACGATTGCGGCAAGCCCGCCGCCGGTGACGAGCAGGTCGAAGGCCACGGGGTTGAAGCGCTCCGCCATCGTCGGGATCAGCCGTTGCAGCTCCGCCCGCGCCTGCTCGCCGGTGACGCCGGGCTTCAATCGGCCGACGCCGTAGCGCCCGAAGCCGCCGAGGATCACCCGCTCGGGGTCGATCTGCTGCGCTACCCACAGCTGGGTGGCGCTCGACGGCACGTCGAACGTGGCGGGCAGCACGCCGACGACCTCGACCGGGGCCCCTTCGACCGAGATCGACCGCCCGATGATCCCCGGATCGGCGCCGTAGCGGCTCCGCCAGAGCTCCTCGCCGATCATGGCGACGCGTGGCGCGCCGGGCACCTGGTCGGCCTCGGAGATCACGCGGCCCAGCGCCGGCGGCCCGCCGAGGAAGATCTCGAAGAAGCCCTGGCTCACCATCGCCCCCGGTACCCGCTGCGCCCCACCGTCGCCGAGCAGGGCGACGTCGGTCGGCGCCGAGAACGCGGTGATCTCCTCGAGGGCCTCGTTGTGCTCGCGGTAGTGGACGTAGGTCCCCAACGACACGCCGAGCTGCGGCAATCCGGCGCCCTCGGCCGAGTGCTGCAGCGCTACCAGCCGATCGGCGTCGGGATACGGGAGCGGATTGAGCACCACGCCGTGGACGAGGCTGAAGATCGCGGTGGTGGCGCCGATGCCGAGCGCCAGGGTAGCGACGGTCGCCCCGGCGAAGCCCGGGCTACGCCGCAGGCGGCGGGCCGCATGGGCGGTGTCGTTACCGAGACCGCGCCGCCAGCCGCCGCCGGGACGGCGGCGCGCCACCCGTTCGGCGAGCCCGAAGGCG
>DASWHK010000313.1:0-33675 GCA_036398215.1 Acidobacteriota bacterium | reverse complement strand
CGCGCATTTCCTCGTAATCGAGGTACGCCGGGGTGGGCACCGTCACCGGCTCAGGCTCGCCTGAGCTTGTTCAACAGCTCTTCGAGCTCCTCTCGGGCCACCGCGTCGCCTCGCAGCGTTCGGAAGAGCACCGGTAGCTGGCCGACCAGCGCCTCATCGCTCGCGAGATCTTCCGGCAACTCGCCGCGCTCGGCGAATGCCGTGTCGAAGAACTCGTACCACTCGTCCGAGCCTTCTGTGAGACCCAGCGCTGACGCGTATTGCTCCAGCTTCTGCCGGGACTGAGGTGGGGGGAGCTTCCCCCGCTCGAGCTTGCTGATATTCCCGGGATCGAAGTTGTGGTCACGGCAAAACTGCCTCAGGCTCACGCCGAGTTTCTCGCGGCGCAGCCTCGCGAAACACTTCCCGAACATGGCGCCCATGTGCTCCTCCCTCGTTGTGTTGTATTCATAATACAACACATGGGCGCCGGCCGGCCAGCCTTGTGTCCTTCCCCGCTCAGCCGAGCTTCGCCAGCGCCTGCTCCAGGTCGCCGAGCAGGTCCTCGGGGTCCTCGATGCCCACGGAGATCCGCACCAGGCCGTCGCCGATGCCGCGCTTCTGGCGGATGTCGGGCGGGATGGAGGCGTGGGTCATCGAGGCGGGGTGCGAGATGAGGGTCTCGACGCCGCCGAGGCTCTCAGCAAGGACGCACACCTGCACGGCATCGAGCAGGGTCTTGGCCTGCTCGTAGCCGGCGAGATCGAAGCTCAGCATGGCGCCGAAGCCCTTCATCTGCCGCAGGGCGAGGGCGTGCTGGGGGTGGTCGACGAGGCCGGGGTAGTAGACGCGCTGCACCGCGGGGTGGGCGGCGAGCATGGCGGCGAGCTGGCCGGCGGTATGTTGGGCGCGCTCGACGCGCAGCGCCAGCGTCTTGACGCCGCGCTGGATCAGCCAGGCCTCGAAGGGCGACAGCGTCGCGCCGGCGCTCTTGGCGACGAAGGCGAGGGTCTGCGCGAGGTCCTCGCGGTTGGTGCACACGACCCCGCCGATGCTGTCGGAGTGGCCGTTGAGGAACTTGGTCGTCGAGTGCAGCACCAGGTGGGCGCCGTAGTCGAGCGGCCGCTGCAGGTACGGCGACATGAAGGTGTTGTCGACCGCGAGGATGCCGCCGCGCCGCCGCGCCAGGTCGGCGGCGGCGGCGATGTCGGTGAGCTGCATCAGCGGGTTGGTGGGCGTCTCGATGTACAGCAGCCGCGTCTCCTCGGTCCAGGCCGCCTCGGTGGCGTCGAGGTCGGTGGTATCGACGTAGGTGAAGCGCAGGCCGCTGGCGCGCCGCAGCAGCTGCTCGAACAGCCGGTAGGTGCCCCCGTAGACGTCCCGCGAGCACAGCACGTGGTCGTCGGGGGCGAGGAAGCGCAGGCAGGCGTCGATGGCGGCGGTGCCGCTGCCGAAGGCGACGGCGTGCTCGGCGTTCTCGAGCGCCGCGAGCACCGCCTCGAGCCCCCGCCGGGTAGGGTTGCCGCTACGGCTGTAGACGTACTCCCCCGGCTTGCCGAGCTCGGTCTGGATGTACGTCGAGGTGGCGTGGATCGGCGGGATCACCGCCCCGGTCGAGGGGTCGGGATCCTGGCCGACGTGCACCGCCTTGGTTGTGAAGCCCTTGTAGTCCTTCTTCGACGCCACGATTCGCTCTTTCGGGTCGGGGGCGAGGGAGAGGAGAGCGTAGCAGCCTGTGGCGAAAGTCGCTCAGCGGGTTGTAAGCGGCGGGGGTGTGGGTTCGTAGCGGCGGGCGGGCCGGAGCGTCAAAAGCGGGGCCGGCGCCGGATCTCGAGCTAGCGGGGCGGGACCACTTGCAGGGGCAGGCGCACCGTTCTCGATCGGCCGGCGCCGGTGTCGTCGATGTAGAAGTCGAGGAGGTAGTGGCCCGCCGGCATGGCCATCAGCGGGACGCTTCCATGGTGCAGCTCGCCCTCTGCCGTGAGGGCGATCGAAGGCCCCTTCCGAGCCTCGCCGGGGGCGGCGTCGTCGGAGGGATCGCCGACCTCTGCAGTAGGCTCCAACGGATCGTCGCCCGCAAACGGCAGTACCCTCCCGCCCACCTCAGGGCTGACGCCGTTGTAGACCTCTACGTACATGAACACGCGCAGGCCCGCCAGAATCTGCCCGCCGATGACGGGTGTGGTGGAGCCATCCGCAGTCTCCACGACCAGCCGGGGGTCGCTCGTGTCCCACTCGCCGGCCGCATCATGGATCTGCACCGACAGCTTGCTCGCGCCGATGCGCTCGCTACCCCGGTCGATGACGGCCACGCTGACGTCGTAGTCCCCGGGCTCCAGGCGATGGGCGACGCGATGGGTCCAGTAGAAAGGCGCTCCAGCTCCGATGCGTGGCATTGACGCCGAGCTGCCCTGGGGGGTGAGCCGCTGGTTCTCGACCGTCGCCACAAGCTCTCCGTTACGGTCACGCACGGTGGCGAACAGGAGCAGCGAGCTCCCGTCGACGAGGGGCACCGCACCTGCCGCACCCGCCGCACCCGCCGCACCCGCAGCACCCGGCGGCACGACGTTGTCTCCCGCAACGGCTTCCGCCCCCGTGCCAACCGCCGTATCGAGGATGAGGATCGCCTGGCCATCCGCCTCGCGCGCGCGCACGCCATCCACCACGACGTCGAATCCCGAAACCGTCCCCGGCAGATCGAGTGCCGAGCGCACGGTACGCGACAGACGGTCGCTCTCCGAGTACCGCACGTAGCCTCGCCGCGCCCGCACCTCGGTACCACGGCGGCCCAACTCGACGCGGATTTCGTGGTACTCGCCTTCGCCGCCGACCGGCGGCACGTAGCTGAGCAGATAGAAGCGACCGGCATCGCGCTCGATGTTCACAAGCACGCGATCGAGGTCGGTCCAACCGATGAATACGTCGCCGCCGGTAGCGTGCGCGGCGTTGCGCAGGGAGTTGCCGCGCGCGTCCTCGGCGCCGCCGTCGCGACGCTTGAGGCCGATCCCGCCGAGATGGAAATCGGCCAGCGTGCTCGGATCCACCGAGTAGATGCTGACGTTGACGGAGTTCGCGGCCTGGTGCAGCTCCCTTTGGAGGCCCAGCACGTTGAGATCGGGGTTGTACGAGCGGGAACGAACGCCGGGCATGGGGTCCTGCTGCCCGGTGATCTGGTACGGGCGCGTTATGGTGTCGTAGGCGGCCAGATCGACACCGGTGGAAACCCAAACCAGAGCCGTGCGCCCGGAACGATGGGCGAGGGAATCGACGAAGTCTCGCAGGAGCTCGAAGGTGTAGAGGGTGCGCGTGCGCTCCGTGAACCTCGCGAACCGGTTTGCCGAGCCGGCGTCCGCGTCGAGAGCGCCGCCGTGGAAGAGGTTCTCTCGCGACACGGGAGCCGGCGTCGAGCGTACGTCCGCGGCGGCGCCCTGCAAGGCACCGATATCGACCGTCAACGGTTGGATCTCGCGAAGCCGGCCGGCCATGTCCACCAGGTAGATCGCGTACGGAAGGGAAAGCTGCTCGACCTTGGCGAAGACCCGCTGCATCGACTCGGCGAAGTCGATGGAGCTCTTGAAGGCGAGACCAGGAAGGTCGATAAAGAAGATGACTGCGCCCAGGTCGCCGGCCGACACCGCCGGCCGCAGCTCCGGGGTCGGCTCGCCCGGGACACCCGCTTCCATTGCCACCTGCTGCACCTGCCGCGCCGCAAGGTCGACCAGCTCGACGCTGACGATGTCCTGTCGGGCTCCGTCCTCGAAGAGCGTGAACTCGCCGGCGCGGAGATCGTCGATGAAGGCCCCGTCGTTGTCCGTGACGACGACGTCGACCCGGACGATCTCAACGTCTGTCCGGAACTGTTGTCCCGCAGTTGCGGATGGGCTCGCTGCCACGGTCACCCCGGCTACCACTGCCATGATCCAGAAGGTGAGAGAACCGGGCCTGGCGCGAAGGCCGCTACCCAGGAAGCGAGCGAGCCACCGGCACCCATGGCCCAAAGCGGCGGTTCGTCGGAGGGTGCGCGGAGTACGCACGCTCTTGTCCATTGCACTCACGGACTAGCTGGCCACGGCCTCGGCGGCCACGGCGGTGGTGATGAACCGCGACAGGCTGGCGACCATGGCGCCGCGCAGGGGCTCGAAGGCGGCGCCGATGTCGTCGTCCTGGGTGGCGATCACGGCGAACGAGTAGTAGCCGGAGACGAATCCGGCGACGGCGCAGGCGATGCGGCGCAGCGCTGCGGGGGGCAGGCGATGGCCGATGACCCTGCTGAGCAGCGACTCGATCGCCTCCAGGTAGGTCAGGAACGGGGCGTCGATGCCGGTGTAGCCCTCCAGCAGCGTCAGGTCGGCGCGCCCCTGGTAGTAGAGGACGAAGTCCTCCCAGCGCTCCGAGAAGAAGCCGACGTGGGCCTTGATCATGGCGTCGATGAAAGGCTGCAGCTCGACGATGCCGCTGCAGCTCTTGTCGACCTCGGCCGCCAGGTCCTGGAGCATCGTGCGGATCAGCTCGCGGATGAGCTTCTCCTTGCTCTCGAAGTGATAGTAGAAGGTGCCCTTGCCGAGGTCGGCCCGCTCGGTGATGTCGTCGATCCGGGTGAGGTCGAGGCCCTTCTCCGAGAACACCTGGCGGGCGGCATCCAGCAGCTTCTGCCGCGTCCGTAGGCTGCGGCGCTGCTGCCGCGTGCGGGTTGGCCGGGCCATGGCCGATTCCTCGGTTGTCTCGCGTCGACGATCGAGGCGAGGGTTCTAATGCTGCGGAGACACTCTACCGCGCCCATCCTCCGAGGCCACGGGTGACCACCTCCGGCAACGGCTTGATGAACCGCTGCCTGAGGCTGTAGGTATAGGCACCCTGCCGAGGCACCAGCAGCACGTCGCCGGCCTCGATCCCGGCGCCGTGGACGCTGAAGCCCCAGACGTCGTGGGGAGTGCACAACGATCCGAACACCGTGCAAGCCCGCTCCGTCAGGCCGGGGCGAGTCAGGTTGACGAGCGGGAAGTAATCGCTCTCGAAGCGCTCCCAGCCGAGCGCATTGGTTCCGGCGTCGGCGATCACCAGGTCGTCGGCCTTCTTGTCGACGACCGTGATCAGGATGTGCATGGCGTCGCTGCACAGCCAGCGGCCCGGCTCGACGTGAATGCGGCAGTCGATGTGCGCGAGCACGTGCTCCTGCAGCGCCGCGGCGATGGCGGCGGCGAACTCGTCGATGCCGGTGGCGGGCAAGATCCGCGGAGCTGGGGGCGGCGACGCGATCGCCTGGCCGGCGAGCATCGCCTCGGGATCGGCATGCAGCCACTCGCCCTCCGGCGGCCAGAAGCCGCCGCCGATGTCGAGGAAACGGATAGCGCCGCGCTGGGCCGCCGGCAAGCGGGCCAGCGCCGCGCCGAGGTCGCGGATGAAGGCGACCTGGCGGTCGGGCTGCAGCAACCAGCTCATGTGGTACTGCAGGCCCTCGAGGCGGACGTGGCTGCAGCGGCCGGCGGCATCGAGGAGCCGGGCGAGCTGGTCGAGAGGGACGCCGAACTTGCGCCACAGCCCGCACTCGTGGGTGCTCAATCGGGCCCCGGCCCGCATCCGCACGCCGCGCGCCGCGGCCCGCTCCTGCAGCCGCTCGAGCTCGCCGAAGCTGTCGAGCAGGACGATGACCTCGCCGGCGGCGTCGATCGCCGCATCGAGCTCGGCCGCGGTCTTGCCCGGCCCCGAGAAGATGATGTCGCGGCAGCCCGCGGCCAGCGCCTGCTCGAGCTCGAGACCGCTCGATACGTCGATGCCCAACCCCGCCTCGACGAACGTCCGCGTGACCACCTCCAGGTTGTTGCTCTTCAAGGCGTAGTAGATGCGGACGTCTGGGAGGACGGCGGCGAACGCCTCGGCGAAGCGGCGCGCCCGTTGCCGCAGGACGTCGGGCTCCAGCAGGTAGAGCGGCGAGCCGTGGGCGCGGGCCACGTCGAGGAGCTCCGGCGCCCTCTCGATGATCTCTTCGACGCAGCTCGCCACGGGCGCGTCGGATCCCTGTGCCAGACCGCCCGCCACAGAAACGCGATGAGGAATGGGGGCCGGCATCGTCATGCCTCGGCGGCGGCTTCGCGGCCCGCCGGATCGATCTCCACGACCAGCCGGCCGGCCAGCTCGTCGCACTGGCTCTCGATGCTGGCGCCGGTCCGGGGCGCGAAGATGGCATGGCCGAGCAGGCGGCGGTCGTAGCTGTCGGGCGGCAGCAGCACACGGTCGCCGGCGCGGCGCTCCAGGTGCAGCTCGCGAACCCGGGGATCGGCGCGCAGCGCCGCGGCGTCCAGTCGCGTGATCGTCCCGGGGGCGGTGGCCAGCAAGCGAAGCGCCACAAGCCGCTCGCCGGCGTCGGGAATCGGCGGCGAGCCACCGGCCGCGAAGTCGAGGGCGAGGCCGAGGACGTCGAGCCCCGAGCTCGCCCGGATCAACGCCGGCAGGCAATCGCCGGCCGGCCGCGGCGCCAGCTCCAGCATTACCATCTCGCCGTCGCGCACGACGATGTCGACGACGCAGATCGCCCGAACGATGCCGAGCGCGGCGGCGGCCGCGGCGAGCTGCGAGCGCAGGCCGTCGAGCGTGACGCCTTCGGGCAGTTGTGGGGCGATCACGTAGGCGTTGACGGTCCCCAGCGGCTCGCCGGCGCGGGCGATCTTGCGACAGACGCGGATGATCCGGACGCCGGCGGGCTCGACGACGAAGTCGCAGCTCAGCTCGACGCCCTCGATCAGCTCCTCGGCGACGAAGACGCGGCGCGGATCGATGCCCTGGCCGCCGCGGCCGACGGGCGCGTACATGCGGGCGTCGGCGTGGGAAGCCAGCCGCGAGCGCAGGATCCCGAATGCGTCGCGGGCCTCGGCCTGGTCGCGGCAGGCGAAGACCAGCTCGCTGCCGCTGCCGGACACCGGCTTGAGGACGATCGGTCCCGCGACCCGCCGGCAGAACGCCGCCAGCTGCGCCTCGCTTCCGACCAGCGCCGCCCGCGGGCTCGGCAAGCCCGCCTGCCGCCAGCGTTGCGTGGCGGCGTGCTTGTTGCGAACGCCGGCGATCGTCGCGGCCGCCGGATAGTCGAGGCCGAGCTCCTTGCCGAGGGCCGCCGCCAGCGGCATCGACTCACAGTCGAAGCAGGCGATCCCGTCCAGCCGCATCCGCTGCCGGCGAAGGTGGGCGGCAACCGCGCCGCGCACAGCCGCAGCGTCGGCCAGCGAGCAGATGATCTCGCCGCCGCTGGGCGGCGCCGGCTCGCGGGCCGCAGCCCGCAGCTCGTGATCGGTAAGGAACAGGCAGCGGCCCGGATGAGCGCGCTCCAGGAGGTCGATGTAATCGGGGGTCGTGCCGACGACCAGAATTCGCGGGATCGACGATCGCACCGGATGGGTCGCGTCGCCGGTCGTCGCCGGGTGCGGAGCTCGAGCGACCGCCGAGGCCGGCGCAGCGCTCGCGGAGAAGTGGGCTCCTGTCCCGAGGCTCACCCCGGGCTTGCCCTCAGATCGCGCCGTACGGGTGGCTCTCATGCGTCGCCTCGCGGGCCGGCGGCGCGGCCTCGATCGTCTCGCCCGGCGGATAGCCGCTCGCACGCTCGCCGTACAGGTACAGCGGCCGCGGCTCGAGGTGGAACAGCGGCTTCCAGGAAAACTCGCCGCAGAGAAAATCGACGCGCTCGTAGCGCTCGGCGCAGGCGCGCCGCAGGTGGTGCAGGTTGATCACCTTGGCGATCCCCGGATAACCGGCGCGGGTGCCGCCCGCCAACATCGTGCAGGTTCCCCGGTAGCAGCAGCCGAGGTCGACGGCGACCGGCTCGGCGCCGGCGAGGATCGTCGTCATCCGCAGCCAGCCGCGGGCGGCCAGCAGGTCGACAAGGTCGCGAAACCCGGCGAGAAACCGCGGGTCGTCGAAGTACGAGCTGCCCGCGAAGCGGCCGAGGTTGAGCGCCACCAGCGCCTGCAGATCGGCGGGATCGTCGAATCGATAGCGCAGGCCCTGGGCCTCGACGGCCGCGATCTCGCGGCGCAGGCGCTTGGCGTTCTTGTGCGAGAACTGGGCGAACCAGCCCTCGAGGTCGTATCCGTAGCGGCCCGGCGAGAACAGGTAGCCGACCTCGTCCACCGCGGCGCCCGCCGCTGCGGGAAGCGGCAGCAGGTAGCGGAGCTCGACGTTTTCCGGGCACGCCGCCAGCAACGCCGACAGCGCTTCCTGGTCGCGGGCGAAGATGCGGTTCTGCTCCAACCAGGTGCGACCCTTCCAGGTCTCGCCCGGAAAGATGCCAAACCTTCCCGCCTCCTCGATCCACGACAGCGGCAACAGCCCGACCAGGGTCGCCCCGTCCTCGACGGTGATGAACCTGGCCGGGCGGTCGAAGTGCCGCTCGAAGCAAGCCCGCACCTCCCAGAGGTCGGTGACGAGCTCCTCCGGCATGACCGCGCGCCACAGCTCCTCGCAGCGGCGCAGGTCGGTGGTTTCAGCGACGCGTAGCAAGGCTCACAGCCGCTCGTTCGTGTGGCGCAAGCACTTGGCGGCGCCGAAGAACTCCATGGCGAAGTCCTGCACCGTCTGCGGGTCGTAGAGCTTGCAGCTGAACACGTCGAGGTACACGGCGTTGGTAAGGTTGGCGAAGTGCCCGGAGATCAGCGACGTCTCGATGAGCTGGACCATCGAAAAGCCGGCGACCCTCTCGTCCTCGCCGAAGTGGATGACCTGGGTCTCGCCGAAGCGGCGCATCTGGATCAGGTCGCAAAGCTCGACGACGAACTGCCGGATCTTGTCGGCATCCCGGATGGTCGCCGGATCGCACTCGTAGAGGTCGAAGCTGGTCGCCAACCCCCAGATGGCGGGTGAGACTTCCGGCCGGGAAGCATCTTCCGGCCGCGCGGCGGTCGCGGTTGCGTTGCGGTTGGTCATCGAACTCCCGTGCTGCAGCGAATGAGCGTCGTTCATCGACTCCTCCGCCCCTCACCACTCCCCGCTGCCGGGGAATGGGCCCTGTGCCTATGTGGTGCCTATGGGGAATGGCCCCCAAACTGACCAGCTGGTCATAATCGGGAATATAGTCATCTTCGACGAGCTAGTCAACTCCCAATCTTTGATTTTCTTCGCCGCATTCACGTGGTTGCGCAGGCGTGTTCGGCCGCGGCGCTCTGGTACCTTTGGCGCTCCATGCGCCTCTCGCTCGCCAACCCCCGCCGCCTGCAGATCGCCTTCGCCGTGCTGCTCGTCGTTTGCGTCGCCCAGGTCGGCTGGTGGATGATCGACCAGTGGCGCTTCAGCGCCGCGGTCGAGGAGCGCTCCACCGGCCTGTACCGGCAGAGCCTAGCGGCCGCCGAGCTGTTGCTCGATCGCGGCATCCCCGTCGACACGGTCGAGGATCTGTTCCCCGGGATCATCGCCACCCCCGACGGCGGCGGCGTCCGGATCGACCCGGAGGTCCTCGCCGGCTTCGCCGACGAGCATTGGAGCCGAATCAACCGCTACGCGTGGGAGGGCGGCTTCTTTCTCGTCGTACTGCTGGCCGCCATCGGCGTGCTGTGGAGCGCGGTGCGCGCCGAGACGCGGCTGCGGCGGCAGCAGAGCAACTTCGTGACCGCGGTGACCCACGAGCTCAAGAGCCCGCTGGCGGCCATGCGGCTGGCCGCCGAGACGCTGGACTTCCGCGAGCCGGACCGGGAGACGCGGGAGGTCTTGATCCGCCGGCTGCTCACCAGCCTCGATCGCATGGAGTCGACGGTCGCCAACGTGCTCGACACGGCGCGGATCGACGCCGGCCGGCTCGCCCTGGCGCCCGATGACGTCGACCTGGCCGAGACCGTCGAAACGCTGCTGGAGACCCTCGCCACCACCGCGCAGAGCCGCGGCGTGAGCCTGCAGGCGCAAATCCCCGCCGGGATCCGCGTGCGCGCCGATCCGCAGGCGCTCATCGCCGTGCTCCGCAACCTGATCGACAACGCCCTCGCGGCGGTCACCGGAGCCGAGGCGCCGGCGATCGTCATCAGCGCCTCCCTGGACGGTGGCAACGCGCTCATCGAGGTCCGCGACAACGGTCGCGGCTTCGCCCCCGCGATGGCCGACAAGCTGTTCGAGAAGTTCTACCGGCCCGGCGACGAGATGCGGCGCGAGGGGCGCGGCACCGGCCTGGGCCTCTACATCGCCCGCTACCTCGCCTCGCAGGCCGGCGCCACGTTGACGGCGCACAGCGAGGGGCCCGGTCACGGGGCGCGCTTCCGCGCCAGGTGGCCGCTGGCGGGGCAGCCGGAAACGGCTGGAGAGGAGCGAGGATGAGCAAGCCGCCGCGCATCTTGATCGTCGAGGACGAGCCCGAGCTCGCCGCCGGGATCCGCGAGAACCTCGCCGCCGAGGGATACCAGGCCGAGGTCGCCGGCGACGGCGAGTCCGGCCTCGACGCCGCCCGCAGCGGCGCCTTCGAGCTCGTCATCCTCGACGTCATGCTGCCGCACCTGGACGGCTACTCTCTCTGCCGGCAGCTTCGGCAGGAAGGCAACACGGTGCCGGTGCTCTTCCTCACCGCCCGGGGCGAGCCGGAAGACAGGATCCACGGCTTCGAGGAGGGGGGCGACGACTACGTCAGCAAGCCCTTCCATCTCCAGGAGCTGCTGCTGCGGGTCGCCGCGATCCTCCGGCGCAACCGCTGGTACGGCAGCTCGACGCTCGACGAGCCCGTGGTCCGCTTCGGCGGCAACGAGGTGGATTTTCGCACCTACCGGGGAACCAGCGCCGACGGTGCCGAGCAGGCACTGACCCACAAGGAAGCGATGATCCTGCGGCTGCTCGCCGAGCGGGAGGGAGAGGTGGTCTCCCGCGACGAGATCCTCGACGTGGTCTGGGGCTACGACGCCTTCCCCTCGTCGCGAACCATCGACAACTTCATCCTGCGCCTGCGCCGCCGCTTCGAGGTCGACCCGCAGGAGCCGCGCCACTTCCACACCGTCCACCGCGTCGGCTACCGGTTCACGATCGAGCCCTCGATCTGACCGGCCTGCTGGCCAGTGATAATCAGCTTTCACCGTCATAAGTTAGATTATCTTGTGAAAACACTGGTAAAATTGATAAAAGTATGATAAACAATATTAACACTAGTATTAGTTAGTAATAGTCGCTTCTGCGCGCCAACGCTCGAGGATGGGAGGTCAAGGGTGAGCGTTCCCTCTCGCTTCGGCAGATACCACGTCCTGCGGCCGCTCGCCGCTGGCGAGATGGGCGTCGTGTATCTCGCCGAGGACCCGCTGATCGGCCGCAAGGTGGCCATCAAGGGGCTGCGCCTCGACCCGCTCGCCGACGACCAGGAGATCCGGACCCTGCAGGCTCGCTTCGAGCAGGAGATCCAGATCGCCGGCACCTTCTCGCATCCCAACATTGTCACGCTCTTCGACGTCGGCCGCGACGAGGGGCGCACGTTCATCGCCATGGAGTACGTCGAGGGACGCAACCTCCGAGAGGAGCTGCAAGCCTCCGGCCCGCTCCCCTTGGAGCGGGTGGTCGAGATCGCGGTGCCGATCGGCCGGGCGCTCGCCTACGCGCACTCGCGCGGCGTGATCCACCGCGACATCAAACCGACCAATATCCTGGTCTCGGCCGACGGCGTCCCGAAGATCACCGATTTCGGCGTCGCCCGGCTGTTCGGCTCGACGATGACGCATGCCGGCCGCATCTTCGGCACGCCGGCCTACATGTCGCCCGAACAGGCCATCGGCGGCGAGCTCAGCGGCGCCTCCGACCAGTTTGCCCTCGCCACCGTGGCCTACGAGCTGCTGACCGGAGAGCGGCCCTTCAAAGGAACCTCGCCGACCGCCGTCATCTACGAGGTCATCGAGCACCACCCCACCCCACTGGACGAGGTCGCCCCGCTAGTGCCGACCGCCGTCAGCAAGGTGGTGATGCGCGGCCTGCAGAAAAACCCCCAGGAACGGTTCGAGAGCTGCACCGCCTTCGCCAACGCCCTGCAGCGCGCCTTCGAGTGGTCGCGCGCCAATCCGGCGATCGCCTACATCCCCGAGGCAGCGCGGCTGGTCGAGGAGCCCCCGACGCTGGCCGGCGCCACGGCGATCCGCCTGGCGGTGCTGCGCTCACAAGCGAGGCGCCTGGCCAAGGCCGTCGTGGAGCGCTGGAACGCGGCCTCGCGATCGCCGGCGCTGGCGCCCTGGGACGCGGCGGCCCGATCGTCGGCGCTGGCGCGCTGGAGCTCGGCGCAGACGAAGGTCGCCGAGCAGTTGCGTGCGGTCCGTATCGCCCTCGCCCGCAGCCCCCGCGCCGTCCGGGCCTCCGCGGCCACCGCGTTCAGCCTCACGTTGCTCCTGCTGCTGGTGAGCTGGGCGGCTTCCGGTATCGGGTCCTCGGGTGACGCAGGGGATCCAGCGGGGGCGGCAGCTTCCGGTCCGACGAACCGTCGGGTCGCGGAGCGGGCGCCGAACCCCGTGCGCCCGCTGGGCCTGATCGGATCCCGGACGTGGATCGCCCCCGATGACGGCGCGGCCTCCGAGGCCCCTCCGTGGTCGATGGAGGTCGCCAGCGTCGACGCGGCGGCGGCCGGCACGCAGGATGCAAGCCGTGAAGATGCGGCCGCTTCCCGTGGCGAGAACCGCCCGGCGGACGCCCACACAGCCGGCGACCGCGGCACCACGCCCCTCGTCCCCGGGGGCCTCTCAGGCGACACTGCGGCGACGGCCGGCGCGCCGAGCGGCGCCTTGTCGAGCGGACGGCCCCCGGCGCCGCCGAAGATCCGGCGGCTGAGAGCTCCGAGTCAAATCCCGGAGCCACGCAAGATCGCCGGCGCGGCGCCGCGGCTCGCCGGCATCGAGGCCAGCGGCGTGGTGGTCCTGGAGATCGAGGTCAGCGCCCTCGGCAACGTCGTTCAGGCGCGGGTGCTGCGGGGCATGACGCCGGCCATCGACCAGGCGGCGCTCGATGCGGTGGTGCGCTGGGGATACGAGCCTCCGCAGGCCAGCGGCAACGCGCCGGTGCACGTGCTGCTGACCGTGACCGTGCCGATCAACGCCCGCTGACCACCTCCAGCGTGCCGGACATCCCTCGTTCGGCGTGGTCGCCGATGTTGCAGTAGAAGGTGAACTCGCCGACCCGCTGGGGTACGAACTGCACGGTGATCTGCTGGCGCGCCGGCACGAAGGCGTTGATCTCGAGGCCGGCCTCCGGGGCGAACAGCGAGAAGTCGTGGCCACGAAACAGGGTGCCGTTCTCGAGGATCATGCGCACCGGGACCCCGACCCGCACCCGCAGGCGATTGGGCTCGAAGAAGTAGCTCTCCAGCTTGAGGCGCACCACCTGCTCGCCCTCGGCCAGCTCGGCGACTCCGAGGCTCGGCAGCCGATCCCGCCCCGAGGTGGCGCACCCGGACACTGCGATCGCCATGGCCACGGCGATGATGGCGAACCAGTCCGCGCATGCCTGCTGGGGTTGTCGCTGCCTCAAGGTGGTCTGGCCCTTCGTTCGTCGGTCTCGCCCAACGAACACGTTAGCCGATCGGGCACCGCCGCCAGAACCTTTTTGATGGCCCGTCTTGCCTGCTTCGCCTTCCGCCGCGGCGGGCGGCTATACTCGACGAATGGTCACTCCGGGCGCAGCGAGCCCCCTCGATCGCCTCCTCCGCCTCTTCACCGACGTGCGCGCCGGCGAAGGGGTCACCGCGTTGCTGCTCGCCAGCAACGTTTTTCTGCTGCTGACCTGCTACTCGATCCTCAAGCCGGTGCGCGAGGCGCTGATCCTGGGAGACTTCTCGGCGGAGATCAAGAGCTATACCGCCGCCGGCCAGGTGCTCCTGCTCGCCATCGTCGTGCCGTTGTACGGCAAGCTCGCCGACCGCGTCTCGCGCCGCCGGCTGATCAACACCGTGACCGCGATCTTCACCGTTTGCCTGCTGGGCTTCTACGCCCTGGTGCAGGCCGAGTTGGCGATCGGCATCGTCTTCTTCATCTGGCTGGGGATCTTCTCGGTCATGCTGGTGGCGCAGTTCTGGGGCTTCGCCAACGACATCTATACCAAGGACGAAGGCGAGCGGCTCTTTCCTCTGGTGGCGTTCGGCGCCTCGTTGGGCGCCGTGGCCGGCGCCTTCATCGCCAGCATGCTGATCGCCCCCTTCGGCATCGCCCAGATGTTGCCGGTGGCGGCGGTCCTGCTGGTGGCGCAGGTGGGGATCACCAACTACGTCGATCGGCGCGAGGGCACCGGCGGCAACGGCCATCCGGAAGGGGATGAAAGCTCCCGATCGGCCAGCGCACGGGCGGTCGCGGAGGCGCCGGCCGCGGACGAGAAAGCCGCGGCGGACGCTCCCATCAAGGGCACCTCGGGTGCATTCGCGCTGGTCCTTCGCGTCCGCTACCTGCTCGCCATCGCCATCATGATATTGCTGCTCAACCTGGTGAACACCACGGGCGAGTACATCCTCGGGCGCGTCGTCGAGAACACCGCCGACGCCGCGGTCGCGGCGGGCACGGCGGGCGGCCTCGACGTCGAAGATTTCATCGGCAACTTTTTCGCGCGCTTCCACCTCGTCGTCAACATCGCCGGCCTGCTGGTGCAGCTCTTCCTCGTCTCGCGCATCGTCAAGTACATCGGCGCGCGCTTCGCGATCATGATCCTTCCGCTGATCGCCCTCGGCGGCTATGCCCTCATCGCCTTCTACCCCGTGCTGTCGTACATTCGCTGGGCCAAGACCGCCGAGAACTCCACCGACTACTCGCTCAACAACACGGTCCGCCACATGCTCTTCCTGCCCACCACGCGCGAGCAGAAATACAAGGCCAAGCAGACCGTCGATTCCTTCTTCTGGCGCGTCGGCGACACCTTCTCGGCGGTGCTGGTCTTCATCGGCACCCAGCTGCTGGTGTTGAACGTCACCGGTTTCGCCCTGGTGAACCTTTCCTTCGTTGCCGTCTGGCTCCTGCTAGCCATCTGGATCGGCAAGGAGTACAAGCGCCTCGTGGACAGCGGCGAGACGCCGAGCTGATTCTCTCCGGCGAGGCGCCGCCCTGCCCGGATCGCAACCAACGCCGCGGCGGTCGATAATGTAGCCTCGGTACGCGGGCGGTACGCCGTTTCAATGCCGGCGACTCTCGGTTCGAGCCGTGGCGCGCCGCGGCGAGAACCGACCTGAGGATCGTGTCCGTCATTCGATCACGCTCCCACTGAAAGGGAAGCTCCATGGGCGATGCTCCAACCGTGACGATTGCCAAGGCCGCGGGCCGCCTCGGCGTCCTGACCCCGGGGATGGGCGCGGTATCCACCACCTTCATCGCCGGCGTCCTGGCGGCCCGCAACGGACTCGGCGAGCCGATCGGCTCGCTGACCCAGATGGGCACCATCCGCCTCGGCAAGCGCACCGAGGATCGGGTGCCGCTGATCAAGGACATGGTCGGCCTCGCCGGCCTCGACAGCCTCCACTTCGGCGGCTGGGACATCTTCGAGGACAACGCCTACCAGGCGGCCTCCAACGCCGGCGTCCTGGAGAAGGAGCTGCTCGACCGGCTGGCCGACGAGCTCGCCGAGATCAAGCCGATGAAGGCCGTCTTCGACAAGGCCTACGTCAAGAAGCTCGACGGCACGCACGTCAAGCGCGGCGGCAGCAAGTGGGACCTCGCCCAGATGTTGATCGAGGACATCCAGGGCTTCCAGGCGGACAACAAGCTCGATCGCACCGTGATGATCTGGTGCGGCAGCACCGAGATCTTCCTGAAGGCGGGGGCGGTGCACTCGTCGCTGGAGGCCTTCGAGGCCGGCCTGAAGAACGACGACCCGGGGATCGCCCCGAGCATGATCTACGCCTACGCCGCGGCCAAGCTGGGCGTCCCCTACGCCAACGGGGCTCCCAACCTCAGCGTCGACTTCCCGGCGCTCCACGAGCTGGCGAAGGAGACGCGGACGCCGATCTGCGGCAAGGACTTCAAGACCGGCCAGACGCTCCTCAAGACGATCCTGGCGCCCGGCCTCAAGGCCCGCATGCTGGGGCTCTCGGGCTGGTTCTCGACCAACATCCTCGGCAACCGCGACGGCGAGGTGCTCGACGACCCCGAGTCCTTCAAGACCAAGGAAGAGAGCAAGCTGGGCGTCCTCGAGCACATCCTGCAGCCCGACAAGTATCCGCAGCTATACAAGGACATGTACCACAAGGTGCGGATCAATTATTACCCGCCGCGCGGCGACAACAAGGAAGGCTGGGACAACATCGACATCTTCGGGTGGCTCGGCTACCCGATGCAGATCAAGATCGACTTCCTGTGCCGCGATTCGATCCTGGCGGCGCCGATCGTCCTCGACCTCGCCCTGTTCCTCGACCTCGCCAAGCGCGCCGGCTTCTCGGGCATCCAGGAGTGGCTGTCGTTCTACTTCAAGAGCCCGATGACCAAGCCCGGCCTCTACCCCGAGCACGACCTGTTCATCCAGCAGATGAAGCTGAAGAACACCCTCCGCTACATGGCCGGCGAGGAGCAGATCACCCACCTGGGCGCCGATTACTACGAGTACTACCGGTAGCAGGGTCCTCGCCGGCGCCGGGCCGGATCAGCGCCGGGCGCCGCGGAAGTCGACGAGCGTGTCGATGACCGCGATCTCGACGCGGCGGTTGCGGGCCCGCGCCTGGTCGTCGGTACCGTCGACCAGCGGCATCGACTTGCCCATGCCCTCGATGGTGACGATGTCGGGGGCGACGCCCGAGTCGACCAGATAGTCGCGCACGGCGCGGGCGCGGCGCTCCGAAAGGCCGAGGTTGTACTCGGCGGTGCCGACGTCGTCGGTGTGCCCGAAGACCTGGATGGCGAAGCCCTGGTCGGCGGAAGCGATCAGCACCCCGGCGATGCGGGCGAGCAGCTCGCGCTCGGTGGGACGCAGATCGGCCTTGTCGAACGCGAACTCGACGCGGTCGCTGCCCAGGTTCATGACCACGCCGATGGCGGTGCGCCGGGTCTCGACGATGGTGTTGAGCGACTCCTGCAGGCGATTGATCTCCATCTCGCGCCGGCGGCGGATCTCGTCGGCCTCCTGGCGCGCCAGCCGCGCCTGGTCGAGGGCTTCCGCCTCGGCCCGGCGGGCCTGCTCGGCGAGCTGCTGCGCCGTCTCCCTCTCGGCCACGGCGTTGTCGCGGACCTGCTCGGCGATCTCCCGCTCGGTGGTCGCCGTGCGGGCAGTCTGCTCGGCGGCGTTGGCGCGGGCGTCGGCGGCGGCGGCGCGGCTCTCGGCCTCGTCGGCGAAGGCGCTGGCCTCGTGGGCGCTGGCCTCAGCGACGGCAGCGCGGCTCTCGGCAGCATTGGCGGCCCGGGTCGCGGCGCTGGCCCGCGCCTCGGACTCGGTGAGCCGCTGGTGGGTCTCGGTGAGCTGGCGATCCAGCCCGGCGACCTGGCGTTCCAGCTCGGCGAAGCGGTCGAAGACGAAGTAGCCGGCGGCGCCGAACAACGCCAATCCCACGATGATGAGCAAAGCTGGGCGGATTTTCATGGCTTGCCTCGGTCGGGATCGTGTCGCGGGACGGGCCGCGAGACAGCATCTCCCTATCTTACAGGGTGATCGCCGCGTGACGCCCGGCCGCCCTCTCGCGACCGGCGGGCGGCCCCTTGGACAGCGGCGCGAAAGCGCCGCTAGCGGCGCGCCCGCGGCGTCAGCTCGGTCTCGCTGCGCTGGCCGTCGCGGAGGAAAACGATCTTGACAGGCACGTCGGGCTTGACCGCCTCGAGCACGTACGTGTAGTCGTAGATGTTGGTGATCGCCTGGCCGGCGAACTCGACGATGACGTCGCCGGCCCGCAGGCCGGCCTCCGCCGCCGGGCCGCCCTCGATCACGCCGCCGAGCAGCAAGCCTTCGACCTCGGCGGTGTAGTCGGGGATCGTCCCCGTGAAGATGCGCACCGCGTCGCGCGAGCCGCCCTGCTGGCCGCTCTGCGGCACGGCAACAAAGGCCGGCGGCTTGCCGAGATTGGCGATACGGCGGGCCAGCAGGGCGCCAAAGCGGGCGATGCGCTCGAGGTCCAGGTAGTTGATCCGCTCGGCGTCGTCGCCGGGCCGGTGGTAGTCGTCGTGGCTGCCGGTGAAGAAGCTCAACGTCGGCACCCCGGCGAGGTTGAAGGCCGAGCTGTCGGTGGGTAGATAGGGGTCCTCCTGGAGGCGGAGGTCGAAGCCGATCGGCACGTTGGTTCGCTCGATGAGCCCCGGCCAGGCGTCGCTGCTGCCCACTGCTTGCAGGATCAGCACGTTGTCGCGGGCGCGCCCGACCATGTCGAAGTTGAGGTAGGCGGCCAGTTGCTCGGGCGCGATCGTCCCCGCCTGCACGAACGCACTCGAGCCCAGCAGCCCGAGCTCTTCACCCGACCAGAAGGCGAAGACGACGCCGCGGCGCCTGTCCATGGCCGCCAGTTGCGCCGCCGCCTGCAGGACGGCGGCCACCCCCGAGGCGTTGTCGTCGGCGCCGTTGTGCACCTCGCCGACCTCGGCGCCGCGGGCCAGCGAGCTGCCGCCGTCGCCGCGCCCGAGGTGGTCGTAGTGGGCGCCGATCATCACCCACGGCCGGTCGAGCGCCGGCGCCGCCGGATCCGAGGGCGGCAGGTAGCCGACGACGTTGTTGCCGGCGCTGCGCTGGCGCTCGACGGCGACCTCGAGCTCGATTTCGACACCCTCTAGAGGAAAGCCGGGAACGTGCGGGTTGCCGGTGTCGAGCTCCTCCTGGATCTCCTCGAGGCTCCTGCCGGCGGCCGGCGCCAGCAGCGCCTCGGCCACACCGCCGCTAATCGACGCCGCGGCGATGCCCGAGCCGGCGGCGGCGGTGTCGAAGCTCATGTCGGCAAGCTCGCCACCTCCCGGCGAGCGCGGCCCGGTAACCACCAGCAACCCCGCGGCGCCGAGCTCGCGGGCGCGCATCGCCTTGTAGCGCAGCCCCGCGTAACGCGACAGCAGGGCGCGGGTCTCCTGATCGACGTCCTCGGGGAAGTAGCGGAGCACGACAACGACCTTGCCCTCGACGTCGAGGCCGGCGTAGCTGTCGTACGGGTAGCCCTGGCTCTCCGGCAGGGTCAAGCCGTAGCCGGCGAACACCACCGGGCCGGAGACCGTGGCGCTGGCGGAGAACGACAGGCCGCGGATCTCTCCGTCCCCGGCCGTGGCGGTCCGATCTACCCCGGCGCCGCGGACCTGCAGCCGCGAGCCGGCATCGCGGACCCCCGAGGTGAACTCGAACGGGATCAGGAAGCCCGCCGCCCCCGGCAGCGGCTGCGCCCCCAGGGCCTCGAGCTGGGCGGCGATGTACTGCGCGGCCCGCCGGGCGCCTTCGGTGCCGGTGCGGCGGCCTTCGAGCGCGCCGGCGGCAAGGTACTCGACGTGCTCCCGGACGCCGGCCCGCTGCCGGGGCGGCGATGCCGCGATCAGCTCGAGCGCCTTCTCGTGGCTCCAATCGGCGATGAAGATCTGCCCCGAGCCCTGGCCGCTGGCGCTGTGGCGGCTCGAGGTCCAGGCCAGCCGCCGCCCGTCCGGAGAAGGGACCGGCAGCCCGTCGAACCCGTCGGTGGTGGTGACCCGCACCGGCTGCCTGCCGCCTTCGACATCGACCATGTAGATCTCGAAGTTGGTGAAGCCCAGCTTGTTGCTGGCGAACAGGAGGTATTCGCCCGAGGGGTGCACGTAGGGCGCCCAGCTCATGGCGCCGAAATCGGTGATCCGCCGCGGGTCGGAGCCGTCGGGCTTCATGCACCAGACGTCGGCGAGCAGGCCGTCCTCGGTGAAGCGGCGCCAGACGATCCGCGAGCCGTCGGGGAAGAAGAACGGGCCGCCGTCGTAGCCGTCGACCTCGGTCAGCCGCCGGACGTCGGAGCCGTCGGCGCGCATGACGTAGATCTCGGCGAAGAACGACGGGTCGACCTCGAGCTGCCGCCGCTCCTGCTCCGAAAGCTGCCGGTCGTAGGCGGTTCGGGTCGAGGAGAACACGATCCACTCGCCGTCCGGAGAGACGCTGGCCTCGGCGTCGTAGCCGCGGGCGTCGGTGAGGCGGACCAGCCGCGAGGCATCGACCGCGCCGTCCGGCCCGGCCGCCTCCACCGCCGGCCCCGGGGCCAGGAAGATGTCCATCGCCGGGTCGTAGTCCCAGGCGTAGCGCCGTTCCTGGCCGGAGGCGCGGAGCTCCAGCTCCTGGCGCTGCAGCTCCTCGGAGCGCGGATCCAGGTGGGTCGAGGCGAAGATGATCGCCCCGGTCCCCGGCTGGAAGAACGGACACGTCGTCTTGCCGACCCCGGGCGAGATCCGGCGCGTATCTCCGGTGGTCAGGTCGAGATCGTAGATCTGATAGAAGGGGTTGCCGGGCTGCCGCTCGCTCTGCAAGACCATGCGGGTGCCGTCCGGGGAGAAGTAGCCCTCGCCGGCGCGCGGCCCCTCGAAGGTGAGCTGGCGGCTCCGCGAAAGCAGTCGCGACTCGCCGGCCTCATCCGGCGCCTGCGTCGATCCCGATGCGCCCGCCGCTTCGTTCGGCGCCTGCAGCGATCCCGTCACGCTCGCTGCGTCGCCCGGCGCCCGCAGCGATGCCGTCACGCCCGCCGGCAAGCCGGCCAACACGCAGGCCGCCAGCGCCGCGGCGGCGAACCGCGGCGCGGCACGGCGGGCGGCGCCGATGGGGTGTGGTCGATCGGCCACTGGCTGGAGGCTCCTGGTGAGGCCGGGAGACGGCGATGGTGGGCACGCGGCACGCCGCCGCGCCGGGGCGGGAACCGTAGCGTCACAAATTGTACCCTGGTCCGGTGAGCGACGCCGATCTGCCCCGTCCCGAGCCGCCCCCCGAGCCACCCCGCGAGCCGCGAGGATCGCGCCGCCCCGACCCTGCCGGGCCTCGCGGGCCGCTCGGCGCCAGCCAGGGATCCGCTGGCCGGGAGGCGTCGCCCCGGCTGTTGATCGCCGCCGGCGGCACCGGCGGCCACATCTACCCCGGCCTCGCGGTGGCGCGCGAGCTCCTCTCCCGCCACCCCGCCGCCTCGGTGCGCTTCGTCGGCACGCCGCGGGGACTCGAGAGCGAGCTGGTGGGCGGGGCCGGCTTCGCGGTCGAGATGCTGCGCGCCCAGCCGCTGCGCGGCGGCTCCCTGCTGCGCAAGCTGCGCGCCGTTGCGGCGCTGCCGGCCGCTCTGTACGACGCCGGCCGGCTGCTGCGCCGCTTGCGTCCCGACGCGGTCGTCGGCGTCGGCGGCTACCTGTCCGGGCCGATCGTGCTGGTGGCCTCGTGGCGCCGTATCCCGACCTTGATCCTCGAGCCCAACTTCGAGCCCGGGCTGACCAATCGCTGGCTGGCGGGGCGCGTCGACGCGGTCGCCGTCGCCTGGGAAGCCACGGGGCGCCGATTCGGCGACAAGGCGTTTCTCGCCGGCAACCCGGTGCGCCCGGAGATCGCCGCCGTCGCCGACATCGACAGCGTCGACGCCGGCGGCGACGGGCGCCTCCGGATTCTGCTGTTCGGCGGCAGCCAGGGGTCGCGGTCGCTCAACAAGGCGATGATGGCGGCGCTGCCGCTGCTGCCAGCGGGCGGCCGCCTGCAGATCACCCATCAGACCGGCGCCGCCGACCTCGAGCGGGTGCGCACCGCCTACGCCGAGCGCGGCCTGGAAGCCCGCGTCGAGCCCTATCTGCACGAGATGCACCGCGAGTACGGCACCTGCCACCTGGTCATCTCCCGTGCCGGCGCCACCACCTGCGCCGAGCTTGCCGCCGCCGGGCGAGGCGCCGTCCTGGTGCCGCTGGAGCTGGCCGGCGGCCATCAACGGCACAACGCCGAGGCGCTGGCCGCCGCCGGCGCCGCGATCGTGGTCCCCGAGGCCGAGCTCGACGGCGATCGTCTCGCCGGGATCCTGACCCGATTGCTTGAAGATCCGGGGCGCTGCCGCGAGATGGGGCGGCGGGCCCGGCAGCTGGCGCGCCCCGACGCCGCCGCCCGTATCGTCGACATCCTCGACGATCTGATCCGCGGCGCGGCGAGCGGATAACGCTAGCCCGCTCCTCCTCGTCGCGCCGATCATCGTCCTTCTGTTGCGGGGGCGGGAAGGCCGGTCAGCGCAGCTCGAAGCGGCCGGTCACCTGGCCGCCGCGGGTCGACAGCAGGTGCACCGTGCCCCCCACCGGCTCCTGGTGGCCGGCGGCGACCCGCACCTTGAAAGTGACCTCCTTGGTCTCTTCGGGCTGGATCCAGCCGGCCTGGATCGTCTTGTCGCGGAACTGCGGGTCGATGATCTCGACCACCGGCGAGTCGCCGCTCAGCAGCGACGGATCGTCGAGCTCGAGCTCGAGCGAGTCCTCGCGGACGATTTTCACTAGCTGCGCCTGGCGCAGGGCGGTCGGCAGCCTACCGGCGTTCGTGTAGCGCACCGTCACGTCGAACACGTCGCCGTGGTCGTCGTTGGCGCCCTCGCCCCGCGCCGCCGCCGGCGGCTCGCCGGGGGCGACGATGACCTCATCGATGCGCAGCTCCGGCAGGTGGAGCGCCAGCTGCATGTTGAAGCGCGCCTGCTTGGCGGCCCACTCCTCGAGGATGAACGGCGGCGGATTTTGCGAGAAGAACTTCGGGTGGAAGCCGCCGATCTCGATCTCGCCGTGCTCGGGGTGCGTGGTCGGCGTCCAGTCCTGGAACAGCGTGCCCGGCCCCTGGTTGACGTTGTCGTCCCACCACAGGGCGTCGAGCTGGTCCTCCTCGCCGTCGCCGTTGAGGTCGCCCATGCGGCCGCCGTTCCACAGCTCGTCGCCGTACCAGATGGCGCCGTAGTAGAAGTAGCCGAAATCCGGGCCGTGGCCGAACAGCGGGTTGGGCTGCCGCGGCTCGCCGGTGACCGGGTTCATCTCGCCGCCGCCGGTGGCGTACTCGTAGTAGACGTCGCCGGCGCGGCCGTAGCCGGTGATCTCCAGGCCCATCTCGTCGAAGTACTCGTAGAGGGCGAGGTCCTCGGGGTACATGCGCTCCTCGCTCTTCGAGGTCGAGGGCGGGCGCAGGTGCATCGGCACGGTGGTGTCCATCGAGTTGGCCACCGAGACGTTGGGGTTTTCGAGCAGGAACAGGACCACGGCGCGGGTCTCGGGCTCGCTCAGCGGGTAGGCGCCGGCGCCGAACTGCGTCCAGCCGCGGCCGGTGCGGTCGCGGCCGCTGTCGGGGCGCCAGTTCTCGACGTAGTTGCGGTGCAGATCGAGGCCGCCGACGCCGTCCTCGTCGGTGCGGCCGTCACCGTCGTCGTCGATGCCTTCCCGGGAAACGCTCCAGATCCCTTCCTCGCCATCGCGGGCGGCGCGCATCAGGCGGCCGCTCGGGTCGCGCTCGTCGAGGACCATGCTGCCGCTGCCGTCGGCCGGCCTCCAGCGCATGGTTCGAATGACCCCGTCGCCATCGATGTCGTTGCCCGGGTCCTCGTCGAGCAAGCCGTCGCCGTCGTTGTCCACCGGCCGCACCGAGCTGCGGTTCGCCTGCGCCGTGTGCAGGTACAGGTTCGAGCCGTCGGGGTTGTTCTGCGGCTTCAGGTAGAGCGCCTTGGTGTCGATCAGGTGGGTGATCTCGGGATCGCTGCCGTAGTTGCTCAGCAGGTGGTCGATCAGCCAGAGGACCGACTCGCTGCTGGTGATCTCGCCGCTGTGGCGGCCGCCTTCGAAGAACGCCGCCGGCTTGTCGGTGGCGGGCCCGGTGGCCTTGTTGGTGATCGTCACCTGGAGGATCGGCAGCCCGCCGAAGCTCTGCGCCACCTCGTAGACCTCGAAGATCTCCGGGTGACGACGCTCCCAGCGCCGCAACCACTCGTACATCACGTCGACGGTGTGGAAGCGGTCGAAGGCCAGTGCGCCTTGGCCGGCCTCGTACTCGACCTCGGGGTGGCGCACCGCGGGGAAGAAGCTGACTCCGTGACGCTCCCCCGCGACCACGTGATAGGCGGGGGCGCCCTGGGGTTCCTGCCAGGGGCCTGCAAAGGTCAGGCTGGCGGCGCAAACGATCGACGCGAGAGCACAACAGGTCCCGGCAAGGGGGCGGATCCGCATGACATCTCTCCTCGGTTGAGTTCCGACGAGGAGAGAATACGGCGCTCACCCCAACCGCGCCAAGAAAACCGCCCGCGCCTCAGATCAACTTCGTGTTTTCGCCCTCGACTCGCTGCACGCCCGCCGGCCGTCGCTTCATCACCGAAGCGAACGCGGCGACGATCTGGGGGTCGAAGTGCTCGCCGGAGCCCTTCTCGATGATCTCGAGGGCTTCCCACGTCTGCCGGGCTTTCTGGTACGGCCGGTCGGTGGTCATGGCGTCGAAGGCGTCGGCGACGGCGATGATGCGGGCGCCCAGCGGGATCTGGTCGCCCTTGCGCCCGTAGTAGCCGTTGCCGTTGAACTGCTCGTGGTGAAAGAGGATGATCGGCACCGCGTTGGAGAGCATGCCGCCCATCGTCTCGACGATGTTGGCGCCGTGCTCGGGGTGCTTCTTGAGCTGCTCCCACTCGTCGTCGTCGAGCTTGCCGGCCTTGCGAATGACGTCGATGGAGACGTCGAGCTTGCCGACGTCGTGCAGCAGCGCCGCCACCCGGATGTCCTCGATGTCCTGCTCCGGCAACGAGAGCTCGCGGGCGACCTCGGTGGAGAGGATGGAGACGCGCACCGAATGGGCTTCCGTGTAGCGGTCGGCCGTATCGATGAACTTCACGAGGATCTCGAGAACGCCCGAGTAGGCTTGGTGCAGGTCCTTGAGCGCCAGGTCGGCGCGCTCATAGAGCTTGCCGACCGCACCCCCGCTCAATATCAGGAAGCCACCCCAGAGGGCGAGGTCCGCCCACCAGTCTCGGGCCGCCGCGCTTTCGGAGGGTATCAGATCGCGATTGAAGACCTGGTAGAACAAGACGACGATCGAGATCGAGGCGACCGAAGCCATGACCCCGCCGCGGATGCCGAGCAGATAGCCGGCAACGACCACCGGCAGGAAGTAGAAGTTGAGGAAGAAGCGCTGGCCCCCGCCGACGTAGTTGATCAGCCCCAAGATCGCGATCAGCAAGAAGACGATGACGTATTCCGGGCGTGCCCCGCCCATGTGCTTGCTCAGCTTGTCCATCATGGCCTGAAGTCTCCGTCCCCTCGAGTCACGCCCCGCCTGCCAAAGATCCCCCGCATCCGTTGCGGATCACATCGCAGGTAACTCGTGCATCCTATGAGTTTCTAGAGCATAATGTCAAACACTAAAAAGCACCTCTTCACAGGCATGATTTGTTGATATGCCCGAAGGCGTTGAGAGGTTACAATCGGGACCTCGGGAGGGGGTAGGATGACCCTCTTTTCATGAATCAGCCGGGTTCCGCGGAGCCAGCCCGTCAACGCTCGCGGGGACCGGCAGCCCCCGAGCTGAACCCCGGTTGCAGCCGAATGTAGCGGCTACCCCGGCGGCAACGAGGAAACACCGCGCGTGAACAGGTTCGTTCCCAAAGACGGGCGCCAGCTGGCGCCCGGGACCGACGATACCAAGGGTGGCGAGCTGTCGCTGCTCTCGCTTCCCGGGGTCGGCCGCTCCAGGGCGCAAACCCTCATCAACGCCGGCTTCCACTCCTTGCGCCAGGTCGCCGAATCGGCGATCGGCGACCTCGAGCAGGTGCCCGGCCTGGGCCGCAAGACCGCCGCCCAGCTCCGCGACGCGGCGCAACGGGCGCTGATGGAGACCGACCGCGACCGGCCCCGCCCGACGGTGGTGCCGCTGTCGCGCAGCGGACCGCCGGCGCCCGAGGACCCCGATTACATGAACGCGAAGGTCGAGACCCCCACCCGCCGGGCTCCAGACGAGCCCGCCCGGGAGATCCCCGCTCCGGCGGCCGGCCCCGCACCCACCGTCGAGACCGCCGGGCGAGATGTTGCCGCCGGCGAGCCCAGCGGGCCCCACCTCTCGCTCGGCGACGTCATCTCCGGCGGAGGAGGCGGCGGCTCGCTGCAAGCGCCCGCAGCGCCGCCGGGGACGAACGAGCCGGCGGAACCGTCCGTCGAGGCCGGCGACCCGCTCAGCGCGGCGACGCCCGGGCCGGCGGAGCCCAAGAGCCTGGATGCGATTCGTACCGGCGAGGCCGAGCCGCTCGACGTTCATCTGACGGTGCACGTCCACAACACGTTGCTGGCGGATTTCGACCCCCAGCTGGCGCGCGAGTTCGAGGTCGTTCCGGTTCAGCGCCTCGGCGATACGATCCTGGTGGCGTCGGAGAGCCGCCTGGACGCCGACCAGCTCGCGGAGCTGAGCCGGCGCGCCGGCGTGCAGGTGCGCGCCATTCCCTCGCAAGTGGCCAACATCGCGGCCACCCTCCGCACGCTCTACGAGAACAACACGCTGCGCAGCCGCTCCAAGGGCCTCGGCGAGATCCTGATCGACCTCGGCCTGCTGACGCCACAGCAGCTCGGCCAGGCGCTCGCCCATCAGATGCGCGAGAACAACCCGTTCTTCAAGCCGGTCCTGTCGATCGACCCGGAGTTGCTGCACCTGTTCCCCGAGGGGCTGGCCCGCAAGTTCAACGCCATGCCGATCTACAAGGCGAGAGACCTGCTGCTGCTGGCCGCCTCCGAGCACCTTTCCGAGGGCGCCCTCGCCGAGATCGAGAAGCAGACGGGCCTGTCGCCGACCACCGTCGTCGTCGGGCCCAGCGAGCTGCAGGAAGCGATGACCGCCTCCTACCAGGTGCGACAGCGTTACGAGCTGCGCCAGATGTGGCTCGGCGAGATCCTGATCTCCCGGGGCCTGATCAGCCGCCAGCAGTTGGACACCTGCCTGGCGGCGCAGTCCCAGTCGCGCAAGAAGCTGGGGCAACTGCTCGTCGATAGCGGCTTCATCGGCGAGGACGCTCTGTACCCGATCCTGGCCGAGAAGCTCGGCATGGAGTACCGGCGCTTCGAGCACCAGGACGTCGACCACCAGCTCACCTACCTGGTATCGGAGCGTTTCGCCGACCGCAATCTGATCCTGCCGCTGCGGCTCGACCACGAAGCCGAGGTTCTCGAGGTGGCGATCTCCGACCCCACGAACATCCAGGTTCGCGACATGCTCGACAGCGTCGCCGAGGCCCAGGGAGCCGAGCTGAAGCTGGTGCTCGCCGGCCCCTCGCGGCTCAGGGACAGCATTCGCTACGCCTACAACTTCACCAAGCAGATGGAGATCGAGCTCGCGGACCTCGAGATCGAGACCGACGTCGATTGGGAAGAGGGCGCCGACGGCCGCTCGGAGATCACCATCACCGAGGACCTGCCCAAGATGCGCCGCATCCTCAACAAGCTGCTGTACGAGGCCGTAACCGAAGGCGCCAGCGACATCCACGTCGAGAACCTCGAGACCCGCACCCAGGTGCGCTTCCGCATCGACGGCATCCTCCACGAGCGCACCACGCCGATCAACAAGAACAACATCCAGAAGATCATCTCGGTCTTGAAGATCGACTCCGGCCTCAACATCGCCGAGCGCCGCCGCGCCCAGGACGGCGTCTTCAAGATGCGCATCGGCAAGGATCGCAACATCGACTTCCGGATCAACGTCCACGCCACCCAGTTCGGCGAGGACGCGGTGATCCGCGTCCTCGACCGGGATCGCAACCTCTTGGGGTTGTCGGAGCTCGGCTTCGCGCCGGAAGTCCAGGCGCGCTACGAATCGCTGGTGGCCAACCCCCAGGGATTGATCCTGATCACCGGCCCGACCGGCAGCGGCAAGACCACGACGCTGTACTCGTCGCTCGCCCACCTCAACACCGGCGACAAGAAGATCGTCACCGCGGAGGACCCGGTCGAGTATCACATGGATGGCGTCACCCAGTACCAGGTCAACAACTTCATCGGCAACACGTTCGCCGAGTACACCCGCCGCTTCCTGCGCAAGGACCCCGACATCATCCTGGTCGGCGAGATCCGCGACGACGAGACCGCGATCTCGTGCATGCGGGCGGCGATGACCGGCCACCTGGTGTTCAGCACCCTGCACACCAACGACGCGGTGTCGGTCGTGCAGCGCCTGCGGGACCTGTCGCTCGACTCCTCGTCGATCGCCGACGCGATCCTGTGCGTCATCCAGCAGCGCCTGGCGCGCCGCAACTGCCCCGACTGCCGCAAGCCCTATACGCCGGACCCCTCGCTGATGCGCGAGTTCTATCCGACGGGGGAGGTGCCGCCGGAGGCGCGGTTCGTGCACGGCACCGGCTGCTCGGCATGCCACGGCAAGGGGCTGCGGGGCCGCGTCGGCCTCTACGAGTTCTGGGCGATCAAGCGCCCCACCCGCCAGGTGATCTCCGCCGGAGCCGACGAGAACGAGATCCGCAGGAGCGCCGTCGAGAACGGGCTCAACTCGCTGGTCGAGGACGCGCTGCGCAAGGTCTACGCCGGCCTCACGACGCTCGAAGAGCTGCGCCGCGTGGTGCCCGTCGAGCAGATTCGCACCCACTCAGGCTACTACCAGTCGCAGCAGTAGCCGGGGCGCACCGGAACTTTCTTTTCGCACGGTTCGGAAAAATCAGTGTCCTCCCGTTAGCCTGGTATCGGAGGTGGACGATACGCCTACGGGACGCAACGTAGTCATCGTGGGCCATTGCGCTCGCGCAGCCGTGACCCGTTGAGAAGGTCGGCTGGAACGAAAGGGAGTCCGAGGTGGACCGCGACAGGTCGATGCAGGACAGGCGCCGGTACCCTCGCCGGCAGGTCCGCGGCAGCATGTCGGTGGAGTTGCGGGTCCAGGTGGGCAGCGACAAGCCGGCGATCCTGCTGACCCGGGGAATGGTGGCCGACATCTCCTGCGGCGGCGTCAAGTGCGAGATCAACCTGGCGGTTCCCGTGGGGACCCCCGTCAAGGTGCACTTTACGGACCTGCCGGAGGCGGTCGTGACCCCCGAGCTGAGCGACGGCCACGTCGTGCGCACCGAGTCCCCGGGCGGCGTGCCCGACCACGTCGCCATCGCCTTCACCCGCCCGCTCGAGCGCATCGACGTCGACTCGCTGATGGCTTCCCTGTCCGCCCGCGCATCGCACGGCCGCACCGTGTCGATGCGGCGAGCCTCCTGGGCGGACGAGCCGCAGGCCACCCCGGGCTTCGCCACCGGCAGCCTGCGGTAGACGGCCCACGTTTCCCGTTTCCCTCCCCTATTCTCATCGCCCTTCTGCTGCGAGCGCCGGGAGGCCCGCGTCTACGGCGTTGCGCTTGGTCGGTCTCCTCGACGTATTGAAGTTCCCTCGAGCTCGCCGAGGATCGTCACCATCACAGGTCCACCACAGCCTGCTACTATCTGGCTCGGCACCTGGTCTTCTCGGAAGCTCCCGCGCCCCGCCCCCGGCTTCCGCCGTGCGCCCGACCCATCCGGACTGCGCCGTTGAGCGTCCCACGAGCCTCGCAACGCGACCCCGAGAGCGGCAACGTGACGATGGTCATCCAGCGGCTGCGGCCGCTGTTCTCCGGCCAGGGGGTGCAGGTCGAGGCGCTCTGCCGGGTGCTGGCGGCGCGCGGCGTCGAGGTCACGATCCTCACCGCCGGGCAAGGACATAACGCCCTCGAAAGAATCCATGGATACCAGGTGCAGCGCCTGCGCTGTGATGCGCCGTTGCTCTCTTCGCGCCTGCGCCCGGGCCGCTTCCGCAGCGAGCTGTTCGGCCTGCGGACCCTGGTGTGGCTGCTGCGCCGTGGGCGGCGGGCCGGCATCGTCCACGTCCACGCCCTCACCGATGCGCTGTACACCGCCTGGGCGTACTGCCGGCTGCGAGGCCTGCCGATCGTCTTCGAGATGACGTTGCTGGGGACCGACGATCCTTTGACCATCCGGCGGGGCGGCAACCGGCTGGCGCGGCTGCGCGACGCCATCTTCCGCCGCTGCGACGGCTACGTGGCGATCTCGCCGGCGCTGGCGCGCGCCTATCGCGACGCCGGTCTCCCCGAGGAACGGCTGCGCTTGATCCCCCAGGGCGTCGACATCGAGCGCTTCGCGCCGGCTGCCGATCGCGCCGCGGTGCGCCGGCGGCTCGACCTGCCCACCGCCGGCCCCCTGCTCGTCTACGCCGGCTCCCTGATCGAGCGCAAGGGGATCGACGTGCTCCTGCGGTCCTGGCAGCGACTCCACGATCGCCGGCCGCAGGCCTCGCTGGTGCTGGTCGGCAACGACACCTTCCCCGACGATCCCGGCGCCGCCGCCTTCCTCGCCGAGCAGCTCTCGATGCTGCGCGGCGCCGCGGGCGAGGCGGTGCATCGGGTCGGCGTCCGCGACGACGTCGCCGCCTACCTGCAGGCCGCCGACGTCTTCGTGTTTCCCTCGCGACGCGAAGGGTTCGGGACGGTGATGATCGAGGCCATGGCTTGCGGGCTCCCCTGCGTCGTCGCGGCGCTGCCGGACATCACCGACTTCATCTTCAATACGCCCGAGCCTTCGGGCATGGTCGTGCCCCAGGACTCCCCGGCGGCGCTCTCCGAGGCCGTCGAGGCGTTGCTCGCCGAGCCCGACCGGGCGCGCGCGCTCGGCGCGGCCGCCCGCCGGCGCGCGGTGGAGCGCTTCTCCCTCGACAGGATTGCCGCCGACTACCTGGCCTTCTATCGAGAGCTGCGACAGCGGGCCGGCAGCGCCCCCGAGCGGCGGGGGGCGTCGTCGTGACGCCCTCGCTCATCCAGCGCACCGGCCGGGCCGCCTTCTGGAACGCCTTGCTGGTGCCCGCGGGCGCCACGCTGGCGCTGGTCTTCGCCGTGCTGGTGCGGCGCCGCTTCGGCCTGTACGCCGGCGTGTACGACACCGCACAAGGGGTGGCGGGCACCCTGATGATGTTCACCAGCCTCGGGATCGCCAACAGCCTGACGAAGTTCCTCCCCGAGATCGAGGCCGAGTCGGGGCCCGCCGCCGTCATCTTGTTTCTCAAGCGCGTCGGCGCCGTCCGGCTGTTGCTGCTGGCGATCGTGCTGCTGCCGCTCAATCTGTTTGCGCCGCAGATCGCCGCGGGGCTCGATCTCGGCGCCCAGGGGGTGCTGATCCTGCGGCTGGTGTCGATCCTGGTGTTCGGCCGCGTCCTCATCGAGCTGGTGTCGCGCACGCTCAACGCGTTCTTCGATCACCTGCGCACCAACCTGCTGAGCCTGCTGCAAGGGGTTCTCGACGTCGCCCTCGTCGGCGCCGCGGTGATCGGCGGCTATCAGATCGCCGGGGTCCTGGGGATGGTCGTGCTGAGCGCCTCGATCACCGCCGCGGTGGGTTGGAGCACGGCGCGGCGCACGTTGGCACGGCTGACGTCGAGCCCGTCCGGCGCTGAGCCTTCGCCCGCCGACCGCGCGACGACCGCCGCCGCGGTCGCCGCCCAGCAACCCCGGTTCTTCGGCTATTCCCTGTTCATGTTCCTCTTCGACCTGTCCAACTACTTCGCCGACATCGCCTTCGCGACGCCGGCGCTGGCCATCCTCCTCGGCTACGAGCAGGTGGCGCTGTTCGCCGCCGCCTTCAACCTGTCGTTCCGGACGGTCGGCCTGATGGTGGCCAGCTTCCGCGGCGTCTACCGGCCGATGTTCGCCCACCTGCGGGCCCGCAACGATCCCGAGCAGCTCCGCCGCGCCTTCGCGGGGGTTTCGAAGGCGCAGCTCGTCCTCCTGCTGCCGGCCGGCGTCGGCCTGATCGTGATGGCCGGCGACTACCTGCCGCTGATGTTCGGCGCCGAGTACGCCGCCGCGGTGCCCGCCGCCCAGCTGTTCGTCGCCCTGATGTACACGCAGACCGCCTTCAACCTCGGCGTCATCTGGCTGTCGGTCGACGAGCGCTACCGCGCCGTGCTGTGGTGCCAGTCGATCCTGGTGTTCGCGGCGCCCTTCTTCTTGATCGCCGCCGGCTCCCGGGGCTTCGTGTGGGCTGCGGCAGTGTTCGGCGGCGCCAGGGTGCTGTCCAGCCTCAGCGGCTACCTGCTGTGCTACCGGTGGTACGGCTTCCGCTTTCCGTGGTGGTTCGGCGCCAAGATCGGGGCGGTGGCCGCCGTCATGGGCGCCCTGCTCGCTGCGGCGCGCACGTTCCTGGGGCGCTCGGTCGCCGAGGCGGTGGTGCTGACGATCGCGGGGGCGCTGATCTACGCCCTCGGGCTGCGGCTGGCTCGCATCCTCGGTGCCGAGGAGATCGACCTGCTCGAGCGCTCCGACATGCCTGGCAAGCGCTGGCTGCTGGCCTGGCTGGCCCCGGGGAGGTAGGCGCGATGCGGATCGCCATGTTCATGCCCGGGCTCGGCCCGGATGCGCTCGGCTGGAAGGTGCACCTCGACTTCGCCGCCGCCGTCGAGCGCGCCGGGCACCGATTCATCCTGCTGACGACGCCGGCGGCGCGGCCCTCGCCGGCGGCTGAACGAGGAGCGACGCACGCAGCGGACCTCCGGGAGACCGTTGCCGACCGGCCAGCTGCGACCGGCCTGGATGGCGGCGGTGAGGGCGGCGCCACGGCGATCACCCCCGAGGTGCTGGCTGAGCCGCCCTCACTCGGACGGCTCGCGGGCCCGCTGCGACCGCTACTGCGGACCCGGCAGCTGCTGCCGGCGGCCGGGGCACTGTCCCGCTATCTGAGGGCGCGCGGCGGCGACATCGACCTCCTGCACCTCGAGGTCGCCTACCCGCACGGCGCGGCGGGCGCCCTGGCGGCATCGTGGAGCGGCTGGAAGGGGCCGCTCGCGGTGACCCCCATGGGCGAGGACATCCTGGTCGTCCCCGACCGCGCCTACGGCATGCGCCGCTACCCGGTCCCGGCAGCCCTGGTGCGCTGGACGTTGCGGCGCGCGGCGGCGGTTCGTTGCATCTCGCCGCTCGCCGAGGAGCAGATCGCGGCGCTGGCGCCGGGCAGCAACCGCCGCGTCATTCCGCTGAGCATCGACGCCGGCGCCGCCGCCGCCGCCGGGATGAGCGCGGCGGAGCGGCAGCGCTTCCGCCGCGAGTCGCGCGCCGCCGTCGACGCCGAGCTCGGCACCGCCGGCCGCCCGCTGGTGCTTTCGTTCGGCCGCCTCCATCCCTTCAAGGGGCTCGACCAGCTGATCGCCGCGGCGGCGCGCATCGGCGACGCCACGGTGATGATCGTCGGCCCGTCGCTGGCGGTGCGGCCGTTCGGCGACATGGCGACCTTCCTGCGCCGCCGGGCCGAGCAGATCGGCGTCTCCGAGAAGGTCGTCGTCGCCGGCGCCGTGCACCCGTCGCGGGCGCTGGCGCTGCTCGCCGCCGCCGACGTCGTCGCCGTTCCCTCGCCCCTCGAATCGCTCAACAAAGTCTGCATCGAGGCGGCGGCGGTAGGGACGCCTTTCGTGGTCACCGAGACCACCGGAATCGCCGCCTGGTTGCCCGACGAGGGCGTCGGCATCGTGGTGCCCCCTGCGAACCCCGCGGCGCTCGCCTGGGCGATCGACGAGGTGCTCGAGCAGCACTTCCGGATCGACGCCGCCCGCGCCGCCGAGTGGGCCGGCCGCTTCACCCCCGATCGGATCGCCGCCGAGGTCCTCGACTTCTACGAGGCCGTCCTCGGAGAACGTCCTAGCCGCTGACGGCCGTCGTTGAGGGCGCTCTGCCTCCGTCGAGCGGTCTCGTCGGCCCGACGAGGCCAGGCGACGCGCGCCGAAAACCGGCGACCCGCGCGGCGCGCCGCTAGCCCGCGTTTCTCAACGGGCGCCGTAGCGAGCGTGTGCGAGGCGTGTGAGGACAAGGCGCGCGCAGATTCGGGCGCGGAGGCGTACTTCACAGTACGTTGAGCACCCGAAGCAAGCGCAACGCAGTCATCACGCGCAT
>DASWHK010000312.1:0-10572 GCA_036398215.1 Acidobacteriota bacterium | reverse complement strand
GCGGCGGCGCTCACTCGGAGAGCTCAACGAGCGCCCGGAATCGCCGGCCGCCAGGCGTCGACCAGGTCGATTCGGATGGGCGCGGCGGGGATCATTGCGATGTTGTTCCCGTTCGGCGGTCCGATCGGCGAGACCGCCGGCCCCCGACAGGCCGGGGTAAGGGCGCACGAGTCCCGCTCGCAAACGCCCCTACCCCGAACACGGGAAAACGCTCGCGCCG
Source organism: Acidobacteriota bacterium (assembly GCA_036398215.1). Lineage (GTDB taxonomy): Bacteria > Acidobacteriota > UBA890 > UBA890 > UBA890 > DASWHK01. The sequence continues at coordinate 10,352 of DASWHK010000312.1, read as the reverse complement.
GGCTCAGCCCTTCAGGGCCGCCGCGATCTCGTCGACGAACGCATCGACGTTGGCGCCGAGCTCGTAGGCGGCCTGCTGATCACTGCCTTTGACGAGGACGTCGCGCACCTGTTGATCGCGATCCAGCACCAGCTTGCGGGCCAGCGCGCGCCCGCTCACCCTGCCGCGTCCCGCAGCGCGACGGCGCGCACCGCGTCGCCGACCGTTGGCACTGCGCCGCCGGGTCTTCCTCTTGGCCCGCGGCTTGGCCTTGGCCGTGGCCTTGGACTTGCGCCGCGATTTGGTGAACCCGAGCCGCCGTTTGGTCGGCAGCACGTACAGGGCGTTGAACTGGCGCCCCGTGAGCTTCGCGATGCTCTTGTCGGCACGCTCACAAACCGTGCGGAACTCCGCAGTCGTGGCGTCCGGCTTGCGCTTGATGAGCTTCTCGGCGGCGGCCAGCGCCGCTGCGCTCCGATCATCAGCCATGCTGTATCCCTCTCTGGTTGGTCCCCGAACGTCTCTCTGCAAGTAGGAGACGTCTGTTTGTTCGGGGGAGGGTATCGGGAATCCTCTCTTTGCGCCAGTCGCCGGCGGAAAAGCGGGAGACGGAGGACTTCGCACTTTAGAGCCGATAGGCGACCTGGGTCTCGATTCAGGTACGCCGCGGCCCGTTCCCGGACCTTCCGATCGACGAGAGGCCAGGCGAACGGCAAGAGGTCCGGCCATTGGCACGACGATTGCACTTACTTGGGGAACAATGCGTTCGTCCTCACCTTCAACCGCGGGGGCGAATGCACTGGTCGACAGGTGGGCAGGTCCCTACAACCTGCGCTCACCGCCAATGCGAGAGGTGCGTCTCCCCTCACCTCTCGATACGGGACGCTACAAGGCCTCCCCTGCGAGGATCTGTACCGAGAGGCGCGGGAAGACGGAGCCCGCAGCCCCGCCCGCAGGGGGCCTTGAGCGCCCAACCGCTTTGATTCGCGTCTCTGATGCATGCCACGGCCCGTTCCTCTCTGCAAGAAATGCGCTCGTCTTGCAGGGTTTGCAGCGGAAGGGCATCGGGCGGGTAATCTGCATCGAGCCCGCCTGTCTGCAAAAGGGCGGCGGCGAACTGCTTTGAGCCGGCCCGTCTTTCGAGGCCGCCCCGCGAGAAAGGCAGCTCTCGGCGGCGAGAGGACACGCAATTCACCGAACGTGCCCAGTCACCACGGCGCTAACGCCACTGTCAGGTTGCGAGGTTGCTGGGTCAGACCAGCTTGTTCTCGACGGCGTAGCGAATGAGCTGGGCGTTGTTCTCGAGGCTCATCTTGTCGAGGATCCGCGACCGGTAGGTGCTGATCGTCTTGACGCTCAGACAGAGCTCGTCGGCGATCTCGGTGGCGGTCATGCCGCTGCCCATCAGGCACAGGACCTGCAGCTCACGATCCGACAAAGCCTCGTGCAGCTTGCTCTCCTCGGGAGCCTGCAAATGCATGGCGAGGGTCGCCGCCACCGAGGCGGTGATGTATCGCTGGCCCCGCGCCACCGTGCGGATCGCCGTGGCGAGCTCGTCGGCGAGGCTGTGCTTGGTGAGATAGCCGGCAGCGCCGGCGCGAATCGAGCGAACAGCGTAGGGGTCTTCGTCGTGGCGGCTGAGCACCAGGACCTGGAGCCGGGGCTTCAACCGCTTCAGCTCGCGCAGGGTGTCGAGGCCGCCGCGCCCCGGCATCTCGAGGTCGAGCAGCAACACGTCGACGTTGTTGTCGAGCGCCTTGCGGTAGGCCTCGCTGGAGCTGGCGGCCTCGCCGATCAGGCTCAAGCCTTCCTCCTCGTCGAGCAGGCGCTTGAGCCCGTCACGAACGATCGGATGGTCATCGGCGAGCAGGACGCGTATCAATCGTTCTTCTCCTCGAGCGCGGCGCGGATCGCGGGCACGATCTCGTCGAGGACCATGCCCTTGGAAACGAAGGCGACCGCGCCGCCTTCCCGCGCCCTTCGCGCGTAGACCTCCGGGTTTCCGGAAGAGAACACCACGCCGCGGGCCTGATCATACCGGTCCGTCCGTCGCCGGCACGATACAACGGAGAAGCGTGCCGGCGGGCTCGGCGGGCTCGATCTCGAGGCGCCCGCCGATGAGGTCGACGCGCCGCGCCATGCTCTCCAATCCCATGCCGCGGCCGTTCGCGGACCCGTCCGCGAGGCTGGCACCGGCGTCGTGCACCGTCAGGGTGATCTCGTCGCCGGCGCGGGCCAGCTCGACGGCGACCTCACCGGGACCGGAGCGGCGGCCGGCGTTGCGCAACGCCTCCTCGGCGACCTGATAGAGGCCGGTGGCCACGCAAGGGTCGGAGATCTCGACCTCCTCGTCGCACACGAAGCGGCAGCGGATACCGTCGAGCTCATCGCTCATCGACGTCAAGCGGCGCAGCGCCGACATCAGGCCGCGCGGATCGTCTTCCACCGGCAGCAAGCCGCGGCTCACCGCCCGCAAGCGGACGTGGACCTCGCGTAGGTTCTCGAGCAGCTCCTGGGCGGCCGCCGCGTGGGGTGAAGATTCCTTCTGGAGCCTCTTGTGCAGCAAGGCCGCCATGATCTCCACGCCGGTCAGCTGGCCGCCGACGCTGTCGTGCAGCTCGCCGGCGATTCGCCGGCGCTCCTCCTCCCAGGCGCCGTACAGGCGGCGGGCGAGCTGCCTTCGGGGGACCTGATCGGCGACGAAGGCGGCTTCTCTCGGCTTTCCAGGCATGGCTGCTCCACGCTCTCCGACAGCCCCCCGCGAGGTCAAGATCACCAGCTCGGCCGCCCGCTCATTCTAGGCAGGCGGCGGAGTCCCCGACAGGCCCCCGGGCCTGACGGCGTCCGCCGATACGCCGATGTGGTCGCAAATCTCCCGGAACCAAGGATCGAGGAAGAACGCCGCCGGGTCGTACTCGCGAATGCGCTCGATGCGCTTCCTCTCGTGGGGCTTGAGCTGCTCCCTCCCGGCCTTCTGACGCAAGAAAGCCAGGTCCTGCAGCGCTCTCAGGATGACGGCCAGCCACAGCGAAGCGCACGGCTCCGCGCTCTCGAGATCGCGGGCGAGCGCCTCCCGTCGCACGTCGGCCATCGCCTCGAGGTCCCGCAGGCTGATGCCTTCCTCATCGTCCGCTTGCCTCGCCGTCTGTAGGGCCATGTGGGGTCCTGTCTTTGCGTTCTGGCTCGCCGGCGCCGCGCCCTCGTGACGCGACCCGCCGTGAAACCTTCATTTGCCTCGCATCAACATAGCTGACCGCCTCCGCGAGACCCGTCGGCAAATGCTCCAAGATGCCGTAGGTGACCGTCCTACGCCGGAGGTGCGATTCGGGCCGGTCGCGGGGCGTTGCATGACCGCGGTCAGCCGCCAAGCAGGGACCTCTCCGGCCAGCGCCGGTACACCGCCGGGCTGACGTAGGCGTTGCCGTTCAGCACGCTTCGCACCGCCTGCAGCAAGATCGCCTCGTCCTCTTGCTTGTTGACGTAGCCGAGAGCGCCGGCGCTCAGCGCCCTTTCGGCGTAGAGCGGGTCGTCGTGGACGGAAACCACGAGGACTTTGGCATCGGCGTCGAGGGCGACGAGATTCTCGACCAGCCCGAGACCGCTGCCGTCGGGCAGCGAGATGTCGACGAGCACGAGATCGGGGGCCGCCGAGCGGAAGAGGCGCAGCGCCTCCTCGGACGCTCCGGATTCGCCGCAAACCTTCAGGTCGGGCTCGTCGCAAAGCAGCTCTCGGAAGCCCCGCCGCACCAGCGGGTGGTCCTCGACGATGAGCACCGAGCGCTTCGCCGCGGTGTCTTGTGCCGAGACGGAAACCCGCATCTGGACGTTGCCCTCCTTCCGGTCCGGCCGTCTAACATCGTCCGGCCACCACGGCCGGTCTTGAACACGGGGCCTCCCGGCCACCTCAGGCCCTGGTCTCATCAACTCCGGTGCTCCGGGTGAGCATGTGGGCTTGCTCGGGTGTCGGATGGTCCCCTCCAGCAGGAAACGAGCACGATACCAGCGTTCCGGGGCCGACCGGCGGCGGCGCCAGGCGCAGCGACGCGCGGATCCGGTCGGCCCGGTCGCGCATCGTCTGCAGCCCCATGCCCCCACGGGGGCCCTCCTCGAACGGGAAGGCGCTGCCGTTGTCGCGGACTTCCAGCTTCCAGCCATCTTCAGCCGGCTTCAGCGCGATCACGATCTCGCTGGCGCCGCTGTGGCGGACGGCGTTGGTCACCGCCTCCTGGGCGATTCGGAGTAGCTCGGCGGCGCGCCCCTGGCCGGCGATCTCGACCGGCTCCTCGCACTCGAAGCGGCAATCGATGCCGGACCGAGCCCGCACCCGCGCCGCCAGCTGGTCGAGGGCGCCACCGAGGCCGCAGGCCTCGACCGGAGACGAGAAGATTCCGCGGGCGATGTCGCGGAGCTGGTCGCCGGCGCGACCCAGCTCTTCGACGATGCAGCGGGCGCGCGGCGCCAACTCCGGGTCACGCTCCTCGATCTCCCGCAACAGACGCCCGGCCATCAGCCGGATCCCGGTGACCTCCTGGCAGACGGTGTCGTGGAGCTCGCGTCCGATGCGCCGCCGTTCCTCGCGGAGCTCCTCGGCGAGGCGCCCGGACCGCACCGCGATTGCGACGGTTTCGTCTTTTCGGGCTTCGGCCTTCATCGGCTCCTGCTCCTCGTCATTCGTATTTCCTGTAGCAAGGGATGTGCCACGGGCGCGCGGGCCGTTACCGTTGCCGGGCGACCGGTTGGGATTCGGCACAGCGGCAAACCCTGCGCGGCCCATGCAAGATCTGCTGGAGCGGCGGGCGCGACTCGATCGGGCGTTGCGGCACGAGGCTTGCCGCTCGAGGCCGCCCTCCGGCAGGTCGGCGACGGTTGAATACTCCGTCCTGGCCGGCGGGCATCATCGTGCTCATGCTCAGGGGAAGGACTACGGATTCGCGGCTGACGTAATCGCCCATGGTCAGAAAGATCAGCAGCGCCAGCCACAGCAGGCCGGCGGCGATGATCGCCCAGACGAGCCGCTCGCTGTCGCGCACGTGCATGAAGAAGAGGACCACCAGCAGCGCCTTGAGGCTGGCGATCGCCAGGGCCACCGGGGTGTGCAGGAAGCTCCATGCTCCGAGGTCGTAGCGCGCCACCCAGACCGTGGCGCCGGTGAGCAGCAGGAGGGCGATGAAGACGGCCACGTAGACGCCTACCGGAACCACCCTGTGGACGATCTGGCCGGATGCGCCGCTCAATGGACCCCCTGGCCGAGCAGGTAGAGGAGCGGGAACAGGAAGATCCAGATGATGTCGACGAAGTGCCAGTAGAGGCCGGCCAGCTCGATGGGCGCGAAGTAGCTGCCCGAGTAGGCGCCGCGCCGCGCCGGGACCAGCAAGATAGCCAGCACGCCGATGCCGATCACCATGTGGAGCGCGTGGATCCCGGTCATCGTGAAGTAGAAGCCGAAGAACAGCTCGGCGGCGCCGGCCTGCGGGCCCGGATAGACGAACCCGGGCCCCGGCAGCAGCCCTTCCTCGAGCTTGTGCTCGTACTCGCTGGCCTTGATCCCCAGGAAGACGCTGCCGAGCGCCATTGTCACGATCAGGAAGAGCAACAGCCCCCGGCGGCGGCCGCGCTGCGCGGCGCGGACGGCGAGCGCCATCGTCAGGCTCGAGAGGATGAGCACCGCGGTATTGACGGCGCCCAGCCGGACGTCGAGGTGGCCGCTGGCGTCGGCGAACGCCGCGGGGAAGCGCCAGCGGTAGACCGTGTAACCGGCGAAGAGGCCGCCGAAGAACATGATCTCGGTGGCGAGAAACAGCCACATGCCGAGGCCGGCCGCCTGGCTTTGCTGCTGCATGTCGTCGAAGTGGTGCTGCAGCGCCGGGCTGACGCTCATCGACCCTCCTCGGGCAACGGCGCCGGAGGCAAGACCGCAGCGTAATCGTAGGCCTCCTCGGTGACCCGCGGCGTGGCTTCGAAGTTGTGCACCGGCGGCGGCGAGGGAACGGTCCACTCGAGGCCCTTGGCGCGCCAGGGGTCGGGGCCGGCGCGCTGCCCGTAGCGCAGCGACCAGATCAGGTAGACCATCGGGATCAGGTAGCCGAGGCCGAGGATCGAGGCGCCGGCGGTCGACAGCACGTTCAGCACCTGGAACTCCGGCGGATAGAAATGGTAGCGGCGCGGCATCCCCAGGTAGCCAAGCACGAACTGGGGGAAGAAGGTCAGGTTGAAGCCGACGAACAGGATCACCGCCGAGACCTTGCCCCACAGCTCCGGATACAGGCGGCCGGTCATCTTCGGCCACCAGAAGTGCATCGCCGCGAGATACCCCATCACCGCGCCGCCGACCATGATGTAGTGGAAGTGGGCGACGACGAAGTAGGTGTCGTGGACGTGGACATCGACCGCCAGCGTCGCCAGGAAGAGACCGGTCAGCCCGCCCATCGTGAACAGCCCGATGAAGCCCAGGGCGTAGAGCATCGGCGTCGCCAGCGAGATCGATCCCCCGTAGAGCGTCGCCGTCCAGTTGAAGACCTTCACCGCCGACGGGATCGCCACCAGCATGCTGAGCACCGAGAAGATCATCCCGGCGTACAGCGACTGGCCGGAGACGAACATGTGGTGCCCCCAGACGAGGAAGCCGAGCACGGCGATGGCGAGGCTGGAGGCGGCAACGAACGCGTAGCCGAACACCCGCTTGCGGGCGAAGCAGGCGATCACCTCGCTCATCACCCCCATCGCCGGCAGCACCATGATGTAGACGGCGGGGTGGGAGTAGAACCAGAAGAGGTGCTGGAAGAGGATCGGGTCGCCGCCCAGCGCCGGGTCGAAGATGCCGATCCGGAACAGCCGCTCGACCGCCACCAGGGTGATCGAGATGGCCAGCACCGGCGTGCCGAGGACGATGATCAGGCTGGTGGCGTACTGCGCCCAGACGAACAGCGGCAGGCGGAACCAGGTCAGCCCCGGGGCGCGCATCTTGTGGACGGTGACGATGAAGTTGATCCCGGTCATGATCGACGAGAAGCCGGTGATGAACACCCCCAGCGCCGTCAGGATCACCGCCGAGTTGGCGTAGGTGCTGCTGTAGGGGGTGTAAAAGGTCCAGCCGGTGTCGACGCCGCCGCCGACCACGGCGCCGAGCGTGAACAGGCCGCCGACCGTGAACACGTACCAGCTCGCCAGGTTGAGGCGCGGGAAGGCCAGGTCGCGGGCGCCGATCATCAAGGGCAACAGGAAGTTGCCGAACACCGCCGGGATCGACGGCACCAGGAAGAAGAAGATCATGATCAGCCCGTGCATGGTGAACAGCCGGTTGTAGGTCTCCGACTGCACCAGATCGCCGGGCGGGGTCAGCAGCTCGAGCCGGATCAGCACCGCGAACAGCCCGCCGAGGAAGAAGAACAGGGTGATCGAGATCAGGTAGAGCAGCGCGATCCGCTTGTGGTCGGTGGTCAGCAACCAGGTGCGGATCCCGTAGGCGGCGTTCAGGTAGTGCTCGCGGGCGACCTCGCCCTCGTAGCGGCCGCGCCGGCGATCGCCGCCACCGGCGCCGCTCATTGCCCGCCACCCGGCTCGGAGCGGAGCGACGGCTGGGCGCCCCCCGGCTCGCCCGGGCCAGGCAAGGAGAGGGCACCTCCAAGAGACCGGATGTGGGCGATGATCTGCAGCAGCCCCTCCTCGCTGATCTGCCCGGCGTAGGTCGGCATGATCTCGTCGTAGCCGGCGGTAACCCGGGCGCCCGGCTCGACGATCGACTCGCGCAGGTAGGCTTCGTCGGCGATCGCGGTGCCGCCGCCGGCCAGCGCCACCTCGCTGCCGTACAGGCCCTCGAGCAACGGGCCGCGCGCCGTCGGTCCGGCGTCGTGGCAACTGTTGCAGCCGAGGCGGTCGTACAGCCGCGCCCCCGCCTCCGCCAGCGACTCGCCGCTGCGGCCGCCGCCGAGCCAGATCTGGTAGTCGACGGGGCTCATCACCACCACCCGGCCGCCCATCAGCGAGTGCTCGGTGCCGCAGTACTCGGCGCAAAACAGGTGGAACTCGCCGGTCCGGGTGGCCTCGAACCAGAGGGTCGTGTAGCGCCCCGGCAGCACGTCCTGCTTCACGCGGAACGCCGGGACGTAGAAGCTGTGGATGACGTCCTCGGAGGTCATCGTCAGCTTCACCGGCTGGCCGAGCGGCACGTGCAGCTCGTTGATCTCCCGCGGTCCCTCCTGGTGCTGGACCTTCCACATCCATTGCTTGCCGACCACGTAGATCTCGAGCGGATCGGCGGGCGGGCTCTTCATCCGGAAGAACAGGTCGGCCCCCCAGCCGAAGAAGCTCAGCGCGATCGCCAGCGGGATGAGCGTCCACAGCGCCTCGAGGCGCAGGTCCCCCTCTCGCGGTTGCGGGCGGTCGCCTTCGGAGCGGCGGCGGAAGCGAATGGCGAAGGCGACGACGAGCGTGAAGATCAGGCCGGCGAACAACAGGCTGACCGCCGTCAGGTAACCGAACAAGAGGTTGAGCTCGGCGGCGAACGTCGAGGCGCTCTCGGGGAGCAGGGGGAAGCCCTCACCCATCGGTCCCCTCCTCGTTGCGGCGCTCGCGCCGCAGCATCAGCCAGACACCGGAGCCCAGCAGGATCACCGTGGCGAGCCCGAGGACCCGGATGGCGCTCCAGATCGCGAAGCCGTAGCGACCCCTCACCGGATCGTAGTGGAAGCAGAGCAGCAGCACCTGGTCGGCGACGCTGCCGATGCCGCCGCCGGCGGCCTCGACCAGCGCCAGGCGCAGGTCGCGCGCCGAGTAGGTGACGCCGTACAGATAGCGGGCCAGGCGGCCGTCGGGGGTCAGCACCATGACGCCGCTGACGTGGGCGTACTCGTCGCGATCCTCGTCGTACAGGTAACGGAAGCCGATCGCCGCGGTCAGCTCGCCGATCGACTGCTGGTCGCCGACCAGCGCGTGCCAGCCGCCCGCCGCGACGCTCGGGTCGCGGCCGTAGCGGGCCAGCGCCCGGCGCTCGCCGGCCGCCGCCATCGCCGGCGTCTCGCCCGGATCGATGCTGAACGTGACGACGTCGAAGTCCTCGCCGACCTCCAGGTCGAGGGTCTTGAGGGCCGCCACCAGCGCCTCGATGGCGACCGAGCAGAGCATCGGGCACTCGTAGTAGACCGGCATCAGGATGACCGGGCCGTCGCCGAAGTAGTCGACCAGGCGCACCTCGGCGCCGCTCTCGTCGCGGAAGCGCAGCCCCGCCGGCAGGCGGGCGCCGAGCCTCTGATCGATGCCGACCGCCTCGAGGACCTCGGCCGGCTGCAGCTGCTGCGAAGCCGCCGGCGGCGGTACCGAAAGCAGCAGAAAGGTGATCAGAGCCGCTGCCGGCGCCCTCATCGTCCGCGCTCCGCGATGATCTGCATCGCCCGCTCGATCGGGATCCGCACCCTGCCCTGCTCGCGATCGATCCAACCGTAGCCGTCGAGCAAGGCGTCTTCCGCCGTCCGCAGCTCGCCCAGCAGCGCTCCCGAGTCGACCTCGAGGCTCGGCTGCGGGGGCGTCGCGGCCGCGGCCGGCGGCGCGGCCGGCGGCAGCCGATCGGCGTCGCGAGCCGCCAGCGCATCGAGCAGCAGCGCCATCGCCAGCGACACGACCAGCACCAGCGCCCCGATCGCCCCCAGCGCCGCCATCAGCACCAGCACGCCGAAGTCGCGCAGCTCGTGGCCGCGGGCGAGCGAGTCTTCGGGGAGCTGGTCCCGGCTCGGGTGCTCGTGACGGTCGGCGGCGGACATTCAGCTCCCCCCGTCCATGTTGGGATCGTTGGGCAGCAGTGACCACGACTCGAGGTTGCGGGTCCACGCCGCGATCCAGAGGGCGCCGATCGCCACCGGCAGCACCACGTCCAGCCAGCCGAACGTGAAGCGGCGCGGCGAGAACGCCGGGGCGATCAGCCAGTAGATGTCGACGAAGCGCAGCGCCAGCAGCAGCAGCGCCACCCGCAGCAGGGCCTCGCCGCTCCGCTTGGTGCGCCGCGAGAGCAGCAACAGGAACGGCAGCGCGAAGTGCAGGAAGATCAACGCCACCCCGAGGTACTGCCAGCCGCCGGCGCCGCGATGCAGGTACCAGGTGATCTCCTCGGGCAGGTTCCCCGACCATATGATCAGGTACTGCGAGTAGGCCATGTACGCCCACAGCATCACGAACGCCAGCGTCAGGTTGCCGAGGTCGTGGAAGTGCTTCGGTCGCACCACGGCGACGAGCGGCGGCAGGTCGGCGAGCATGACCAGCGCCACGGTGGCGAAGGCGAGCGTCGCCAGCCCCTGGCCGGCGACGAAGAGCATCCCGTAGATCGTCGAGAACCAGTGGGGCTCCAGCGACATCGCCCAATCGATCGCCGCGAAGCTGACCGTCAG
>DASWHK010000311.1:0-3650 GCA_036398215.1 Acidobacteriota bacterium | reverse complement strand
GCCTGACGTTTGATCTCGTCCTTGCGGCGCCGCACGAAAGCCTCGAGCTCCTCGGCAACGGCGGGGTCCAGCGGCGGCTGCTCGTACGTCTTCAGCAGCTGCTTCCAGATCGCGGTCGCGCGCTGGGTGGCGGTCGGGCTGCCGGCCTCCTCCCAGGTCTCGTAGTTTCGCCAGTCCGACAGCAGGGGCTGGTAGAACGCCGTCTCGTAGCGCTCCATGGTATGCGGCGAGCCGAAGAAGTGGCCGCCGGGCTGCACCGCTCCGATCGCGTCCAGCGCCAGGGTCGCCTCGTTCACCTCGATCGGCCGCAGCATTTCGCTGAACATCTGCAACAGCTCGGCATCGAGCACGAACTTCTCGAACGAGGCGGTCAGCCCGCCTTCGAGCCAACCCGCCCCGTGATAGAGCAGATTGACGCCGCCCATGACGGCGCTCCAGATGGACATCTCGGATTCGTAGGCGGCCTGGGCGTCCACCGCGTTGCTGGCGTTGGCGTTGCTCGAGCGGTAGGGCAGCGCGTAACGGCGCGCCAACTGGCCGCCGGCGACCGTCGCCCGGGCGTTTTCCGGCGTCCCGAACGCCGGCGCGCCCGAGCGCATGTCCACGTTGGAGGTGAAGCCGCCATAGACCACCGGCGTCCCCGGCTTGACCGCCTGGGTGAGCGCGATGCCGGCCAGCGCCTCGGCGTTCTGCTGGGTGAGCGCCGCGGCCGTCGTCACCGGCGTCATCGCGCCCATCAGGGTGAACGGGGTCACCACGACGCCCTGGCCGTAATCGGCCATCGCCATCAGGCCCTCGCACATGGGGCCGTCGTAGCGGCGCGGCGAGTTGCAGTTGATGTTGGTCAGGGTGCCCGGCGAGTCGACCATTTCTTCGCGCGAGAGGCCGCGCGCGATCGCCATCATGTCGATGCCGTCGATCGCCCGTTCGGCGCCGATGGCGGTGCATTGGTAGACCCGGTCGCAATAGGTGATGGCCGCCAGGTAGCAGTCGAGATGGCGGCTCTCGGCCGGCAGCTCGACCGGCGGACAGGGCTGGTTGCCGATATAATGTACGATGTTCAAACTTTGCGCCAAGCGTACGAAATCGCTGTAGTCCTGCAGGTTCCCCGCCCGCCGGCCGCGCTCGCAGTCGTGCACGTTGGGCGGCCCGCCGACGGTGGAGAAGCAGACCACGTTGCCGCCGACGCTGAGGCGGCGCTCTGGGTTGCGCGGCGTCAGCGTGAAGCTGGAGGGCGCCAGCGCCACAAGCTGCTTTATCAAGGCGCCGTCGAAGCGGACCAGCTGCCGCTCCCGGTCGACGTCGGCGCCGGCTCCGGCCAAGACGTCGAGCGCCCGCGGGCTCATGAACTCGATCCCGACGTCCTCGAGCAGTTTCAGCGACGCCTGGTGGATCGTCTCGACCTGATCGGCGCTGAGAAATTCGAGCGGCCGGTAGGGATTGACCACCTGGCGCCAGGGCAATTGGCGGATCGCGGCGGGATCGCGCTGGCGGTCGCCGCGATGCTGACTTTTTCGCCGCATGTGCTTCTCGGCCTCCGCCTCTCCGGCGACGCACAGCATGATCCGAAACGCCGGACAGACCTAGCGCAATTTGGCACGAGCCCGTCGCCCGGCGCTGTCTCAGACCCGACCTTTCAGGCCGCGCGGAAGCTCTTCGGGAGGGCTCTGGCGCGGCCCGACCGGGCCGCCGTCGGCCGCTATCTCGAGCGGCGGGCTAAGCCGCAAGCACGACCTTGGCGTAGTTCTGATAGCGCTCGATGTAGTACTCGGGGGTGTTGGCGATCGCGCGGACCGAGGGCCGTTCGGCCATGGCGGCGAACCATCCGGCGAGGCGCGGGCAATCGTCCGGAATGCCGAGCCCGCGGTAGTGCGCCCAGGCCGGCAGGCGCTCGAAGAAAGGATAGAGCGCGAAGTCGAGCAGCGAAGCCTCACGGCCGAGCCAGTAGGGCCCCGCCCCGCTCAGGCGGGCGAGCGCGCCCTCGAGAGTTCGCAGGTGTGTCTCGACCTTGGCCTTCAGCTCAGCGTGCTTGCCGGCGTCCTGATTCCTGATCGCGCCATAGAGGTCGTCGAGAAAATGGTCGTCGCAGAAATCGATCCAGATCCGCACCTGGGCGCGCCGCCCCGGGTCCTGCGGCATGAGCGGGGGATCGGGAAAGACCTCTTCGAGGTACTCGTTGATGATCGCGCTCTCGTAGATCTCGTTGCCGTCGTGGACGATGGCCGGCACCTTGCCGTAGCGCGAGATCTTGAGGAACCGCTCCGGCTTGTTTTGGAAGTCGATCTCGGTCAGGTCGAACTCGAGCCCCTTCTCCGCCAGCACCAGCCGGGTGCGATGGGCGTAGGGGCAGACGCGAGCCGAGAACAGTTCGATGGTGGCATCGCTCGTCATGGGGTCCTCCTCTCCGGGGCCATCGCCCGGACGCTCCCCACTCTAGCGTGTCGGCGCCCGGTCGCGAAATAACTTCGCCGCGACCGGCAGCCGGCCGGAGAACCGCGCCTTGACCCGGCGGGCGTTATTGGCGACAGAGCATGCCCATGCCCGCGCACCGCCCGCTCGTTCACTGGCTGCTGCTGTTCGCTCTCGTCGCCATGTGGGGCAGCTCTTTCCTGTTCACCAAGATCGCCGTCGCCGCGATCGCGCCGCTCGATCTGGTCGCCGGGCGGTTCGTGCTGGCGAGCCTCGTCCTCTGCGCCTTGCTCGCCGCCACGCGGCGCGGCTTGCCGGGGAGCGCGCGGCTGTGGCTGTTCATCGCCGCCATGGCCCTCGTCGGCAATTGCATCCCGTTCTGGCTGATCTCCTGGGGCCAGCAGGGGATCGACAGCGGCCTGGCCGGCATCCTGATGGCGATCATGCCTCTCTCGACCGTGATGCTGGCCCACGTTTTCGTCGCCGGCGAGCGACTCAACCGCTTCAAGGCCGCCGGTTTCCTGCTCGGCTTCCTCGGCATCCTGGTGCTGATGGGGCCCGCGGCCGCGCTCGAGATCGGCGGCGGCGGCACGATCCTGATGTCGGAACTGGCGGTGCTGGGGGGCGCGGTCTGCTACGCCGTCAATACCATCATCGCGCGCCGCAGGCCGAGGAGCGACGCGCTGGTCGCCGCCGCCGGAGTGGCCCTGGCGGCGTGCCTGGTGACGGTGCCCGCGTCCGCCCTCACCGGCCTGCCGGACCTGCGACAGATCCCCGCGTCCGCGCTGATCGCCGTGGTCGTGCTCGGCGTCGTTTCCACCGCGGCGGCGACGGTGGTCTACTTCAAACTGATCACCCTGGCCGGGCCGAGCTTCCTCTCCCTCATCAACTACCTGATTCCCGCCTGGGCGGTTCTCGTCGGCATGCTGTTCCTCGGCGAACGCCCGGCCTGGACGGCGCTCGCCGGACTCGTGTTGATACTTTCCGGAATCGCCCTGGCCGAGACCAAGGGGCGACGCTCCGGCTAGTCCACGGCCGCGTGCCAGCCGGCGGCCTCGGCCTCGTCGGCGCTGCAGAACCAGCGCTCGCCCTTGGCCTCGCTGATCCACACCCACTCGTAGGAGCGGTCGCCCGGACGAAAGTAGAGGCGCTCGCCGGCCTCGGAGATATGGCCTTTGATCCGGCAGTCGCCCCGGGCTTCCTTGGCCGCCTGAATTTCCTTTGCGCGCCGGGTCATGTTC
>DASWHK010000310.1:0-4090 GCA_036398215.1 Acidobacteriota bacterium | reverse complement strand
GGCTCCCCGGCGCGGCAACGAAGGTCGGGAAGGGCCACGGCGGCCGCATCAACTTGTGTGTTTGGAGCACGATGACAGCCTTCATGATCGGCGCCGGCCGCTTGGCGGCCGGTCCGTGATAGATTCGGCCCGAGCTTTTCCCCTCTCACCGTCAAGAGATCGGTGCCATGCGACCAGGATTCGCTGTCGCGCTGTTGCTTGGGCTTCTGTCGGCGCTCGCCATTACCGGGGCAGCCAACGGTGTCGGCGCCAACGGAACCCAACAGGCGAACGAACAGCAAGAGTACCTGCTGCTCGCGACCAAGAGGACTTCTTCGGCGCAAGAGGAAATGATGGAGGCGGCGGACCAGGGCTATCGATTCGCCAACGTCATGGGTGGAGACACCGCTTGGGGCGGCTCGGAAGTCGTCGTGGTCATGTCGCGGACGCCAGAGACCGCCGAGCCCGGCAGGTTCGAGTACAGGCTGCTGGCGACGTCCCGGACGTCGACGATGCAGCGAGAGCTGCAGGAGGCCAGCGACGCGGGGTTCTCGTATGTCGGGCAGACCGTCTTCTCCTCGACGTTCGGCGGCTCCGAGGTCGTCGTGATCTTGGAACGGGACAGCAGCGTCGACCCGCCCCGATACGAGTACAAGCTGCTGGCGACCTCGCAGACCGGGACCATGCAGGAGGAGCTGCGAGAAGCCGGGGATGCCGGTTACCGGCTCATCGGCATGACCGTGGCCGAAACCGCGTTCGGAGGCTCCGAGCTCGTCTGCATCATGCGGCGCGGCCGCATCGAATGAAATGCGGAAGCCCGTGGCCTCGGTACTCATCGCCGCCTCGCCCGCGCCGGGAGGCGTTCGCGCCAAGCCGGCTTCCCAATAGCCGACCCAGCGGGCTCTCCTTTCTCGAATCCCGGCGCTGGGAGTAATATTCCCCGGCGGTCAGCCACCACGATCCCCGCTCGAAGAGGAGCCCCCCCGTGAGTCACGTAGCCGTCGGATCCGCCAGGCGCTGGCAATTGGCTTTTCTCGCCGTCGCCGTTTTCGTATTGTTCGGTCCCGTAAGTGCGCTTCCCCAGGCCTGGACGGCGGCGCTTCCCGAGGTTGCGCCGACGACGGCGTCGGGGGCGACGACGGCGACGTCGACGTCGGAGGCAACCGTCCCGGCGGCCCAGAAAAAGGCCCTCACCGTCGACGACTACTCGCGCTGGCGCAGCCTCAGCGACGAGGAGATCTCGCCCGACGGCCGCTGGGTGAGCTATGTGGTGCGCTTCACCAACGTGGCCAACGAGGACGCCAAGCCGATCCTCCACCTGCTCGACCTCGACACCGACCAGGACATCGAGGTTGCCAACGGCAGCGGCGGCGGGTTCTCCGACGACTCGGCTTGGATCGCCTATCAGGTCGATCCGAGCGGTGGGGGCGGGGGGCGTGGCGGCCGCGGCCGGGGCGGGCAGGGCGCGGCTGCGGGCCAGCAGCCGCAAACAGGTGAAGAAGAAGAGGAAGAGGACGAGCCGCGGCGCGTCGAGCTCCGCAACCTGGCGACCGGTGACGTCCGCTCGTGGCAGAACATCCAGACCTTCGTGTTCTCCGATGACTCGCGCCATCTGCTGCTGCGGCGGCGTCCGGCCGAGGCGGCCGGCGGCGGTAGAGGACGGGGCGGCAACGGCGGCGGCGGACAGGGGGGCGGCGGGTCGAGCAACGATGCCGCCGAGCGCCCGCGCGGCGTCGACGTCATCGTCCACGACCTGGCCAGCGGCCGCGACCAGTTCTTCGGCAACGTCGGCGACGTCGCCTTCAACGACGCCGGCGACCTGCTCGCCTACACCGTCGACGCGGCGCCCAAGGACGCCAACGGCCTGTTCGTCCTCGACCTCGACAACCGGCGGATGCACCCGCTCGACAACGACGCCAAGAGCTACAACCGGCTGACCTGGGACGAGGAGGGCACGGCGCTGGCGGTCCTGAAGGGCGACCCCGTCGAGGGAATGCGCGAGCGCGACAACCTGCTGATCGCCTTCCCGGACGTGCGCACGGCGCTCGACGGCGCCGCCGCGCCGGCGCCGGTGATCCTCGATCCGGACGCCGCAGCCGATTTCCCCGACGGCTGGGTGGTGAGCGACCGCGCGCCGCTGCGCTGGAGCTCCGACGGCGCTCGCGTCTTCTTCGGCATGAAGGAGCAGATGCCGGAGATCCCGGACCGCGACGACGACGACGACGACGAGGTCGCCGACGTCGACGTCTGGAACACCGTCGACGAGCGCCTCCAGTCGGTGCAGATGCGGCGCGCCGAGGCCGATCGAAACTTCACCTACGAGCAGGCCTTCGACGTCGCCGCCGCCAAGTTCATCAAGCTGGCCGACGAGACGATGCGCGACCTCGAGGTGGCGGAGGAGGGCCGCTGGGCGGTGGGCCGCGACCCCCGCGCCTACATCCACGACTACAACCCGGACGCCGCCGACATCTATCGGGTCGATACGACCACCGGCGAGCGCACGCTGATGCTGCGCAACCAGCTGATCGGCGGCAACCTGTTCGGCATCTCGCCCGACGGCCGCTACTTCCTGTACTGGAAGGACGACGAGTTCCAGGCCTACGACCTCGACGCCGGCACCAGCCGCACGCTGGGCGGGGCGAGCGCCGACATCTTCGTCGATCTCGAGGACGACCATCCGGGTCCGAAGTCCGCCTACGGGATCGAGGGCTATAGCGAAGACGAGCCGGCGATCATCGCCCAGTCGCAGTACGACCTCTGGGTGGTGCCGCTCGACGGCTCCGACGCCCGCAACCTCACCAACGGCCGCGGCAGCGCCGACGAGATCCGCTTCCGCTACGTCGAGATCGATCCCGACGACGAGGGCGGTGGCGGTGGCCGTGGCGGCCGCGGCGGGGTGCGCCGCGCGGTCGACCTCTCCGAGCCGATCACGCTGAGCGCCTACGGCGAATGGACCAAGGAGGACGGCTTCTACGAGCTCGCCGGCGGGCAGTTGAGGGAGCTCGTCTACGACGACGCCTCCTTCAGCACGCCGACCAAGGCCGCCGACGCCGACAAGTTCCTGTTCACCCGCGAGACGTTCTCGGAGTTCCCCGACCTGCGCGTCTCCGGACCCGACCTCAGCGCCTCGACGAAGATCACCGACATCAACCCGCAGCAGGCCGAGCTCATGTGGGGCCGCCGCATCCTGTTCGACTTCGAGAACAAGGACGGCAAGCGGCTGCAGGGCATCCTGGCGCTGCCCGACGACTACCAGCCGGGCGAGAAGCGGCCGATGCTGGTGACCTTCTACGAGAGGAACTCGCAGAACCTGCACCGGTACTCGTCGCCGTCGTACCTCACCGGCATGGGGTCGTCGCCGATCCAGGCGGTCAGCGAGGGTTACATCACGATGCTGCCCGACATCCACTTCCGTACGGGCGCCTCGCACTCCGACATGCTCGAGTGCGTCGAGGCGGCGGTCCAGAAGGTGATCGAGATGGGCTATGTCGATCCCGAGCGCATCGGCATCAACGGGCACAGCTACGGCGGCGAGGGCGCCGCCTTCATCGGCACCCGATCGCGGATGTTCGCGGCCGTCGCCATGGGGGCCGGCGTCACCGACCTGTACCAGGACTTCAACCAGAACTGGGGTTGGGCCTACGGCATCGACGGCGGCAGCGGCGCCAATGGCCACTCCTACTACCTGTACGGCCAGGGTCGCGAGGCCGTCTCGCCGTGGGAGAACCCCGAGATGTACAGGTTCGAGTCGGGGATCACCCATGCCCCCGATGCCACCGCGCCGTTCCTGATCATGCACGGCACCGACGATCCGACGGTGGCCTTCTTCCACGGCCTGGGCATGTACAACGCTCTGCGCTTCAACGGCAAGAGCGCCGTGCTGCTCGCCTACCGCGGCGAGGGCCACGGCCTGCGCCGCATGGCCAACCGCCGCGACCTGACCGTCCGCTTCTTCCAGTTCTTCAACCACTACCTGAAGGGCGAGCCGGCGCCGAAGTGGATGACCGAGGGCGTCACGCTGCTCGAAAAGGAGATGGGGGAGGGGCCGGAGGGCGGCGGCAACGGGTCGAGCGGGCCGGGCGGGTCGGGTGGATCAGGCGGGCCGGGCGGC
>DASWHK010000309.1:0-10852 GCA_036398215.1 Acidobacteriota bacterium | reverse complement strand
GGCTGGCGGAGGCGGCCCGATGATCGCCTACGCCGCCATCGACCTGCGGGAAGGACGGGTGGTCCAGCTCATCGGTGGCCGGCCCGAGCAGGAGCGCCTCCGGCTTGCGGACGATCCCGTTGCCATCGCCCTCCGTTTCGCGTCGTTGGGGTTCCGCGCCCTGCACGTGGTCGACCTCGACGGCGCCCTCGACAGCGGCTCGAACCGCGACGAGGCCCGGCGAATCCTCGCCGCCGTCGACATACCGGTGCAGATCGGCGGCGGCATCCGCACCGACCAGGACATCGACGCTTGGCTCGACGCCGGCGCCGCTCGGGTCATCGTCGGCACCCGCGCGGTCAGTGACCCCGACTGGATGGCGGCCGCCGCCGCCCGCCATCCCGGGCGCGTCGTCGCCGCCGCCGACCTGCGCGGCGAGACCGTCGTGAGCCACGGCTGGCGGCGCGATACCGGCGTCCCCGTGGCCGATTTCCTGCAGCGCCTCACCCGCCTCCCGCTCGCCGGCCTGCTGGTTACCGACGTCGGCCGCGAGGGCAGCCTCTCGGGGATCGACGCCGCCCTCTTCGGCCGCGTCGCCGCCGCGACCCCCGTCCCGGTCATCGCCGCCGGCGGTGTCGGGTCCATCCAAGACCTCCGCAACCTGGCCGCCGCGGGCATCCCCGCTGCGGTCGTGGGCACCGCCCTGTACACCGGCGCCGTCGATCCCGGCGCCGTCGCCGAGGAGTTCCAATCATGAGCAAGATACGCAGGAAGACGCGAGAAACCGACGTCACCGTCGACCTCCGCCCCGGCGGCGGCGAGTCGAACGCGCAGACGACCGACGCTTTTCTCGACCACATGCTGATCACCCTCGCCCGCTACGCCGGGCTGGAGATCGACGTCCGGGCGAGCGGCGACCTGCCCCACCACCTGATCGAGGACGTGGCGATCACCGTCGGCGCGGCGCTGCTCGACGAGATTCCGGCGGCGTGCGGGCGCTACGGCGAGGCCACCGTGCCGATGGACGACGCCGTGGTGCAGGTGGTGCTCGACGCCGGCGGCAGGAGCTGGTACGAGGGCCCCCTGCCCGACCGCCACTACGATCACTTCATGCGCTCGCTGGCGGCCGCGGCGGCGACCACCCTGCACGTCAGGGTGCTGCGCGGCAACGATCGCCACCACGTCGTCGAGGCGGCGTTCAAGGCGCTCGGCCTGGCGTTACGGGAGGCACTGCGCCAGACCGACGCGGTCTTCAGCACCAAGGGCGCCGTCCAGCTCGAACGGCTGGAGGACTAAGTGCGGACGACCTGCAAACATCCTCGTATTTACGGTACGGAGCACTAAATGCTCTGCAAGCGCGTCATCGTCTGCCTCGACGTGCGCGACGGCGAGGTCGTCAAGGGGGTCAAGTTCGTCGACTTGCGGCAGGTCGGCGATCCCGCCGAGCTCGCCGCTCGCTACCAGCAAGAGGGCGCCGACGAGGTCGTGTTCCTCGACATCTCGGCCTCTCACGAGGGGCGCAAGACCATGCACGAGGTGGTCCGCCGCACCGCGGAGCAGCTCTTCGTGCCGCTGACGGTGGGAGGCGGGATCGATTCCGTCGACGACATCGGCCTGGCCTTGCGGGCCGGCGCCGACAAGGTCAGCATCAATACTGCGGCGGTTCGCAACCCGGCGCTGCTCGAGGAGGCGGCCGAGCGCTTCGGCCGCCAGTGTATCGTCGCCAGCATCGACGCCAAGCTCGAGCGCGGCCGGGCGATTCCGGGAGAAGCCGGCGCTGCCCGCCCGTCGCCCGTCGCCGGCGGCCGGGCGCCGGTGGCCAGCGGCTACCGCGTCTACACCCACGGCGGCCGCACCCCGACCGATCTGGACGCCGTCGCCTGGGCCCGCGAGTGCGCTGCCCGCGGCGCCGGCGAGATCCTATTGACGGCCATCGACCGCGACGGCGGCCGCGATGGCTACGACCTGGAGCTGACCCGCATGGTCGTCGACGCGGTCTTGGTCCCGGTGGTCGCCAGCGGCGGTGCCGGAGACGCGGCCCACCTGTGCGACGCCTTCCTGATCGCCGGGGCCGACGCCGCCCTGGCGGCCGGCATCTTTCATGATCGCCTCGTCAGTATCGGCGAGGTCAAACGGGCCCTCGCCGGCGCCGGCCTCCCGGTTCGGATCCAGGAGGAGGCAGTGTGAAGCCCGAAACCCCCGAGCTGCTGCTGGAGTTCGCCCTCGAGGTGGCGCGCCAGGCGGGCGCCACCACGCTGACCCATTTCCAGCGCCGCCTGCAGGTGGAGATCAAGGCCGACGCCTCGCCGGTCACCATCGCCGATCGCGCCGCCGAGACCCTCGCCCGTGAGCTGATCTCCAGGCGCTACCCGGGCGACGGCATTATCGGCGAGGAGCTCGGCACCGAGCGCTCCGAGGCCCGCCGCCGCTGGATCCTCGACCCCATCGACGGGACGATCTCGTTCATCCACGGCGTGCCTCTCTACGGGGTCATGATCGCCGTCGAGGAGGGCGACGAGGCGATCGTCGGCGTCCTCCACTTCCCGGCCCTCGGCGAGACGGTGGCCGCCGCCCGCTCCGCCGGCTGCTTCTGGAACGGCTCGCGCGCCGCGGTCTCGACCGTTTCCCGGCTGAACGACGCGCTGATCACCTGCACCGACGCCCGTGAGATCGAGGGCCATGGCAACGCCGCCGGCTGGCGGGCGCTGCGCGATCGCGCCGGCGTGGTGCGCACCTGGGGCGATTGCTACGGTCACGCCCTGGTGGCCACCGGCCGGGCGGAGGCGATGATCGATCCGGTGCTCGCCCGCTGGGATGCCGCGCCGCTCAAGCCGATCGTCGAGGAAGCCGGCGGCGTCTACACCGACTGGTCCGGGGCGGCGACGCAGCATTCCGACAGCGGCATCTCCACCAACTCCCTGCTGGCCGCCGAGGTCCGCGAGGTCCTCGGCGCCGGACAACCCCGATCGGGCCCATGATCATCGACAGCCGCGAAAAGCTCCAAACGATCGATTTCTCGAAGGGCGGTGGGCTCGTCCCCCTGCTCGCCCAGCACGCCGACAGCGGCGAGGTGCGCATGCTCGGCTTCGCCGACCGCAAGGCGCTGGAAGCGACCCTCGAGACCGGCGAGGTTCATTTCTTTTCGCGCCGGCGCAAGGCGCTGTGGCGCAAGGGCGAGACCAGCGGCAACCGGTTGAAGCTGGTCTCGCTGCACGTCGATTGCGACCGCGACGCGGCGCTGGCGCTGGTGCTGCCGGCGGGGCCGACGTGCCACACGGGCGCCGACAGCTGCTTCGGGGCCCCTCCCCTGCTCGTCGAGCTCGCCGGCGTGATCGAGGAACGAGCAGCCGCAGGAGCGCGCCGAACCGAGCCCGCCCCCGGCGTCGAGGACGGCCGGACCGAGGAAAGAGCCGCCGGAGCGAGCGGCCGGACCGAGGAAAGAGCCGCCGGAGCGGACGGCCGGACCGAGGAGCGGGCCGCCGGAGCGACCGGCCAGGCGGCCTCCGGCAGCTACACGGCGCGGCTGTTGGACGACCGCAACCTGCGCCTCAAGAAGCTCACCGAAGAAGCCGGCGAGCTGGCCGTCGCCTGCGCCGACGACGACCCGGCCCGGGTGGCGGAGGAAGCCGCCGATCTGCTCTACCATGCTCTGGTCGCCTGCCGTCCGACGGGCGTTCGCCTCGATGACATCCTGGCCACGCTCCGTGAGCGCCGTCGATGACTCCGCTCACCATGCATCGCCCGCCGCTTCACCCACGCGCTGCCGCCCAATCCGGCCGCTGATGTTCCGCGTGGCACGCCGCCGGCGGCGGCGGCGAGCCACGTGACCGGACCGCTTGCTCCGAATGCGGCCCGCGTGCGAGAGTCTCGGACGTTTCCAGGCATCCAACCCTATCGATTTCGAGAGATCCGTGGGCAAAGGTGATCGACGGACGCGACGCGGCAAGATCTGGCGCCAGACGCACGGCAAGCCGCGCTCGCGGAGCCAAGAGCAGACTCGGGCCCGCCAGAGGCACGGCCCGAAGCCTTCGCAGCTCAAGCAGAAGAACAAAGAATCCTGACGGTCCGTGGTGGAAGTGTGATGGGTCTGGCGCCCTGCGTTAGCCCGTGTCCCCCGCCGCCCCCACGCTCCGGGCGCGGGGAGGCCGGCGCCTCCGGCGTTGCGCTCGGTCGGTCTCCTCGATTGGCGACCTGATGCCGGCGTTTTCCTTTCTTCACTGTGCCGATCTCCATCTGGGGGCCCCGTTTCAAGGGCTTGCCGACCTTCCCGACGAGCTCGGCGAGAAGCTCCGCGAGGCCCCGGTCCGGGCGCTCGACCGCATCGTCTCGACGGCCATCGAGCGCCGCGTTGCCGCGGTCATCATGGCCGGCGACGTCTTCGACGCCGCCGACCGCAACTTGCGCGCCCAGATCCAGCTCCGCGACCGCCTGCAGCGGCTCCACGAGGCCGGCATCCCGACGTTGATCGCCGCCGGCAACCACGACCCGCTGGGAAGCGCAGTCGCCAGCATCGTCTACCCGGAATCGGTGCATTTCTTCGCCTCCGAAGCCGAGGTGCTGCCGCTGATGCGCGGCGCTCAGGTCCTCGCCCACGTCTACGGGATCTCTTACGGTTCCCCCGAGGTCGTCGACAACCTGGCCGAGCGGTTCCCGCGCCAGCCACGCGGCCCGTTCTCGATCGCCGTGCTGCACGCCAACGTCGGCCGCCGTCCGGGGCATCGCGCCTACGCGCCCTGCTCGCTCGACGATCTGGCGGCGCGGAGCTTCGATTACTGGGCCCTGGGGCACGTCCACAAGCGCGAGACGCTGCGCGGCGAGCGGCCGCGGGTCCACTACCCCGGCAACATCCAGGGGCTGCACATGAGGGAGCTGGGGCCGCGCGGCGCCACTCTCGTCGAGGTATCGGCCGCGGGCGCCGTCTCTCTGAAGCCGGTATGGACCGACACGGTGCGCTGGCAGCGCGCCCGGACGCCGATCGACGAGGCCGTCTCGATCGACGACCTGATGGCGAGCTTCGCCACGATCAGCGCCGAGATCGCGGCAGAAGCCCCCGATCGGCTGCACATCGTGCTGTGGACGCTGGGGGGAAGCGGCCCGCTGCACGAGCCGCTCCGCCGCCCCGGCCTGGTCGCCGAGCTGACCGAGGCGCTCCGCAAGGAGCACGCCCCGGAGCCGGTCACCGGCGCCGTCTGGCTGCAGCGCGTCGAGGTCGCGACCCGGCCACAGCGCGACCTCGAGCAGCTCCTGCAGCAGCAGGACCTTCTCGGCGACCTCCTGCGGCTCGCCGAAAGGGCACGCCAGGCCCCACCGCGACTCGGTCATGCGGAGATCGGCGGCGAGCTCGAGCTGCAGGCGCCCGACGAGGTCAGCGTCGCGGTTCGTGACGGCCTCGCCAAGCTGCTCGACGACCCCGAGCTGACGGCGATGCTCGGCAGCGACCCCTGGCAGACCATCGAGTGGCCGAAGCTCTTGCGCCGCGCCCAGATCCTGGCGATCGAGGGCCTGCTTGCCGACCACGGCGAGGAGCCATGATCTTCCGCCGCTTCCACATCGACGGCTTTGGGATCTGGCGCGACCTCACCCTCGACGACCTCGACCCGGGGTTGAACGTGTTCCTGGCCCCCAATGAGGGCGGCAAGACGACGCTGATGAGCTTCGCGCGCGCCGTCTTGTACGGCTTCCGGCAGCGCAACCACCCCGAGCGCTACGAGCCGCTGCGCGGCGGCAAGCACGGTGGCTACCTGGAGATCGACTCCAAGGGCAAGAGCTACCGGATCGTCCGCATCGACGATCGCAGCTCGCCGGGCGCCCTGCGGATCAGCGGCGCCGATGGCGAGACGCTCCCCGAGCGGACGCTGTCGCGGCTCCTCGGCGGCACCACCCGCGAGCTCTACGAGAACGTCTTCGCCTTCGGGCTCACGGAGCTGCAGAAGATCGACAGCCTGCACAACGAGCAGATCGCCACCCACATCTACAGCGCCGGTATGGCCGCCGCCGGCACCGACCCCATCGGCTTCCGGGAGAGCCTCGAGGCGCGCCGTCGCGAGTATTACCTGCCCCGCGGACGCAACCAGCGGGTCTCCAGGCGCCTCGACGAGCTCAAGGCCCTGCAGCGCAGCCTCGAGCCCCTGCAGCAGCGCCCCGAGGAGCACGCCAAGCTCCTGCAGCAAAGCGACGCCCTGCACGCCCGCCTGCTGGAGCTCAACGCGGAGCTGGCGGCACGCCAGGGCGAGCTCGACGCGGCGCGCCGCGCCCGTAGCTGCTGGGCCGATTACGAGGAGCTGCTGGCCGCCGAATCATCGCTCGAGGCCCTGGGGGTGCCGAAAGCCCTTGCCGGCGACGCCGCGCCGGCCGATCTGTTGAGCGGCCGGCAGAACGCCCTCTTGCGCGACGCCGGGCGGATCCGCACGGCTCTCGCCACCGTCCCCCGTTTGCGCGAGCTGCGGGCCGCGGCCGACAAGCACGGCAGCGACGCCGACGCCGCGGACGTGGCCCTACGCTCATACCTCCAGGACCTGGGCTCCGGGTGGGATGTCGGGCGCATACTGGCCACCGAAGCAGGCCTCGAGCAAAGGGAGGCGGCGCGCGATCAGGCGACCGAGCTCCGTGAGGTCGAGGCCGAGATCGACAGCATCGCCGCCCGCGCCGCCGAGGCCCACGATACCTACGAGACGATCGTCAACCGCCGCGACCCGATCAGCCGCGAAGCGGTCATGCTCACCTGGGGGGTCGCCGTGCTGCTGACCCTGTTCTCCTCCTTTTTCATGCCGCTGCCCCTCCGTCTGGTGGCCACCGGCGCGGTGGCCGCCGCCGGGTTCATCGCCGGCGTCGTCGTCTCCTGGCTGCGCTACCGCGGCCGCCAGCAGATCGACAACGACCGCCTCGCCGCCGCCGACCGCGAGACCACGCTATGGGAGCAACACCGGCTTGCCGAGGAGTCGCTCGGGGAGAAGCGGAAGAAATGGCGCCGCTGGCTCGAGTCGCAGGGGCTCGGCAACGACCTCACCCTCGACGGCGCCCTCGACCTGCTCGACCGGCTCCGCGAGGCCCAGGACGTCGCCCGCAAGCGCCAGGCGGCGGCCGCCAGCCGCGACAAGGCGCTCGGCGAGCTGGCGGTGGCCTGCGGTCGTGTCAACGCCCTGCTCACCGACCTGGGCCGCGACACAGTGCCGCTGGAAGACGAGCCCCTCGCCGCCGTCGAGCCGATCGCCGCCGAGCTCGAGGCGCTGCAGGCGGAGCTGGTCGCGCTCGAGGAGCAGCAGCAGCGGCTGGTCAAGGAGATGCACCAGCACGCCCAGGCACGCGCCGCGCTGCGCGCCGGCGCCGGAGAAGAGGGGGTGGAGGCGCTGCGCGCCCGGCTCGAGAGCCTCGACGTCGACAAGATCCAGCGGCTGGCGAACGACGCCGAGACCGCGGTCGCCGCCATCCAGGCGCAACGCGACGGCATCAACGAGCAGCTCGGCGGGGTCGCCGAGCGAATCGACCACCTGGAAGGCGATGCCGAGCTCGGCGAGCTGCTGCTGCAGCGCGAGCAAGCCCGCGCCGATCTCGCCGAAGCGGTCGCCGCCTGGGCGGAGTACACGGCTACCGCCGCCCTCTTCGACCTCGCCAAGCAGGTCTACGAGGAGCAACGGCAACCCGACGTCCTGACCCTGGCGTCGAAGTACTTCGCGGCGATGACCCGTGGCGTCTACGCCCGCGTCCTGGCGCCCCTGGGGACCACCGACCTGATGGTCGAGGAAAGCAAGGGCGGCAAGCGCAAGCGTCCTGAAGCCCTCTCGCGCGGCACCAAGGAGCAGCTCTATCTGGCGATGCGGTTGGCGCTGGCCGCGGTCTACGCCGAGCAACTGGTCGCCCTGCCGCTGATTGCCGACGACATCCTGGTCAACTTCGACAACGACCGGGCGGCGGCCACCGCGAAGCTGCTGGCCAGCTACGCCGCCGAAGGCAATCAGGTCCTCGCCTTCACCTGCCACCGCCACCTGGCCGAGGTATTTTCCAGGCAGGCGCCCGGCGCGCGCGTCGTCGAGCTGCCAAAGCCGGCTTGAGAGAGGCACCTTGATCCCTCGTACGACCCGAATCGGATCCCGCGACGTCTCCTACGTCCTCTGCCGCGTGCTGCCCGACACCGCCCTGGTGCTACGCGACGTGCTGCGCGAAGCGGCGCGGCTGTGGTCGATCCACCTCGGCGAAGAGCGCTACGCGCGCTTGCGGGAGTCCGCCGAAGGTGACGCCTTCTTCACCGGCAGGGTGCGCCTGGAACCGGTCCCCCCGGAGCGCGAGATGGTGGCCGTCTGGCTGCCGTTTCCCCCGGACTTCGCCGTCCGCGTGAGGCCCCAGCTCATCGACTACATCGAGCCGGACGAGATTTCCATCCGATCGGCCGCCGCCAAGGACCCGTTTGGAACGCCGAGCGGGGCTTGACACTTTTGAAGGCCGCAACTAAGCTCCCCAGCGACGGTCTCCCCATATTCGTCAATAATCTCGTTGTTTTCGGTGGACCTACGGCGACCCTTGGGGCTCCGTGCGAACAGGATTGCTCGCCAGACGCCAACTTTGACGAGTTTTCTCATCTTTGACGCACGATGACCGCACTCGAATTCCACGGCAAACACCCCGATCTCGAGCTCGCGCCCGTACTCCGCGTCATCAAGTACATGGGGCTCGACAGCAACGCCCTGTCGGCCGCCGACGTCGATCGGATCCTGACGCTCTACCCGCACTTCGAGAGCGACCCTGAGCTGGTGATCGGCACCGAAGCCGTCTGCAAACAGACCGGCCTGCAGCCCGAGGAGCTGGTCGAGATACTCTCTCAGAACCGCCAGCAGGTCCCCTTTCTCGGCAGCCCGACCCACCCCATGCTGCCGGTCGTGGCGATCCGGATGATCCGCGCCCTCGCCGACGGCGACGATCCCCTCGACGGCGCCCAGCGGACGCTCTACACGCTGACCGAAATGGCCGCGCGCGCCGGCATCAGCCTGGCGAGCCTCTCCAAGTACGTGAAGGAATACCCCGACCGCATTCCCTCGCAGGTCGTCGGCAAGATGCGCAGGTTCCCGACCGAGGCGATCGCCGTCTTCCAGCAGATCAAGGCCGAGAACCTCGGGCGCCGCGGCGGCACCGACCGCCGCGTCGAACGGCACAAGGCGACCATCAGCCGCCGCTACGCCACCAAGTTCGCGGAGCTCGAGCAGCAGGTCGAGACCGTCATCGAGGTCTCGAGAGACCTGACCCGATCGCTCAACCGCCTGTTCCGGCAGGTGAAGCGGGCGCGAAGCCTCGCCGAGACCGGTTCCAACCTTCGGGCCGAGGCCCAGGCTCGCGCCCGGCGCTCCGGCGGGCAGCGGCCCAACACGATCGTCGCCGGCTGCAAGCAGGTGCTTGCCGAGGCCGGCGAGCCCATGCGGGTGGCCGACATCACCGAGCGCGTCATCGCCATGGGGGTCCCGGTGAAGGCCAAGAACCCCAACGTGACGGTCTCGTCGATCCTCTCCTCCTATGACGAGTTCCACCGGGTGCGCCGCGGATACTACGAGCTGGCGGCCAAGGCGGCGGCAGCCGACGGCGCCGTCGGCGTGGCGACGGGAAGCTCCGCCGGGGACCGGGCGCCCGAGGGCGATCCCGGCGCCGTGCTCGCCGAGCTGCGAGCGGCGGCCGACACCGGCGATACGGGCGGCAAGGACTACGAGGCCGCCGAGCGGCAAGCATCACGCCGTATCGGTTGACCCGACCTTTCCGCGCGCGCCTCGTCCTCGCGCCCTTCGCGCCGGCTCGCTTCGCGACCCGTTGAGAAGGTCGGGTTAGCTTTCGCGGTTCGATCATCCGAGACGCCGTTCGCGCCTTCCGGACCGTGAGGTGCAAGGGCCGCCCCAAGGTCCCTCGTCTGCGACCGTGGTGTCCGCGCTTCGCTCCCCCCGCGGCTCCCCCTCTCATTTTCGGCTTGGTCCGCGTACCCTTGATGTGGCACAAAGGGCCACGGGACACTGACCGTGAGCAAGCAACGGTAGCCATGATCGGCGCTGCCGGAGACATGTCGGTCGCGATCAAGAGACCTTTTCGAAAGCACTGAGATTCCCGTTGGCCATCAACCCCAGGATTGAAAAGAAACTGAGCCGAGCCGATCTGGTCGCCGCCGCGGTCGAGCGTAACCGGGACATCTGGGTGCGCATGGCCATGAGGATCACCTCCGACCTCCACGACGCAGAAGACGCCGTGCAGGAGGCGATTTCCAGGGTCCTCACGGGCCCCGGCGACCTGCCCGACGCGGACTCCGCCGGCCGCTATCTGACCCGCAGCGTCAACCACTGCGCGATCGACAAGGTCCGTTCGCGTAGCAAGCTCGTGAGCCTGCCGGGGGCGGCCGACGAGTTCGGGCCCCGCCTCGCTGCCGTCGCCGCCGACCAGGAGGCCCGGCTGCTGTCGGCGGAGGCCGCCGCGGTCCACAAGGCGCGCCTCGGGCGGATGCTCGACGAGCTCCAGGCCCTCCCCAGGGCCCAGCGGGAGGCCATCGAGCTGCTGGTCCTGCGGGAGCCGCCGCTGAAGCTCCGCGAGGCCTCCGAGCTGACCGGGGCGCCGATTTCGACCCTCCACAGCCGCCTAAAGCTGGCCCTGGACAAATTGCGCGATTTGTTGTCGGAAACTTGATCCCTGGCTCGTTATGGGGGTAACGAGGCCGAATCCCGTGGCCTTCAGACCCGAAGAAGAGAAAGCCATGCTCCTGAACACCGAAGAATTGCTGGCACTGGCGCACGGAAACGTGGGACCCGACAGGCTCGCCGATCTGCTCGACCGGCTGGAGCACTGCCCCGACAGCGCCGCCGCCCTGCAGGTCCTCGTGACGCTGCGCGCCAACCGCGAGCAGGCGCTCGAGGCG
>DASWHK010000308.1:0-10831 GCA_036398215.1 Acidobacteriota bacterium | reverse complement strand
TCGATTCTCCAGAACGCGATGCCGCCGGCCTGCTTGGCGATATCGAGGTTGGCGACCCGTTCGAACGTCCGCAGGTCGTAGGCCTCGACCGAGCCCGGCTCGCCGCCGATCCCCTCGATGGTCGCGAAGGCGTAGCGGCCGTCGGGGCTGATCACGATGCCGTGCGGGAGCGGCCGCAGGGTCTCGACGCGGCCAACCTCTTCGCCCTTCTCGAGGTCCCAGAAGCCCACCGCGCGGCTGCTCTTGTAGGTGGCCGCCAGCAGCCGGCCGTCGGCGGAGACATCGAGGTTGTAGGGGCCCGCGGGGGTAGCCAGCTCGCGGGTGATCTCCCAGCTCTCGACGTCGATCTCGAGGATCTTGGCGACGCCGTTGCCGGCGACGTAGAGCTTGCCCTGCGGGGTCGGCGCGGTGGCCCAGGTCGGCTTGACCATGTCCGCCATGTCCATCTGCATGCCGGCCATCGGCGACACGGCGACCTCGTGCGCGGCGTGCTCGCCCGCACCTTCGCCGGCGGCCATGTGCTGCTCGTGGGTGCCGTCGATCTTGTGGCGCCCGTGCATCGAGAGGCCGAGCTGGCGGGTGATCTCCATCCGGTAGGCGTCCACCTCGACCAGCACGTCATCCATCATGTTGACGCTGTAGAGCCGGGTGCCCTGGCGGTTCATGCGGGCCCCGTGAGGCATCACGCCGACGCCGACGCGGCCGACCTCGCTCATGCTCTCCGGGTCGACCACCGAGATCGAGCTCGGCTCCGGCAGGCCGTGGAGGTTGAAGTTGACGACGTAGAGCAGCCCGATGCTGGGGGAGATCGCCATCGTCGCCGGGAACATCCCGACCTCGACCTCGCCGAGCCAGGCATCGTCCTCGGTGGCGTACTTGACGATGCTGCCGCCCGGGCCGGGCTGCCCGTGGGCGATCGATACGTACCAGTACTCGCCGTCGGGCGAGACCGCCAGGCCGTGCGGCCCTTCGATCTCGGTCGGCCAGGAGCCCACCTCGATGCTGTTCAGCAGCCGCAGGCCGCCGGGCCCGAAGGCGACCTTCTCGACGATGTCGTCGGACTCGGCGGCGACGTAGAACGTGTAGGTCCGTCGCGTTTGCGCGGCTACCGGAGAGGCGAAGCTCGCCCCCAGCAAGGCGATCGCGGCCGCCACCGCCGCGATCGCGAAGCGGGCGGCGGCCGGCCTCCTCGAAGCCCTGGTCAGGCTCATCGGCCCTCTTCCTCCTCCTCCGCGATCCGCACGGCCCACAGGCCGGAGTTGTGGTCCGAGAAGAAGATGTTGCCCTTGAACGGCTGCGGGCCCCAGGCGAAGGGCGAGTTCTTGACGTAGCCCAGCGGGTCGTAGGCCAGGAAGTAGCCGATCTCGCGGCCCTGCCGGTAGAGGTCGCCGAGCAGCTCGCCGGAGACGTCGACCACCCGCAGGCCGCCCTGGTAGTAGGCGACGTACATGATGTCGTCCTCGACCCACAGGTTGTGGGTGCCGACCTCGGGGACCTCGTAGCGGGCAACCTCGTGGGGCTCGCCCCACTCGTCCCACTCGATGACGTGGATCCAGCCGTTCATCCGCTCGGCCTCGCCCTCGTAGCCGGGGGTGTTGCCGCGGCGGCCGGCCTCGTCGCCGGCGAACATGTAGAACTTGCCGGCCGACTCGCTCCAGTACGGGTAGGCGGCATGGTTCCAGCCGCTCGGGTAGGCGTAGCTGCCGAGAAACACCGGGTTGTTGGGCGAGCCGCCCTGGCCGCCGCCGCCGACGTCGACGGCGACGACGCCGTCGGACCAGTTCGACGAGAAGGCGATGCCGTTGGCCACCCAGACGTCGTGGATCGAGGTGCCCGGGCTGTCGTGGGCGTAGCGGCCGACCCGGTAGGGGTTGGTCGGGTCCTCGATATTGATCACGTCGTAGCGCTGCCCGGCGGACAGCGCGTAGATGTGGTTCTCGGCGATATAGAGGTTGTGGACGCCGCCGGTGAGCTGGTCGTCGAAGGTCGCCAGGATGCGGGCGCCGCCGCTCTGCATGTCGGAGACGTCGAGGATCACCAGGCCGTTGCGCCGGTTGCTGGCGCCCTCGCGGGAGATCACCGCGATGCGGCCGTCCTCGGAGACCTTCACGTCGTTGACCGTGCGCGCGTCAACCAGCACCGTGTCGACGACCTTCATGTTGCTGGGGTCGGTGACGTCCCAGAAGTAGGCGTGGCCTTCGGCGCCCCAGGTACCGGTGATGGCGTAGTCGCGGCCGTCGGCGCCCTCCCACACCCAGAGGTCGGAGGTGTGGCGGTCGCGGACGGCGCCGTGGCCGACCAACTCGATCTCGCGCCGCACGTTGCGGGGCTCGATCTCCAGCGTCGTCATCGAAGACCGCTCGCCGGCGTTGGCGATGATCACGTACTCGCCGGCGACGTCGGCGACGAAGCGGCCGTCCTCGGTGATCAGGCCAGAGGGCGACTGGCCGAGGGCGTGCTCCACCGTGCGGGCCTGGAACGAGTACTGGATCGGGATGCCCTCGACCTCATTGCCGCCGGCGTCCAGCGCCCGCGCGTTCATGTGGATGACGTCGCCGGTGCGCGCCTTGAGCATGGCCGGCTGCATCTCGATCGTCGCCGTCGGGTTTTCCTCGACGCGGACCGGCAGACGGACGCTGGCGCTCTCGGCGCTCGCCGTGATCGTCGTCTCGCCGATGGAGACGAGCTTGATGCGGCCCAGCGTGCTCACCTCGGCGACCGCCGGGTTGCTGCTCGCGAACGTGACCATCACGTCGTCGCGGGTGGCGCCCGTCCGATCGGTCACCGCCACGTCGGGGCGGAAGTTGGTTCCTACGTAGAAGCGCGGCGGGGTGCCGACCAGCTCGATCCTGGTGATCGGCGGCGCCGGCACGACGACGGCGATCTCGGCCTGTACGCGCGCCTCGCCGCGCCGGCCGGTGTCGGCGGGGTCGGTCGGGACGCGCGCCATGATCGCGAACTCGCCCGCCCGGTAGGCCTCGACCTCCGCCCGATAGGGCTCGCCCTCGCCGGCCGGAGTCACACCGAGCGCCCGCCTCGACGTCGAGAAGAAGAGGACGGGTACCCCTTCGAGGACGTTGCCGTCGGCGTCCTTGACCACCGCCGAGACGGTGGCCTTGCCGCCGACCTCGAGCCGCAGCTCGGTCGGCGTGATCACGATCTCGGCGGGCTGCGGCCCCTGCTGCTGGGCCACCGCCGGGATCACCAGCGCGGCCAGGAGTAGCGTCGTTACGAGCGCACGGAACGTTCTCATCGAGTCACCTCGCATGATTGTTGGAAACGAGCTTCGTGCCGTCTTCGAACCCGTTCGCAGCCCTTGCGGAAATTCGGTTCCCGGCAAGGGCTCCGGAACGGGGTCGAGGTCCTTCCGAAAAGATGGGGATCTTACCGCCGGGTGCGGCCCCCGTGGCGGCGTGCCGGCGGGGGGCGCTCCGGCAAGCACGTAAAGCTTGCCACCGGCGGGAGGCATCTACAACTGGCGAGGCCTCGTCGCGTTACTCGTTGCCCGGGCGCCCAGCTCCGTGGTTTCGGGCCCGTAGCCCGACGTTGGGTTGAGGGTGGCGACAGCCTGCCCATCGAGATCGGGCCCGTAGCCCGCCGTTCTCGACGACGCGCGGCTGCGCAGCGGTCGGATTGGGCCCGCTACCGGTCCGCCGCCGGGCGATCTCGGCGCCTTCCGCTACAATGTCGCAGCCATGCAACTGCGCGAGCCCGAGTGGGCGGACTGGCCCGACGACAAGCTGCTCGAGATGCGGGTGTGCGACCTCGGCGTCACCATCCGCGGGACGATGCTCGAGCGCCGCATCCGCGACCTGCGCCGCGAGCTCAGGCGCCGCGGCCTCACCGGCTTCCGCCCCCATTTCTGGCTATCGGACGAGTGGTACTGCCCGGACGGCGTCCCCGGGGTGGCGATCCCGTTCTACCTCGCCCACCCGCGGCTGATCCGCCTCGAGCGCAAGCTGATGCTCGACGCCGAGGGCAGCAACCGCGACGAGTTCATGCGCTTGATGCGCCACGAGACCGGCCACGCGATCGACAACGCCTACCGGATTCGCCGCCGTCGCTCCCGCCAGAAGCTCTTCGGCTACTCCTCGGAGCGCTACCTCGACGACTACCTGCCGCGCCCCTACAGTCGCCGCTACGTCGTCCACCTCGACGGCTGGTACGCGCAGAGCCACCCCGACGAGGACTTCGCCGAGACCTTCGCCGTCTGGCTGACGCCGGGATCGAGCTGGCGGACCCGCTACGCCGGTTGGCCGGCGATCAAGAAGCTGCGCTACGTCGACGAGGTCATGCGCGAGGTCGCCGGGCGGCCGCAGCCGGTGACCACGCGCACCCGGATGGACGCGGTCTCGCAACTGCGCAAGACGCTGCGCGAGCACTACGATCAGCGGCGCGCCTACTACAGCCTCGAGACGCCGGTGGAGTACGACCGCGACCTGCGCCGCCTGTTCTCCAACGATGGCGAATTCAACTCCAACCCCTCGGCGTCGCGCTTCATCGGCCGCATCCGCAAGAACGTGCGCCGGCGGGTAGCCAAGTGGACGGGGGTGTTCCAGTACACCATCGATCAAGTGATTGCCGAGATGATCGACCGCTGCCGCGAGCTGGAGCTGCGGCTGGCCGTGCCGCCCGAGGAGGCGGAGCTCGACTTCACCATCGCCCTGACCGTGCACACCCTCAACTACGTCAACAGCGGCCGCCCCCGGGTCGTGAGATGACAGGCTCCGGTGGAACGATGAAACGGGCGGGGCGATGAACTCCCGTTCGGTAACGTTCCGCCTCCGGGCGGCGCGATGAGAGCGATGAACGAGCTGGGCGGGGCGCTTCCCGCCACCCGCCGTCCTGGGGTCGTGCGATGAAGCGGTTGCGCATCCTGGCGCTCATGCACAGCGACCTGGTGCCGCCCGCCGGCGCCACCGGTGCCGACATGATGATGGTCCCCTGGAAGACCGAGTACGACGTCCTCTCGGCGCTCCGCGAGCTCGGCCACGAGGTGCTGCCGCTCGGCGTGGTCAGCGACCTGGCGCAGATTCGCGACGCCGTCGAGGAAGTCCGGCCGCACATCGCCTTCAACCTGCTGGAGCAGTTCGACGGCCACGCGATCTACGACCAGAACGTGGTCGCCTACCTGGAGCTGCTCGGCGTCGCCTATACCGGCTGCAACCCGCGCGGCCTCATCCTCGGGCGCGACAAGGCGCTGTCGAAGAAGGTGCTCGCCTACCACCGCATCCCCTGCCCGCGCTTCCTGGTTTGCCGCTGGGGGCGGACGGTGCGGCTGCCCAAGCGCTTCTCCTACCCGGTCATTGTCAAGGCGCTCAAAGAGGACAGCTCGTGGGGCATCTCGCAGGCCTCGGTGGTGCACAGTGACGACAAGCTGCAGGAGCGGGTGGTCTTCCTGCAGGAGAAGACCGGCGACGACGCGATCATCGAGCAGTACATCGAGGGCCGCGAGCTATACGTCAGCGTCGTCGGCAACCAGCGCCTCGAGGTCTTCCCGGTCTGGGAGCTGAAGCTCGACGAGCTCGCCGCCGACGCCTATCCGATCGCCACCGAGCGGGTGAAGTTCAACCGCAGCTACCGGGAGAAGTACAACATCGAGTCGTGCCGCGCGGACCTCCCGGCCGAGCTCGAGGCCCGCATCCAGAAGCTCGCCAAGCGCGTTTATCGGGCCCTCGATCTCAGCGGCTACGGCCGCATCGACGTGCGGCTCGACGCCGACCTCCGCCCCTGGGTGCTGGAGGTCAACCCCAACCCCGATATCGGCTACGGCGAGGAGCTCGCCGAGTCGGCGCACAGCGCCGGGATCTCCTACCCACGCCTGCTGCAGCGCATCCTGAACCTGGGCCTGCGCTGGCGGGCCCGCCTGGGGAGCTGATGGTGCGTTGCTCCAGCGTGCCGCGATGCAAGGATCGGCGGCGGGCACTACGCTGGAAGGATGACGCGCATTTCTCAACGCGCGCAGTAGGTGCCTGTTGAGAAATGGGGGGTAGAGACTCGAACCGGGAGGTGATGATGCTGGCATTTTTCTCGATCGTGCCCATGGGGACCGAGGCGTCGGTGGGCGACGAGGTGGCCAAGGCGATCGGCGTCGTCGCCGACAGCGGCCTCGACTACCAGGTGACGGCGATGGGGACGCTCGTCGAGGGCGAGTGGGACGAGGTCATGGGGGTGATCCGCAAGTGCTTCGAGGCGCTGCACGAGCGCGCCGATCGGGTGAGCTGCACGATCAAGATCGACGACTACCGCGGCCGCTCCGGCCAGATTGCCGGCAAGGTCGCCAGCGTCGAGGCGTCGCTGGGCCGCGAGGTGAACAAGTAGTCGGGCCTTCAGATCAGGGAAACGAGTCGGTCTGCGGGCCGGGGCTGACCTCGATGACGCCGTCGCGCTTGATCGACAGCCACTGCCCGGACTCGAGCGTGTCGAAGTCGGCGGGCTCGATCTGTACGACCGGGAAGTTACGGCCGTACAGCTCCTCGGCGACGATCGCCGCGAGCACCACGAACGAGGCGACCCCGGTGGTGATCACCGCGGCCGGCGCCTTGCCGCGGCGCACCGACTCGAGCAGCACCGCGGTGGTGGTGCTCGATCCCTTGGTGTGGGGGATGACCAGTACCCGGCGGCTGGCGATCTTGCCCGACAGCGGGTGGCGGCGGTCGATGATCTCGCCGGTGTCCTGGTCGTAGCCGCCCCAGAAGCTCAGCGGCTGGTCGGACCACAGCGCCAGGCCGGCGGCCTCGCCTTCGACCAGGGGCTTGCCGCGGACGACCTGATCCACCTCAGCCCTCCCAGAGCGAGTCGTCGACGCGCACCTTGCCTTCGACGGCCGAGCGAACGCAGTCGGCCATGTTGCCGAACGCCACCTCGACGTCGAGCAGGCCGGGCGAGTAGTAGGCGTACTTCGCCGAGTTGGTCATCAGGCGCCGGGTCTCGGGGAACAGCATCGGCGTCGTCAGGATGCAGGTATCAACGGTGACCTTGCCGCCGAAGGCCTCGAGGGGCTGGAGCAGGCCGGCCTCGCCGGCGAGCGCCCGCATGGCGCGGCTGGTGGTCACCAGAAACTGCACGTCGGGGTTGCGCTGCCGGCCAGCGAGCAGCGGGGCCAGCTTGCGGAACTCGGCGAGCGAGAAGTGGGGGCTGCCGAGCACCACCATGTCGAGCTTCTCGCCCGCGGCGGTGTCGAGCTCGGCGCGTGCCCGGCGCAGATCTTGGATCGTGAAGCGGTGCCGGTCTTCCGGATCGCGGCCGCGGAAGGCCGACTCGCGGCTCGGCGCCTCCGGCGTCTGCCCGATGATATGGAAGAGGCTCACGCAGCCGCTGGTGGCGGCGCCGGCGCAAACCGCCTTGAGCTGGTCCTCGGTGAGCTCGACGGTCAGCCCGTCGATCACGGGCACCCGCTCGCCGGCGATCGAGCCCAGCAGGTGGCCGAGCACCGGTGGGAAGCCGTCGTCGCGCTGCAGCTCCTCGGGCAGGTTGACCAGCTCGAGCAGCACCTGGCCGGCACGGTTCTCGTCGAGGTGCAGGCCGACGGCCGGCACGCGGCCGGTGATCGCCGCGCAGGCGTCGAGCAGATCGGGGTACAGGATCGTGCGGGCGCCGAGCACGGAGTTCGCGAAGCAGACCGCGTTGGACTCGCCCCAGGCGATTTGCTCGCCGAAGGCCGGCTTGTCGGCGAGCTGATAGGGGGCGCAGGTCCAGGTCGGCACCGTGCCCATGCTCTGGTATGCGAGCATCTGGCGGTGGGCCTTCTCGGCCCACTCGGGCGGCACCGCCCACTCCTGCCAGCCACGCTCGTCGACGCCGCTGACGTTGAGCGTCGTCGGCACCACCACCTTGGCGCCCATGCCGGCGAGGCGCTCGGCGAACTCCAGCGTTGCCTCGCCCTGGTAGAGGGTCGAGTCGATGTGGGCGCGGGTGATGTCGATCATCTCGGCGGCGTCCTGGATCTCGCCCATCCGCACCAGGATCGACATGGCGAACTGCGAGGCATCGCCCAGGTCACCGTCCAGGCAGGCGCGATCGAATTCCGAGAGCTTCATGGGGCAATCGTACGCCGGCCGCCCCGGGGGCGCGCAATGCCTTAGCCGCCGGCGCTGGTGTAGCGGCGTAGGGCGGTCTTCCACAGGAGGCGCGACACGAGGAGCGCCGCGGCGCCGACGATCGCGGCGACAACGGCGCCTGCCGGGTTGAGGCGGCCGGTGAGCGCCGAGGCAGGGATCGTCGTCGTCCAGGCGATCGGCAGCAGGTAGACGAACACGAAGCGCAGCGCGCCCGGATAGGCCGATACGGGGTAGCGCGCCGCCGAGAAGACCGCGTCGAAGATCACCGACAGGTTCTCGACCTTGACGAACCAGAACGCCAGGCTCATCAGCGCGACCCAAAGGGCGTAGACGACGGCGATCGCCGCCAGCATGGCGACGGCGAAGGTGGCGAGCTGCAACGCCGTCGGCGGCGCCGCCAGCCGCCCCAGCGCGTAGCCGATCAGCCCCAGGCCGACGACGACGTCGGCGAGGCGCCAGATGGCGAGCCGCCGGAACGAGACGAAGAACTGCGGCTCCACTGGCCGCGACAGCACCAGGTCGAGCGCGCCGCTGCGGACTTGCTCGGCGAGGCTGCCGATGCCGGGGCGCAGCAGGGCGTCGACGATGCCTGCCAGGGTGTTGAAGACTCCCAGCAGCACGACGACCTCCCAGAAGTCCCAGCCGCCGAGCCGCTCGGTCTGGCGGAAGAAC
Organism: Acidobacteriota bacterium; assembly: GCA_036398215.1. Lineage (GTDB taxonomy): Bacteria > Acidobacteriota > UBA890 > UBA890 > UBA890 > DASWHK01. The sequence continues at coordinate 2,099 of DASWHK010000308.1, read as the reverse complement.
ACCGCCAGCGTCAACAGCGCCATGGCGAGCCAGAAGATCGTTCCCAGAACGCTGGCGACGAAGTTGCCGCGGTACTGGAGCTCCTCGGCGAGGTTCGTGCTCCACAGCGCCCGCAGGACGGCGCGTCGCGAAGCCGGCCGCCACTGCGCCGCGGCCGCCGCCTTCATCCGCCCACTGCCGCGTAGCGCCGCAGGCCCCGCGCCCACAGCAGCCGATAGAGCACCCACCAGGCGGCCAGCCAGACGAGCTGCAAGGCGAAGCCGCCCCAGAAGCCGCCCGGCGCCGAGATGCGGCCGGTCAGCACCTCGGCGGGAAAGGCGATCATCGAGGGAAACCAGGTCCACTGGGCCGCCGCCTGCACCTGCGGTGGCAGCAGCTCGAGGGGCGCGATGCGGCCCGACAGAAACAGCGACAGGCCGTACTGCAGGTCCGCCAGCGCTGTGGCGCGGGTGATCCAGAAGGCGGCGATGCCGGTCGCGTAGCTGCTGAGGAAGCGGATGCCTGCGGCCGGCACGACGGCAAGCGTCGCGAGCGCCCAGCGTTCCGGCTCGAACGGCAGGCGCACGGCCGGCCAGAAGCCGGCGACCAGCAGCCAGACGCCGCCGAGCACGACGGCGCCCTGCAATTTGAAGGCGAGGTTGTCGGTGATCGCCTCGTGGATCGGTGCCATCGGCCGCGCCAGCCGCAGGTTCAGCTCGCCGAGGCGGATCCAGCCGTCGAGGATCCAGGCGTCCCAGGCGACGGTGAGCTGGTTGACCAGCATGATGGCGAAGAAGTAGCGGGCGAAGTCGGCGCCCGCGTAGCCCTGCACGGCGCCGCCGGCGGCGATCGACCACCAGATCCCCAGCGAGATCATCGGCTCGACGACGCCCCACAGCATCCAGATGCCGATCGCCGCCCGGTACTGCAGGTCGACGAGCCAGGCGGCGCGTGTCAGGGCGGCGTAGCGGTGCAGCCAGACCGAGGTCGCGAAGGCCATCCCCTCAGTCGCTCCAGCCCGCGCGGAACACTCAGTCGCTCCGACCCGGCCGATCGCCTACCGGGACCTTGTCGCCTCCACCGCCCGCTTCGATGTCCGCGGCACGACCGGTCGCCGCCCCTTCGTCCCTTTCGAAACCCACTTCGATCGCCCTGGTGTCCTTCTCCGCCTGCTCGGCGAAGACCTCGCGGATGACCTCCTCGATCGGCGGGTCCTGGATCGACAGGTCCACCACCGGCAGGGCGGCCAGCAGCCGGGCGCTGATATCGGCCGCATGCTCGCGCGGCACCACCAGCGCCGCGTTGGGCGGCTGGTATCGGCACACCGTTCCGTAGGCCTCCAGGTCGCGCCGCTCGACGCCGTTGCCGAGCACCAGCTCGATGCGCTTGCCGGGGTTGGTTCGCAGCACCAGCTCGCGCAGGGCGCCGTCGTACAGCAGCCGGCCGCGGTTGATGATCAGCACCCGCGAGGCCAGCGCCGAGACGTCGGCCATGTAGTGGGAGGTCAGCAGCACCGTGGCGCCGCGGCGCTCCCGGTAGGCGCGCAGGAAGTTGCGGATCGCCTCCTGGGCGGCGACGTCGAGGCCGAGCGTCGGCTCGTCGAGAAACAGGATCTCGGGGGCGTGAAGCAGCGCCGCAGCCAGCTCGCACTTCATGCGCTCGCCCTGCGAGAGCTGGCGCACCGGCTTGTCGAGCAGGTCGGCGAGGTCGAGCAGGGCGACGAGCTCGGCGAGCCGCTCCCGGTAGTCGGCGGGCGGGATGGCGTAGATCGCCCGGTTGAGCAGGAACGTTTCCTCGGCCGGCAGGTCCCAGATCAGCTGCTGCTTGTTGCCAAGCACCAGGGCGATGCGCTGCTTGAAGGCCGCCCCACCGGTCCAGGGCTCGAAGCCGGCCACCTCGGCGCGGCCGCCGCTGGGGTAGAGCAGGCCGGTGAGCATCTTGATCGTGGTCGTCTTGCCGGCGCCGTTCGGCCCCAGGAAGGCGACGATCTCCCCCCGCTCGATCGCGAAGGAAACTTCCTCGACCGCCCGCACCTCCCGGTACCGCGGCCGCAGCAGTGCCACCAGCGCGCCGCGCAGCCCGGCCTCGCGCGCCTTGACGCGGTAGTGCTTGCTGAGCCC
>DASWHK010000307.1:0-3358 GCA_036398215.1 Acidobacteriota bacterium | reverse complement strand
GCCCTCAGAGGCCGTTGACGAGGAAGCCGCCGTCGACCGCCAGGCACTGGCCGGTGATGTAGGAGGCGGCGGGCATGCACAGGAAGGCGATCGCCGTGGCGACCTCCTCGGGCTCGGCGATCCGGCCCAGCGGCGTGCGCGCCAGCACCCGGCCGCGGAACTCGGGGTTCTCGAGCACGCTCTTGACCAGCGGCGTGCGCGTGTACCACGGCGTCACCGCGTTGACGCGAATGCCATCGGCAGCCCACTCGCACGCCAGGTTGCGGGTGAGCTGGGCGAGCCCCGCTTTGCTCATCGCGTAGGGCGCGCCGGTCGGCAGGTGGGTGAAGCCCGCCACCGACAGGACGTTGACGACGGCCGAGTACGGCGGCCGGCCAGCGGCCGCCGCCGCAGCGGCCGCCGCGCCCCGCGCCAGCAACGGGAGAGCGCGCTGACAGATCGTGAACGTTGAGATCATGTTGGTGCCGAGGATGTGGTCGACCTCGTCGCGCGAGTACTCGATCGCCTTCTTGCGCACGTTGGTGCCGACGTTGTTGACCAGCAGGTCGAGCGCCGGCCAGCGCTCCTCGAGCTTCGCGAACATCCGCTCGCGGTCCTCGGCGACGCCGACGTCGGCTGCAACGCCGTGAGCCTCGGCGCCGGCCGCCTGCCAAGCCGCCAGGCGCTTTTCCAGCCGGCCCTCGTCGCGCGCCACGACGAACACGCTCGCCCCCAGGCCGAGCATCTGCTCGGCGACGGCGAGGCCGATGCCCTCGGTGCCGCCGGTGATCAGGGCCCGCTTTCCTTGCAGCGTCCAGCTATCGAGGTTCATTGCGTCATCATAAACGGCATCGCGACCAGTAGCCCTATGGCCACTCGGTCTCGAACCTGCCGGCGCCGTCGCCGTACACGAGGTCGCCGTAGCGCTTCCAATGGTCGCGTGCCGCGGCGGTCATCGACGGCCGCTCGAGCACTGCGAGGTTTTCATCGAGCTCGTCGCGGTCGGCCGGCGCCGAGAGGGTGACTGCGATGTCGGGGTGGGCCGTGCAGAAGCGATAGCACTCGGCGGCGCTCGGCGGCGCCTCGTCCCACTCGGGGTGCCCCTTCAGCAGCGAGCCCCAGCGGGTGGCCGTGAACGACACGATCGGCTTGGCGTGGCGGCGGCAGGCCGGAAACACCTCGGCCTCGACCTTGCGGTGGGCCATGTTGTAGCGCTGCATGAGCACGTCGACGCGCGGGTCCTCGGCCAGCCGCCGGGACAGCCCGCGGTCGTGGGCCGTGGCGCCGACATGGCGGATCAAGCCCTCCTCTTTGCAGGCCACCAGCTCGTCGAGCGCCCCGCCCGGCGTGAACACCGGCTCGAGGTCCTCCCAGGGCTGCACGTACTCGACGAAGAAGACATCGAGGTAGTCACTCCCGACCGCCCTCGCGTACTTCCGTAGGCTGGCGCGCATGTACGGCGGCCGGCGGCTGCCGGTCCCGGTGGCGATGAAGATCTCCGCCCGCCGCTGCGCCGCCACCTCGGCGATCGCCGAGGTCCAGCCGCCGCGCCCCGGCCCGTAGGTGAAGAACAGGTTCACGCCGCGGGCCGCCGCGATCGGCACCGCCTCGGGAAAGGCGTCGCCGCGGGCGGCCAGCCCCAGCGGCGCCACCGGGGCGCCGGAGGCCGTGGTCAGCGCCATCTCCGATCCTGCATCCATGAAGGGAAACGATTCCATTCCGCCGCGGGCAACGCCAGTGCGACGCCGAGGCCGGCGATTCTCAAGGGTGCGCGGCCAGATTCGGAGCCCGTCGCGCCCGCGGCGGGTCGCCCCCGCGGCGGGAGGCCGAGGACGCCGCGAGTCGCGTTTGCTCGGGTGATACCCGCGGAGGATCCGGGGGAGTGGGACCCGCTGCAAGGTCCTTCTCCCCGGCAACGGTCGAGCGCGATGCCGCGCCGAAGCCCAGGTCCCGGAGTGGGGGCGCTGACAGCGCCGGCCTTTCCAACGCCCCGAGAGGGAGGTTACTGTGGTCGTCGCAGCCGTTCCCCTCGAACCTAACGCCAGCGGCCTCCGGCCGCACGCGCCTCGCAGGAGCCAGCTCATGAGGCTTTCCACGTTCCTTCCCTGTTGCAAGGCCTGCGCCGCCCTGATGCTCGCCGTCGCCGTCGCCAGCTTCGGCTTCGCGCCGCAGAACATCCTCGACGATCCCTCCCGGCCGCCCGAAGAGCGCGCCCGCGATGCCGGCACCAAGCCGGTGCAGCTGTACGCCTTCTGGGGGATCGAGTCCGGCATGACCGTCGCCGACATGATGCCGGGCGGCGGCTACAACACCTACATCCTCACCAGGCTCGTCGGCCCCTCCGGCAAGGTCTACACCGGCCCCGACCGGCGTGGCGCGATGGCCGCCCGCCTGGCGAGCAACCCGCTGGCCAACACCACGCTGATCGCCTCCTACGACGAGATGCCTGCCGGCAGCATCGACGTGATCATCACGGTCCGCAACATGCACGACCTGATCAACGGCGGCAACGAGGCCGCGGCTCTGGCGCAGTGGATGACGGCGCTCAAGCCGGGCGGCATCCTCGGCGTCGTCGACGCGCGAACCACCAAGCCCGGCTTCGACGGCAGCACCCACCGGATCAACGAGCAGACGGTCATCGACGCGGTCACCGCCGCCGGCTTCGAGCTGATCGAGAGCTCCGATCTGCTCGCCAATCCCGGCGACGACATCGAGTCGCGAGCCGAGACCGGCAACCGCTATGACATCGACCGCATGACGCTGAAGTTCCGCAAGCCCGCGATGTAGCGGGCGGGCAACGCCGCGGCGCGAGGCCGCTGCCGGGGCGAGCGTAACCGCCGGTGCGGTCCCGGACGAGGGCAACGCCGCGGCGCGAGGCCGAGGAAGGCCTCGGCGAGGGCGCTGCCGGCGCGAGCATGACTGCCGGTGCCGTCCCCGTCGAGCGCCCGCGGCCGGGACTTTTTTTGCCCGCGTAGCGAAGTGGACTGGCTTTCTCCCGCGGACTATATTACGTTCGGGATTATATTTGTGGACGTAATAACCGGCTGCCGCGGCACGCTTCCAGGTGCCTCCTCGTGCGGCAGCGCCTTCAGGAACGCACCGATGCCCGAGACCCGCCGAGATGCCGACTCGCTGTTACCGCTGACCCCCACCGTCCTCCATGTCCTGCTGGCCGTCGCCGGCGAGCCTCGCCATGGTTACGCCATCATGCAAGAGGTCAACGAGCGCAGCGACGGCCGCGTCGGCATCGGCCCGGGGACGTTGTACGGCGCCATCCGGCGGATGGTCGAGGCCGGCCTGCTCGCGGAGGCGGACCGTCCCGCCGGCGACGACGATACTCGACGCCGCTACTACCGCCTCACGGACCTCGGCCGCGCCG
>DASWHK010000306.1:0-6242 GCA_036398215.1 Acidobacteriota bacterium | reverse complement strand
CCCCCCCCCCCCCCCCCCCCCCCGGTGGAGGGCCCCACGATTGCTTTTCCGGCGCTGTGAGCTGGACGCGATCTTGGCACCGCGATTCAACGCCGCGCAATAGCTGCACCCGATCACGAGCGAATCAGCAGTAAGCCGTGGCTGGTTGCGCCAATGCGAAATTCGGAGCTTGTCTCGCCCTTGTGCGCACGCCGCCCGATCGGTTAGAAGGGTGAATCAATGATCGGTGAGCTCGTCGGCCACTACCGGATCCTGCGCCGCATTGGCAGCGGCGGCATGGGGGACGTCTACGCTGCCGAGGACACCAAGCTCCAGCGCCGGGTCGCTCTCAAAGTCCTGCCGCCGGAGCTGGCGCACGACGATGAGCGCCGCGAGCGCTTCAAGCGCGAGGCGATCGCCACCGCCGCCCTCGATCACCCCAATATCGTCACGGTGCATTCGGTCGAGGAAGCCAACGGCCTCCACTTCATTACGATGCAGCTCGTCGAGGGGCGGACGCTCTCCGAAGTGATTCCGAAAGACGGGCTGCCGCTCGAGACGTTCTTTGGCTATGCCGTGCCGTTGACCGAAGCCGTCGCCGCCGCCCACGAGCACGGCCTCGTCCATCGCGACCTCAAGCCGTCCAACGTCATGGTCACCGACGACGGCACGCTCAAGGTGCTCGACTTCGGCCTTGCCAGGTTCGCCGAGCCGAGAGCGGTCGTCGCCGACGGAACGACGCGGGCCAGCACGGCGTTCTCGCCGGGCAGCGTCGGGGACATCACAGCCGAAGGCAAGGTCCTCGGCACGGTCGCTTACATGTCTCCGGAACAGGCCGAGGGCAAGCCTATCGACCACCGCAGCGACATCTTTTCCCTCGGCATCCTGCTCTACGAGATGGCTACCGGCGAGCGCCCGTTTGTCGGCGACACACCGATGTCGGTGATGTCGTCGATCGTGAAGGAGGCTCCCGAGCAGCTCACGGCGCGCAACAGCAACCTGCCGCGCCACCTCGGCCGGATCGTCCACCGCGCGCTCGCCAAGGACGTCAACCGCCGCCACCAGTCGGCGCTCGATCTGCGCAACGAGCTCGAGGAGATACAGCAGGAGGTGGCGTCCGGCGAGGCGCTTCCGGTCGGTGCGATTGCGGCCGGGGCGAGCCGAGCACCGGCAACCAAGGGCTGGGCATTCCGACTGGCGATCGCTGCCGCGCTGGCGGTGGGAGGCGTAGGTGGTTACTCCGCGTTGCGATTTGCGGCGCGCCCGGATCCGGGACCGACCGTGTGGACGACGACTCAGCTCACGAGCCTCTCAGGCGTTCAGACAACCCCGAGCATCTCCCCGGACGGCGAGTTCTTCGTCTACGCAGATGACGCTGGCGGCAACTTCGATATCTGGTGGCGGCGGGTCGACGGCGGCAACGCCTTGAACCTGACGCCCAACTCGCCCGCGGATGACTTCCAACCCGCATTCTCTCCCGACGGTGCCCGCATCGCCTTTCGCTCGAATCGCGAGCTCGGCGGGATCTTTCTCATGGGAGCTACCGGCGAGAACCTCCGCCCCGTCGCCGACTTCGGCTACAACCCCGCCTGGTCACCGGACGGCAGCGAGATCGCGTTCTCGACCGGCCACGTCCTCGATCCGCTCAACCTTACCGGCGGCGGCGAGCTCTGGGTCGTGGAGGTGGAATCCGGCGCCACGCGGCTTCTCGGCGACGGCTATCAGCCGCACTGGTCGCCCAACGGTCACCGGATCGCCTACTTCTTCACCGAGGGCGGGCAGAGGGACATCTGGACGATCGCCGCCGAGGGCGGCGAGCCAGCGCGGGTCACGAGCCAGGCGAGCCTCGACTGGAACCCCGTTTGGTCGCCCGACGGGCGCTGGCTGTACTTCTCGAGCGACCGCGGCGGCCAGCGCAACCTCTGGCGAGTGGCCCTCGACGAGCGAACCGGGTCCGTGCAGAGAGAGCCGGAACCGATCAGCACCTCCGAGACCCAACAGGGGTTCCTGAGCCTCTCCGAAGACGGCCGGCGGCTCGTCTACTCATCGACCGCGCGGCGCACGAACCTGCACCGGATCGCGTTCGATCCGGAAACGAAACGCGTGGTCGGCGAATCGCAGCCACTCACCAGCGGGACGCGACAACTGCGATGGTTCGACCTGTCGCCGGACGGGGAGACGATCGTGTACTCGTTGCTGGCCGGCGGCGTCGAGGATCTCTACCGCATGCGCACCGACGGCAGCGAGGTGAATCGCCTGACCGACGATGCGCATCGGGATCGCAGACCCCGGTGGTCCCCCGACGGTGCTCGCATCCTTTTCTACTCGAACCGCAGCGGCGCCTACGAGGCGTGGACCATCGACGCCACCGGCCGCGACGCGAGGCAGGTTACGTACAGGCAGGGGAACCCGGAAGCCGTCTGGGATCCCTTCTGGAGTCCCGACGGGCGTATCGCGTTTTCCGGGCCGGGAAGCACCACGATGATCGTCGAGGCGGACATTCCGTGGGCGGAGCAGACGCCCGTCGAGGTGCCGCCGTTCGATGACGAGCGCAACTTCCGTGGAAACGCATGGAGTCCCGACGGCGACTGGCTGGCGGGAATGGCCCGCGGCATCATCGTCTATTCGTTGGAGACGGGCGAGTTCACGAGCTTGACGGATTCCGGCGGCTGGCCCATCTGGATGGGCGACAGCCGGCATGTGCTCTTCAGGGACACGGCCACCCAAACGATCCACATCGTCGACTCCCGCACCGGCGAGGCCCACCAGCTCCTTTCGGTAGCACCCGACGGCTTGGGCTCGTCGCTTGCGGTCTCGCCCGATCAACGGTGGATCTATTTCACCCACTCGAGCGCGGACAACGACATCTACTTGCTGACCGCGGGGCGGTAGGTCGTGTAACGAGCGCAGCGGGCGTCGTCCGCGTCGCGCGATGATCGCATCATCGGGGGACGAGGCACCCCAGGGGCTCGGGGCGCTGCGCGGGCATGTGGATGTGCTCAGGGATGTGGGCGACGGTGGCGTGCTCGGTGATGAAGGCGATGATCTTCATCTCGTTGCCGCAAAAGGGACAGAACATGGGATCGACCTCCTCGACATTGATGGCTCACGAGTCAGAACAGGATCACCGCCATCTCTGCTGTCAGGACGCCCTGTAAGAGGGGGGGGGTCAGGGGGCCGGGCCGATGACGGCGGTCGCTGCGGTGATCCGCCACCAGGCCACCAGGGCCGCCGCCGACAGCGCCAGGCAGGCGGCGAGCGCGGCGGCGGCGATGACGGTGAGGCGCTGCTCGAGGATCAGCAGGTAGAGGTGCTCGGGCGCCACCGCCTTCACCAGGTAAGGCAGGAGGCTGGCGGCGAGCGCCATGGCCAGCAGTTGCCGGGTCAGCGGCCGGCGCTCGGGATCGGCGTTGCCGAGCAGGAGGTAGAGCGCCAGCGGCGCCAGCAGCTCGAACCAGGCGCGGTTGAGGTCGGTCACCAGCGGCAGCGGGAGGGCGAGGACCAGCACCGCCGCCACCGCCAGCGGCGTGTCCAGCCCGCGCCGCCCGCCGGAAGCGCAGGCGTGGAGGACCACCAGGCAAAGGCCGCCCCAGGCGACGAAGAGCTGCAGCGGTAGCCAGGCGGTCAGGTGTCCCTCCAGCAGCGCCCGCGCGGCGCCGGTATCGAGCGAGCCCTGCGCGTAGGGAGCCAGCCAGGCGGTGGGCTGGGCGACGATCCTCACGAGCAGGTGGATCCCGGCGAACAGTGCCGCCGCGACCGCCGCCTTGGCGAAGGTGTCGCGGCGCCGCGGGAACGCCGCCAGCACCAGCAGCAGCAGCGCCGGAAGCAGGCTCTCTTTGACCAATGCCGCCAGGGGCAGCAGCGCGAAGAACAGCGCCTCGCGGCCGCGCAGCGCCAGGGCGACGAAGCCGAGCTGCACGGCCAGCACGACGGCATCGAGGCGGCCCGGGTTGGCGGCGGAGAACAGGACCTGGTAGTTGAGCAGCAGCAGCAGCGCGAAGCCGTAGCCGGCGACCGGGTCGCGCGGCAGCCGCGCCGCCAGCAGCAAGGCGGCGAACAGGGCCAGCCCGCAGACGACCGCGAAGCCGAGCGTCGTTCGCCCGGCGAACAGCGTCCCGACCAGCAGCGGCACCGCCGGCCGGTACACGAACGGGGCGCGCCCGCTCAGCTCCCCGGCCTCGGCGATGGCGGCGTAGTCGGCGCCGTCGCCGGCGATGCGGATCCCCGTCGACGAGAAGAACTGGGCGCGTCCGAAGGCGAGGGCCACCAACAGCAGCGCCAGGCCGATCGCGTAGCGGCGGGCGGTCGCCGATCCGGCGATCGCGTGCTCGGACAGGTAGCTCATCAGCGGCGCGCTTCCGCGTCGGGGAAGGGCAGGTACAGTCGCTCGTACTCCTTGAGGGCGAAGGAATCGCTCATCCCGGCGATGTGGTCGGCGATCAGGCGCAGGAACGGCGGCTGGCCCTGGTAGCGGGTGGCCACCTCGGCGGCGACCAGGTTGCCGGGCAGGTCGCGCAGGTAGGTACCCCCGGTGATCGAGCGGTAGCGCAGCAGCGCGTAGTCCTCGAGCTGCAGCGGGTCGCGGTAGTAGGCGGCGAACAGGCCGCGAATGAAGGTGCGGGCGCGGGCGTCCAGGCGGCTGACGGCGAACGAGCGGTACACCTGGGTCGAGACAAAGGATTCCAGCTCGGCGGCGAGGGCGGCCACGTGGGGCGACAGGCTGACGGTGCCGTCCGGGTAGGCGCCGGCGTCTCCGCCGCCGGCGCCCAGGTTGGCGGCCGAGTGGACGATCGTGTCGGAGACCAGCAGGTGGATCATGCCGCGGATCAAGGTGTTCTGTCGCTCGAAGCGCCCGCTTCCGGTCCGGTACGCGTCGCCGAGCTTGTGGGCCACCGCGGCGCCGATCTCCAGCCGCTCGGCGGCGTGCAGGTGCACCTGGCCGGCACGGATGCCGTCCTCGAGGTCGTGGGTGAGGCGGGCGAGCCTGTCGGAGAGCTTCACCACCTGTCCCTCGAGCAGCGCCGGCTCGCCGGCCGCCAGCCCCTCGGCGACCCAGTCCGGATACTCGACGCCGGCCTCCAGGACGCCGCACTTCCAGATCCCCTCGCGCACCGGGTCGGTGAGGTTGATGCCGGGGTGGTCGTAGCGCTGCTCGAGGCGGTCGGCCACCCGCAGGCTCTGGTAGTTGGGGCGGAAGCCGCCAGTGGCGGCGAGCGTTGCCGGCTCGATGCCCTCGACCGGCTCCTCGCCGGCCAGCAGCGCCGCCAGCGTCTCCTCGCCGGCGGCGCCGAACGGCGGCTGGCCGAGGTCGTGGCCGAGGGCGATCGCCTCGACCAGGTCCTCGTTGAGCCCCAGGGCGCGGGCGATCGTGCGACTGATCTGAGCGACCTCGAGCGTGTGGGTCAGGCGGGTGCGGTGGTGGTCCCCTTCGTAGGGGACGTAGACCTGGGTCTTGTGCTTGAGGCGGCGGAACGCCAGCGAGTGGAGGATGCGGTCGCGGTCGCGCTGGAAGGCGGTCCGGTAGGCGAGCGAGCGGCCGCGGTCGCGCACCAGGTAGCGGCGGGTCGCGGCGGCGCTGCGCCGCGCGTACGGCGCCAGCGCGGCCTCTTCCGCCGCCTCGAGCGCCGCAGTGTCTCTGCCGGTGAAGGACTTGGGCATACGGGTGGGCCGTGGGAACGTTGATCGGGATGAGCCTCTCGACGAACGCAACGGATACTACCGCCTCGCTGGGCCCGGTCTTACCGCTGCCCAGCGGCGCGCGCCTTCCAGAAGCGTTGTCATGTCAGTCTGGCTCTGCCTAGAATGCGGGTAAGGCTGTTTTGGCTAGTTGGCACAGGATCGGCGCGCGGAAAGGGCCTGCTGGAGTTCCCCATGCATTCACATAGGAAGGATCGCTACCGTCGCATCTGTGCTCTGAGCTCAATCTTACTGTTCCTTGCCATCAATGTTTGGGCCGGGCAGCAACGTCCAGAGTTCAGGACCGCTGTGGCGCGCGTGCGTGTCGACGTGATCCTAACGGATTCGGAAGGCCGCTTTATCGAAGATCTTGGACCGGAGGATTTCGAGGTGTTTGAGGACGGGAAGCCTCAGGATGTCCTCAGTGTCCAGCTCATCGACGCTGAGTCACTTCGCGTCCTTGATTTGCCGCAATCGCGCGTCGAGCCCACAGGGCCTGGTGGAGACAAGCCTGCCAAGGAGAGCGTCTTCGAAGCAACGGAGGGGGGTGCAAGGGAGAGTGACTCCACGATCCTTGAGGCTGGGGC
>DASWHK010000305.1:0-1826 GCA_036398215.1 Acidobacteriota bacterium | reverse complement strand
TCGCGGGTGCGATACAGGGCGATCGGCTCGATGAACAGGACGACCCGGCCGTCGACCCTGGCCAGCGCCAGGGCGGTGCGCAGCATGCCGACGGCGTCGCTGCCACGCGCCGGCGAGGCGACGATGATGCCGGGCACGTCGCGCAGCGCGGCGATGCTGTTGTCGTTGTGGAAATGGCCGCCGAAGCCCCGCTGGTAGGCCCACCCCGCGATGCGGACGACAAGCGGGTTGCGCAGCTGCCCGTTGGAGAAGAACTGCAGCGAGGCCGCCTCGCCGCGGATCTGGTCCTCGGCGTTGTGGTAGTAGGCGAGGTACTGGATCTCGGGCACCGGCAGGAAGCCGAGCTGGCCGGCGCCGATCGCCATGCCAAGGATGCTCTGCTCGTCGAGCAGCGTGTTGAAGACCCGGCCGCGGGCCTTCTCGTGGAGCTGCGCGGTCACCCCGTACACGCCGCCGCGCCTGGCGACGTCCTCGCCGAACACCAGCATCTCGGGGTACTTGGCCAGCAGGTCGAGCAGCCCGTGGTTGATGAGCTGGGCGAGGTGGCGGGGCTTGCCGGCCTCGGGGAGCCGGCCGTCGCCGCCGAACAGCTCGCTGCGCGCCGGCCCGTAGTCGTCGCGCTCGGCCTCGGCGCGGACTGCGGCGGGCGAGTAGGGGGCCAGCGGCGCCATGATCTCGGCGGCGCTGCCCAGGTGGGGGCGGGATGCCGCCTCGCGGGCGGCGCGCCGCACCCGATCGCCGATCTCCTCATAGACGCCCGCCAGCCGCTCGCCGCCGGCGAGGCCGCCGGCGATCGCCCGCCGGCTGTTGAGGAGGAGCGGGTCGCGCGCCTCGCTGGCCTTGATCTCCTCGATGTCGCGGTAGGCGAGCTCGACGTCGGTGCCGGCGTGGCCGAGCAGGCGGACGAGCGGCAGGTGCAGGAACGTCGGGGCGCGCCGGCGGCGGCAGTGGGCGACGGCCTCACGGGTCGCGGCGAATGTCTCCACCAGATCGAGGCCGTCGGCGCGGACGTACTGGAGGCCCGGCTGGCTTCCCCAGCGCTTCTCGACCCAACCCCGCGGCGTGTTGACCGAGATCCCCACGCCGTTGTCCTCACAGACGAACAGGATCGGCACGGGCAGCCGCTGGTACGCGGCCCACAGCGCCGCGTTGATGCCCCCCAGCGCCGTCGAGTGGTTGAGGCTGGCGTCGCCGAAGCTACACACGACGATGGCGTCCTCGGGAAACGGCAGCGGCAGGCCGAGCCGCTTGGCGCGCTCGATGGCGATGGCGTGGCCGACGGCCTTCGGAAGGTGCGAGGCGATGGTGCTGGTCTGCGGGTAGATCCACAATGGCACGCTGCCGAAGACCTTGTGGCGGCCGCCGGCGATCGGCTCGTCGGCGGCGGCGGTCAGCGACCGCAGGATGTCGAAGATCGGCGTCTGCCCATCCACCTGGCGGGCCCGCTCAATGAAAAAGCCGGCCGAGCGATAATGCAGGAACGCCGGGTCCGTCGGACGGAGCGCGGCCGCGACGGCGGCATTGGCCTCGTGCCCGGAGCTGGCGATCGTGTAGTAGCCCTCGTCGCGGTCCTTCAGCTCGCGGGCCTCCAGGTCCAGGTGCCGGGCCGTGTACATGGCCTCGAGCAGCTCCAGGAACCGGTAGCCGGTCAGCTCCGAGCCGGCCTCGACCGGGGCGGCGAGATCGGCCGAAGCCTGCCGCTCGGCGCCCTCCTCGAACACGGCGCGCAGGTTCGCTTGCAGGGCTTCGACTCGGCTGCTCATCGAATGGCGGGGGCGGAAAGCGGTCGAGAGGCGCCACGCGGCGCCATCTCCGGCCGGATTCTA
>DASWHK010000304.1:0-4284 GCA_036398215.1 Acidobacteriota bacterium | reverse complement strand
TGCTGGCGTCTCTCGCCCCGGCCCGCCGCGCGACCCGCGTCGATCCGGCGGAGGCGATCCGCCGGGAGTAGCGGCAGGCGCGCCCGTTCGGTCGATTACCAGGCGGTACTTCTTCAGGCGGACGGTGCCCAGCGATCCGCGCCCCCGTGCCTCGCACACCCGCCCGCCCGCTCCAGACGGCGGCCCTGGCCCTGTGCCGCCGTAAACGCCGAAAGCCGCCGATCTCACGATGCCCGTGGACCCGGAGGCCGATCGGCGGTAGGGTCTTGGGCGCCGAAGGCATGTCCTCCCCGACTGTCCGTTGCACGGGGTGCCGGCGGCCCTGTAGCCCAGGGCCGCCGCACCGCCTTGAATTCCGCCACCGCGGAGGTGTCTCTGTGAATCGCGTCCATCGTGTTCTCGTCGTGATGATCGTGGCGCTGATGAGCCTGGCCCTCGTCGGCGACCCGCTGGCCGGTGCCGCCCCGGCGGCCCCGCAAGCCTCGGGCCAGCAGCTCGAGCAAGCCCCGTTCGTGCCGCAAGGGGCTCCGCAGCAGCAGGCGGCCCAGCAGAGCCCGCAGCAGGGGCAGCAGCCGGCGCAGCCCCAGAACGGCAACGGCGCCCTCGCCACCGACGTCGCCGACGGCTCGATCCCCGTCTGGGGCGAGGCCAACTGGCGACTGGCCGCCCGCTTCGCGCCCTACAAGATGAGCGACCTGACCTACTCGCTGTCGGTGCAGCCGCGCTGGATCCGCGACACGGAGAGCTTCTGGTACCGCCACGAGACCTCCGCCGGCGCCGACTTCATCCTCGCCGACCCGGTCGCCGGCGCCAAGCGGCCGATCTTCGACAACGACAAGATCGCCGCCGAGCTGACCCGCATCACCCGCGACCCCTACGACGGCCAGCACCTGCCGATCACCTCGATCCGCTTCATCGACCCGGACACGATCCAGTTCGACGTCACCTCCTCGCAGGACGAGGAGGTCGACGCCACCCAGCAGGAGCAGCAGGAAGAGCAGGAGCAACAACAGGAGGAGCAAGGCGACCGCCGCGCCGAGCGGCCCGACAAGAAGGTCCACCACTTCGAGTTCACCATCAGCACCCAGTCGCTGCGCGAGCTCGACGACTGGGAAGAGCCCGACAGCCATCCCGGCTGGGCCGCCGTCTCGCCCGACCGCCAGTGGGTGGTGTTCGGCCGCAACTTCAACCTCTTCATGATGTCGTACGAGGACTACGAGCGGATCCTCGACGCCCGCCGCGGCAAGGACGGTGACGAGCGCGACGAGGCCGAGGAGGAGGTCGAGGTCAACGAGATCCAGCTCACCACCGACGGCGAGGAGCACTACGGCTACGTCGGCGGCGGCCGCGGCCAGACCGACAAGGAGCGCGAGGAGAACAAGGACGATCGCCAGCGCCCGGGTATCTCCTGGTCGCACGACTCCAAGTACTTCTCGATGGTCCGCTTGGACCGGCGGGAGGTCGGCGAGCTGTGGGTCGTGCACGCTGTGGGTAACGATCGCCCTGAGCTTGAAACCTACAAGTACGACATGCCGGGCGAGGCGGACGTCACCCAGCGCGAGATGCTGATCTTCGACATGGACGCCCGCGAGATGAAGAAGATCGAGGGTGCCAACGTCTGGAAGGACCAGACGATGGGGATCTTCAACGCCCGCGAGTTCAACTACCCGGACGACAACGAGCCCAGCATCAGCAAGTGGCTGTCGGAAAGCCCCAACGAGATGTTCTTCTACCGCCGCAGCCGCGACCAGCATCGGGTCGACGTGGCCAAGATCGACCCGGCCAGCGGCGCGGTCACGGTGGTGATCGAGGAGCGGCTCAACACCTACATCGAGCACCAGCAGCCCGAGCTGCTCGCCAACGGCGACCTGATCTGGTACTCGGAGCGCGACGGCTGGGCGCATCTCTACCGCTTCGCCCCCGACGGGACGCTCAAGAACCGGCTCACCGAGGGCCCGTGGGCGGTCGGCCGGCTGCTTGGCGTCGATGAGGAGGCTGGTGTCGCCTTCTTCGTCGGCAACGCC
Source organism: Acidobacteriota bacterium (assembly GCA_036398215.1). GTDB lineage: Bacteria > Acidobacteriota > UBA890 > UBA890 > UBA890 > DASWHK01. Next base: position 2,260 of record DASWHK010000304.1, on the reverse strand, counting down.
CGCGAGGAGGGCGAGGACCCCTACTTCCAGCACCTCTACCGGGTGGGGATCGACGGCCGCGGCCTGCAGCTGCTCAACACCGGCAACTTCGACCACCTGGTGACCGCCGGCGAGTCGCTGCGCTACTTCGTCGACAACTACTCACGCGTCGATACGACGCCGGCGGCGATGGTCATCGATCGCAACGGCGAGATCCTCGTCGACCTCGAGGACGCCGATCTCGACAAGCTGTTCGAGGCCGGCTTCGTCTACCCGGAGCCCTTCGGCGTCAAGGCGGCCGACGGCGTCACCGACATCTACGGCGTCATCTACCGGCCCTTCGACTTCGATCCGCGAAAGAAGTATCCGATCGTCGCCTACGTCTACCCGGGGCCGCAGACCGAGAGCGTCGCCAAGCGCTTCTCGACCAGCGCTTCGGAGACGGCGCTCGCCCAGCTCGGCTTCGTCGTCATCACGATCGGCAACCGCGGCGGTAACCCGGCGCGCTCCAAGTGGTATCACAACTACGGGTACGGGGACCTGCGCGACTACGGCCTCGCCGACAAGAAGGCCGGCATCGAGCAGCTCGCCGACCGCTACGCCTGGATCGACATCGACCGGGTGGGCATCTACGGGCACTCGGGCGGCGGCTTCATGTCGACCGCCGCGATGCTCGTCTACCCCGACTTCTTCGACGTCGCGGTCTCCTCGTCGGGCAACCACAACAACGACGTCTACAACCTCAACTGGTCGGAGAAGCACGACGGCGTCCGCGAGGTCGTCGACGATGAGGGCAACGTCACCTTCGAGTACGACATCGAGACCAACTCCGACCTGGCCGCCAACCTCAAGGGCCACCTCCTGCTCACCACCGGCGACGTCGACAACAACGTCCACCACGCCGGCACCTTCCGGATGGCCGAAGCGCTGATCCGCGCCAACAAGCGCTTCGACTTCTTCGTCTTCCCCGGCCAGCGCCACGGCTACGGCAACATGTCCGACTACTGGTTCTGGCTGCGCGCCGAGTACTTCGCCCGCCACCTGCTGGGCGCCGAGCGCACCGCCGCCGACATGACCGAGCTCAACAACGAGCGCGAGCAGTCGGGCGGCCGCGGCGTGACGCGGGATACCGGGAGGCAGAACGACAACAACCGCAACGGCGGCCGCGGCGGAAGAGGCGGCCGAGGGGGTCGTGGCGGCGGAGGGAGCTAGCCGGCGGAACACCGAACGCCGCTCGCGGTCGGCAGAAGCCGCGGGCGCCGCGGGCCTGCGAAATACAACGTGGCTTCGGCCCAGCGGGCCGCTGGGGGCTGCCAAGGCACCCAGCGGCCCGTTTTTCCGTTGACCCACTCCTCACAGGGGCTCGTTCCATGGGTTATACTCGCGGTATGAAAACCGCCGTATCGATCCCCGACGACGTCTTCGAGCAGGCGGACCGACTGGCGCGCCGGATGAAGACCTCGCGCAGTGCCCTGTATGCCCTGGCGCTGTCCGAGTATGTCGCCCGGTACGACACCGATCGGGTGACCGAGCTCATGGACAAGGTGGTCGAAGAGGCCGGTGCTGCGGATGCGGGCTTCGTTAGGGCGGCGGCGCGCCATACCCTGCGGGAGACGGACTGGTGATCGCGCAGGGCGACGTGTGGTGGGCAGACCTCGGCTCGCCCCAGGGATCGGCGCCGGGCTTTCGCCGTCCGGTGGTGGTGATCCAGGGGGACGCCCTCAACCGCAGCCGCCTCGCCACCGCCGTCTGCGTGGCGCTGACGAGCAACTTGAAGTGGGCGGCGGCGCCGGGAAATGTCCTTCTCGACGCGTGCGCCACAGGGCTCGCCAAGGATTCCGTCGCCAACGTCTCCCAGCTCGTGACCCTCGACAAGAGCATTCTGACCGAGCGAACGGGCAAGCTGTCGCGGAAGAAGGTCGATCTCATCTTGTCGGGAATCGATGTGGTGTTCGGGAGGCACCATTGAGGCCGGGCCGGCCCGGGAAACGCCAGAAGATGAAGTCACCTTTCAACTTGCACTGCAGCAGTCAAGATGCAGCCGGAGGCGAGACGTGGAGATCGGAGGATACTCGGTGGTGAGCTCGGGGTACTTCGTCGGCTGGGGCACGCTGGCGCTGATCAACGCCGGAATCGCGCAGGGCAAGAACCGCAGCGGGCTGGCGTGGTTCCTGCTGTCGCTGCTGCTCGGCCCGATCGCCACCTTCGTGCTGGTGGCGTTCATGTCGAAGCTGCCGTCCGCGCCGCCACCTTGATGTGGACCTCCACGCCCGCCTCGCCG
>DASWHK010000303.1:0-8056 GCA_036398215.1 Acidobacteriota bacterium | reverse complement strand
GAGGTCACGATGCTCCATCTGGCCAGCGGCGAGGTGGGCTGGAAGTTCGAGACCGGATCGTCGATCGTCGCCTCCCCGGCCATCGCCCAGGGGCGGCTGGTGATCGGCACCGAGGACGGCCAGCTCTTCTGTTTCAAGGCCGCGGGGGCGGCATGAGCGAGCGAGCGAGCGACGAGCGCGCCGTCGCGGACCCGGCGACCACCCGGACCGATCTCGAGGGCGACACCGGGGTCGGCAGCGTCTTCGTTTCCAACTATCCGGCGTACTCGTTCTGGAGCGCCGGCGCGCTGCCCGCCTTCGAGCAGGCGCTGGATTCCCCGCCGCGCCCCGGGGTGCCGCTCGGCCTCTACCTGCACATCCCCTTCTGCCGCAAGCGCTGCAAGTTCTGCTACTTCCGCGTCTACACCGACAAGAACGCCGACCAGGTCGAGCAGTACAGCGACGCGCTGGTGCAGGAGCAGGCGTTGTACGCCGAGCGGGCGGCGATCGCCGGTCGCGCCCCGAAGTTCGTCTACTTCGGCGGCGGCACGCCGTCGTACATGTCGGTCAAGCACCTGGAGGACCTGGCCTCCCGGCTGCAGGCGATCGTGCCCTGGGACGAGGCGGAGGAGGTCACCTTCGAGTGCGAGCCGGGCACCCTCAGCAAGCCCAAGCTCGAGGCGATCCGCGGCATCGGCGTCACCCGTCTGAGCCTGGGGATCGAGAGCTTCGACGACCAAGTGCTGGAGCTCAACGGCCGCGCCCACGTCTCGAAGGAGATCTACCGGGTGCTGCCGTGGCTGCGCGAGGTCGGCTTCCAGCAGGTCAACATCGACCTGATCGCCGGCATGGTCGGCGAGACCTGGGAGAGCTGGCGCGACTCGGTACAGAAGGCCATCGACTTCGGCCCCGAGACGGTCACCGTCTACCAGATGGAGCTGCCCTTCAATACGCGCTTCTCGAAGCAGTATCTCGAGGGCCAGCTCGAGGCGCCGCTCGCCGACTGGAACACCAAGCGCGCCTGGCACGCCTATGCCTTTGACGAGCTCGCCAAGGCCGGCTACGAGGTCTCGAGCGCCTACACCATGGTCAAGGACAAGGAGTCCACCCGCTTCATGTACCGCAGCTCGCTGTGGCAGGGCGCCGACATGATGGCGCTCGGGGTCTCGTCGTTCGGGCACATCAGCGGGGTCCACTTCCAGAACACGTCGCAGTGGGACGAGTACTTCGAAGCGCTGGGCGCCGGCCGGCTCGCCGCCAACCGCGCCTTCGCCACCGACGCCGACCAGCAGCTCACCCGCGAGATGATCCTGCAGCTGAAGCTCGGCGAGATCCACGCCGAGTACTTCCGCGCCAAGTTCGGCGTCGATATCCGCGAGCGCTTCGCCGGCGCCTTCGCGACGCTGGGCGAGCAAGGCATGCTCGAGCTCGTCGACGGCACCGTGAAGCTGACTCGCGACGGCCTGCTGCGGGTCGACTCGCTGCTCCCGGAGTTCTACGCGCCCGAGTACCAACACGCTCGCTACACCTGATCCGCCGGCTGCGAGGTCACGACACCGTCATGATGCCTTTCGCGAACTCGCGGGGCCCATCGAAGCGACGAACATGAGCAAGGACCGACAGCGCGACGTCATCGTGATCGGCGGCGGGCCGGCGGGCTCGACCGCCGCCGCCCTGATCGCCGGCGGTGGCCGCGACGTGCTGCTCGTCGACCGCGAAACGTTCCCGCGCTTCCGGATCGGCGAGTCGCTGATGCCGGCGACCTACTGGACGCTCGAGCGCCTCGGCGTGCTCGACAAGATGAAGTGCAGCCACTTCCCCGCCAAGCACAGCGTCCAGTTCTTCTCCAAGACCGGCAAGGGCTCGGCGCCGTTCTATTTCGCGGAGGTCGAGCCGCCGGACAGCGCCCGGACCTGGCAGGTGGACCGCCCCGAGTTCGACGCCATGCTGCTTGAGAACGCCACCGCCAAGGGCGCCGAGGTCCGCCAGGGCGTCCGCGTCCACGACATCCTCTTCGAGGGCGACCGCGCCGTCGGTATCCGCGCCGAGCTGGAGGCCGGCGTGAAGCGCGAGATCGGCGCCAAGGTCATCGTCGACGCCAGCGGCCAGAGCATGCTGATCGCCCGCAAGCTCAACCTGCGGCGCACCGACCCCAACCTCAAGCACTGCGCGTTCTTCACCCGCTACAAGGGCGCGGTCCGCGACCCGGGGATCGACGAGGGCGCCACGCTGATCCTCCACACCGCCGACGAGAAGTCCTGGTTCTGGTACATCCCGCTGCCCGACGACGTGGTCAGCGTCGGCGTGGTCGGGCCGCTGACCTACCTGGTCAAGGGCCGCCCCAACGACCCCGCCGCGGTCTTCGCCGAGGAGCTGGCTCTGTGCAAACCGCTGCAGGAGCGCGTCGCCGGCGCCGAGATGCTGCACGACATCAGGGTCTTGAAGGATTTCACCTACGCCTGCAAGCAGATCGCCGGCAACGGCTGGGTGCTGGCCGGCGACGCCTTCGGCTTCATCGACCCGATCTACTCGTCCGGCGTGTTTCTGGCCCTGAAGAGCGGCGAGCTGGCCGCCGACGCGATCCTCGAGGCCTTCGAGAAGGACGACTTCTCCGCCGCCCGGCTCGGCAAGCACGGCCGCGAGTTCGTCGGCGGCATGAACTCGCTGCGCAAGCTCGTCTACGCCTTCTACGACCCGGGCTTCAGCTTCGGCGACTTCCTCCGCCGCCACCCCGACCAGAAGGAGAGCCTCGTCCACCTGTTGATCGGCAACGTCTACCGGCAGCCGATCGACGGCCTGCTGCGAGCGATGGACGAGTTCCATCCGCTGCCGGATTACGAGCCGATCGCCATCGACGACGATGCGGACGCATGAGAGCGGCAATCTACGGGGCGCTGGGGCTGCTCTTCGTGATCCACACCGACGTTTGGCTCTGGAACGACGGCCGCTTCCTCCTCGGCCTGCCCGTGGGAATGAGCTACCACCTGCTGTGGACGGTCGCGGTGGTCATCGTCCTGTGGCTGGCCGTCCGTTACGCCTGGCCCAAGGAGCTCGGGGACCGGCAATGACGCTCGCCGTCATCGCCGTCTACATGGCCGCCGTCCTCGGGGTCGGCGCCCTCAGCCACCGTTTGTTCTCCGGCACCGGCGAGGACTACTTCCTCGCCACCCGCAGCATCGGGCCGTTCGTCCTGCTGATGTCGCTGTTCGGCACCCACATGACCGCCTTCGCGCTGCTCGGCGCCTCGGGCGAGTCCTATCGCTCGGGCATCGGGGTGTTCGGGCTGATGGCGTCGAGCTCGGCGCTGGTGGTGCCGGCGGTGTTCCTGTTCGTCGGCACCCGCGCCTGGGCGGTGGGCAAGCGCTTCGGGTATACGACCCAGGCCCAGTACCTGCGCGACCGCTGGGGCTCCGACGCCTTCGGCCTGTTGATGTTCGCCGCCCTGGTGGCGCTGGTGATCCCCTACCTGCTGATCGGCGTGCTCGGCGCCGGCCTGACGCTCACCGACGTCACCGGCGGCCAGGTGCCCACCTGGGTCGGCGGCCTGGTGGTGTCGGCGGTGGTGATGATCTACGTGACCTACGGCGGGCTGCGCGGCACCGCCTGGGCCAACACCTTCCAGACGCTGGTGTTCATGGCGCTGGGGGCCGCCACCTTCATCTACGTCGTCAACGCGATGGGCGGCCTCGGTGCCACGATGCTGCGGCTGGCGGCGGCGCGCCCCGACCTGATGGTGCGCGGCGACAACTTCACGCCGATCCAGTATCTGACCTACGCGTTCATTCCCCTGTCGGCCGGCGCCTTCCCGCACCTGTTCATGCACTGGCTGACGGCGCGCAAGGCGAGCAACTTCCGGGTGACGGTGGTCGCCTACCCGATCTGCATCGCCATCGTCTGGGTCCCGAGCGTCCTGCTCGGTGTCCTCGGCAACCTCGACTTCCCGGCCCTCACCGTGCCCGAGTCGAACTCGGTGATGGTGCGGCTGATCGGCTTTCACGCCCCCGCCCTGCTCGCCGGCTTGCTGGGCGCCGGCGTCTTCGCCGCCGTCATGTCGTCGCTCGACTCGCAGGTGCTGGCGCTGGGAACCATGTTCACCAAGGACGTCGTCAACCACTACGGCTACGACAAGAAGATGTCCGACCGCCAGCAGGTCATGGTCGGCCGCCTGTTCGTGGCCGCCATCCTGGTGGTCGCCTACTTGCTGTCGCTGGTCACGCGGACGACCATCTTCGCCATGGGGACCTGGTCGTTCACCGGTTTCGCCGGCCTCTTTCCGATCATCGTCGCGGCACTGTGCTGGCGGCGCAGCACCAAGGCCGGCGCCTTCGCGGCGCTGGCGACCGTTGCGGTGCTGTGGACGTACTACTTCGTGCAAGGGTGGGGGCTTCCCGACTACACGGTGGGCGGCACGGGCGTGATGCCGGTGGCCGTCGTCACCCTCTCCTCGGCGCTGGCGATGATCGTGGTCTCACTGCTGTCGAAGCCGCCCGAAGCAGCCATCGTCGACAAGTTCTTCCCGGCGGCATGATGAGAATCGCCTACATCACAGCGGGCGCCGCCGGCATGTACTGCGGCAGCTGCCTGCATGACAACACGCTGGCGGCGGCGCTGATGGCCAAGGGCCACGACGTGGCGCTGATTCCCACCTACACGCCGACCCGCACCGACGAGGAGGACGTCAGCGTCGACCGCGTCTTCTACGGCGCCGTCAACGTCTACCTGGAGCAGAAGTCGGCGCTCTTCCGCCACCTGCCCGGCGCCGTCCGCTGGCTGCTCGACCGACCCTCGCTGCTCAACCTGGTGTCGGGCGCCGGCGTCTCGATCGAGCCCCGCGACCTCGGCAGTATCACCCTATCGATGGCGAAGGGCGAGCAGGGCAACCAGCGCCGCGATCTCGAGGAGCTGGTCGCCTGGCTGCGCGACTCGTATCGCCCCGACGTCGTGCACATCACCAACTCGATGCTGCTCGGCCTGGCCGAGCCCCTCAAGCGCGAGCTCGGCGTCCCGGTTCTCTGCTCGCTGCAGGGCGAGGACATCTTCCTCGACGAGCTGGTCGAACCCTACCGCACCCGGGTCAACGAGGAGCTGCGCCGGCACGCCAGGGCCGTCGACGGCCTGGTGGCGACGTGCAACTACTACGCCGACTTCATGGCCGGCTACCTGGCGGTCGAGCGCGAGCGGGTCCACGTCGTGCCGCTCGGCATCAAGCTCGACGGGCACGCCCCGCCGGGCGCGAAAGGCCGGCCGCGGGACGCGGGCTCGGCCGCACGGCCGCAGGACCTCCGCTCGGCAGCGCGGGCGCAAGACCTCCGATCGGCGGCGCGGGCGCAGGACGCGGGCTCGGAGGCACGGCAAGCTGAAGGGGGCGCCGAGGACCTCGTGCCCCAGAGCTCCCTCGCGACGCCGGCGGCATCCGCCGGCGCCGCGCCGTTCGTGGTCGGCTACCTGGCGCGGATCTGCCCCGAGAAGGGCCTCCACATCCTGGTCGACGGCTTCGCGCGGCTCGCCGCCGAGGTCGGCAAGCAGCGCCTGCGGCTGCACGTCGCCGGCTATCTCGGCAAGCGCGACCAGGCGTACTTCGCGGGGATCGGCCGGCAGATCGAGGCGCACGGGCTCACCGACGTCTTCCACCACGCCGGCGAGGTGAGCCGCGAGCAGAAGATCGCCTTCCTGCAGGGGCTCGACGTGCTCTCGGTGCCGACCGTGTACCGCGACCCCAAGGGCCTGTCGGTGCTCGAGGCGCTGGCCAACGGCGTCCCGGTGGTGCAGCCGGCGCACGGCTCGTTCCCGGAGATCATCGAGGCCACCGGCGGCGGCCTGCTGATGGAGCCGGGCTCGCCGGAATCGCTCGCCGCCCAGCTCGCGCGGCTGTTCGACGACCCCGACCTGCGGCGGCAGCTGGGCCGCGCCGGGGCCGAGGCCGTGCATGCCCGCTTTTCCGACCTCGACATGGCCGAGGCGACGCTGGAGGTCTATCAGGCCGTAGGAGACGGGTGATCACCCGTCGCCATGGCCTGATATGGTCTCGGTGGCTCGGGGCGCGATGAGATCGGCGGAGGAAAGGAGGGGCGAGACGATGAGCGGCGAGTTCATCTACGAGCGCCGCGTCGATTACTCCGACACCGACATGGGCGGCATCGTGCACTTCTCGCGCTTCTTCGTATACATGGAGACCGCCGAGCACGAGCTGCTGCGCGCTCGCGGCACCAGCATCGATCGCACCGTCGACGGCCGCCGCATCAGCTGGCCGCGGGTCGCCGCCTCGTGCGAGTACACGAGCCCGGCTCGCTACGGCGACGTCCTACAGATCCACGTGCGCGTGGCCCGCCACGGCGTCAAATCGATGACCTACGCCTTCGAGTTCTTCCGCGAGAACGAGCTGATCGCCAAGGGCGAGATGACCTCGGCCTGCTGCATCATCCACGCCAACCGCCCCCCCGAGCCGATCCCCATCCCCGAGTGGTTCGCGCAAGCGCTCGAACGGGACACGGCCATCTGACGCTCCGTGGTTGACTTGACAGGCGGAACCTCGTCATACGCCAACGGCCCCAGGCCACAACCGGCACAATTACAACTCACGAGTTTACAATCTACGGGTTTAGGTTTATGGAAAGACCCATAGAAGCGAACCTGCAGCTCAGCGACATCAAGCGCAGCTACGACGGCGGCGCCGCGACGGTCGAGGTGCTGCGCGGTATCTCCTTTTCTATGCAGCCGGGCGAGGCGCTGGCGATCACCGGGCCTTCGGGGTCGGGCAAGAGCACGCTGCTGCACATCATCGGGACGCTCGATACGCCGACGACGGGAAGCCTGACGATCGGCGGCGAGGATCCGTTCGCGCTCAGCGAGCCGGAGCTGGCGCGCTTTCGCAACCAGACGATCGGCTTCGTCTTCCAGGACCACCACCTGCTGCCCCAGTACTCGGTGCTGGAGAACGCGCTGATCCCGACGCTGGCGTTCCCCGGCGACGACGGCCGCGAGCGGGCCGCCGAGCTGCTCGACAGGGTCGGCCTCTCGCACCGGCTCGAGCACCGGCCGGCGCAGCTCTCGGGCGGCGAGCGCCAGCGGGTGGCGATCGCCCGCGCCCTGATCAACCGGCCGAAAGTGCTGCTGTGCGACGAGCCCACCGGCAACCTCGACGTCGAGACCGCGACCTCGGTGGCCGACCTGATCCTCGAGCTCCACGAGCAGGCGCGAAACATCCTGATCGCGGTCACCCACAGCCTCGAGCTCGCCGCCCGCTTCCCGCGGCGCTCCGAGCTACGGGAGGGGAAGTGCAGCTTCGAGGCCTGAGCCACTTCTGGAGGATCAACCTGGCGGTGGCGGCCGCCGCCGCCATCAACACCGCCGTGCTTGCCGGCGCCCTGATCGTCGGCGACTCGGTGCGCGGCAGCCTCCGCGACATGACGCTCGACCGGCTCGGGGCCATCGACCTGGCGCTGGTCGCCGAGCGCTTTTTCCCTGAGAATCTCGCGCCTCGTCTCGCCGCCGCCGACGGTTTCGCCGCCACCTACTCGGCGGCGGCGCCGGCGGTGCTGTTGCCGGGCAGCGCGGTGCGCGCCGACACCGGGGCACGGGCCTCGCAGGTGAACGTGCATGGGATCGACGAGCGCTTCACGGCGATGTTCATGGCACCGTCCGGGGGCTCGGCGCCGCCGAGTTCGCGATCCGAGTCAGCCGCGGCCGGCCAGCGTCCTGAGCGGGAAGCATCCGGCGCGAGGGCCGCCGGTCAACGACCCGACGGCGCTGCCGGCCGAGAACCCGGCGATGCGGTCAGACAGGCCCTGCCGACCTTCAACCTCACCCGCCGTGCGGGCCAGATCTTTCCCTCCGCGGTCATCAACGAGACCTTGCGCAGTCAGATCGGCGCCGAGATCGGCGACGCGGTGCTGCTCAACTTCCGCACTCGCGACGACGTCCCCGACGACACGCTGCCGGGCAACAAGGCGAACGCGCCGGCCTTCGGGACCATCCGCACGACGGTCGTCGCCGTGATCCCGGATACTGGCATCGGCCGCTTCTCGCTGTCTCCGCACCAGGCCTTCCCCGCCAACGCCTACGTGGCGCTGCCCGCGCT
>DASWHK010000302.1:0-23422 GCA_036398215.1 Acidobacteriota bacterium | reverse complement strand
GCGCGGCATGCCATGGTCCCACAGCATCATGTCGTGCTGGACCATGCCCAGCCAGGTGGGCTCGGGATAACGGCCGGAGCCCGGCGGGTCCTCGATGCCCTGCAGCGCCTGGCGCTGGGCGACGTAGGCGCGGGCGCCGTTGAGTCCGGTCTCCTCGTTGTTCCACAGGGCGAAGCGGATCGAGCGCTCGGTCTGGACCCCGGGGGAGTGGAAGACGCGCGCCAGCTCCATGACCAGCGCGGTGCCCGAGCCGTCGTCGTTGACCGCCTCGTTGACGCCGTGGCCGTCCATGTGGGCGCCGATGATGTACATCTCGTCGGGACGCGTGGTGCCGACCTTGGTGCAGTAGACCTCGGTGCGCTCGCCGTCGACCGGTTCTTCGACGTTGAGCGCGCGGATGCGCTCGTCGGGCTGCGCCATCAGGTCGCGGTTGACGCCGGTGCGGGCGCGGTGGCCGTAGATCACGCTGCCGCCCGAGCTGTTGCCGCGGCGGCCGACGAGACCGCCGGTCGGCGTCGTCAGATCGGGCGGCTCGGTGGCGCCGCGACCGCCACGACCGCCGCCACGACCGCCACGACCGCCACCGCCGCCGCGCTGACCCGCGCCCTCGGGGCGGGGCACCGGATGGATGTAGGTGATGCGCTCGGTGGTGGTGCAACCGAACGACTGCAGCTGGGCCTCGATCCAGTCGACCGCGTCGCGGTTGCGCTGGGTGCCCTGGCGGCGGTCGCCGAACTGGGTCAACCCCTTGAGCGTGGCCTTGTAGTTGTCCAGGGTCAGACGGCTGACCAGGGTCTGGATCGGGTCATCCTCTTGAGCCGCCTGCTGCGGGGAAGAAACGGCGCTCGAGCTGACTGCCAGCACAGCTGCCAGGGCTACGACGATGGCTCGCGTTTGCATCGCTGATCCTCCAAGAAGGTCACGCCGTACCGGGACGGACGCGGGTGTTTCTCGATCTCGTGGGGATACCTGATGGGGAACGATACCCATAAGGAGCCGCCGCGACAACGGGAGGGCATGTTGGCCTGCTACCATGCCGCGGCACCCTCTCCATCCCCAGCGGAGCCGCGCCATGAGATCGCCGTTCGTTCTGGTACTGGTCGCCATCGGATTCATCGCTCTCGCCGGGCCGGGCATCGGCCAGCAACTGGCGCCGCCGACCGCCGAGCAGCTCGAGGCCATCGCCTTTCGCAGCATCGGGCCCGGCCTGGTGACCGGGCGCATCGCCGACGTCGAGATCGACCCCAACGACACCAACACCTGGTACGTGGCGAGCGCCTTCGGCGGCCTCTGGAAGACCACCAACCGGGGGATCCACTTCGAGCCGATCTTCGACGACGGCGGCTCGTTCACGCTCTGCTGCGTGGTGGTCGATCCGCGCGACTCGAACGTCGTCTGGCTGGGCACCGGCGAGAACAAGAGCCAGCGCAGCGCCCACTTCGGCGACGGCCTCTACAAGTCTACGGATGCGGGCGAGACCTGGACGCGGGTGGGGTTGGAGACCTCCGAGCACATCGGCAACATCGTCATCGACCCACGCGACTCCGACGTCGTCTACGTGGCCGCCCATGGGCCGTTGTTCGCCCCCGGCGGCGACCGCGGCCTCTTCAAGACCACCGACGGGGGCCGGACGTGGGAGGCGATCCTGACGATCAGCGAGGACACCGGGGTCAACGAGGTGGTGCTCGACCCGCACGACCCCGACACCCTGTACGCGAGCGCCTACCAGCGGCGGCGCCGCGTCGGCCAGCTGGTCGGCGGCGGCCCGGAGAGCGGCCTCTACAAGTCGACCAACGGCGGCGAGGACTGGGAGGAGCTCACCGAGGGCCTCCCCGACACCGACATGGGTCGGATCGCCCTGGCCATCGACGGGCGCACGCGGCCGGCGACGATCTTCGCGCTGATCGCCGCGCAGGGCGACGCCACCGGCTTGTACCGCTCGACCGACGAGGGCGACAGCTGGGAGCGCTGGGGCAAGGAGGAGGGCGGCGGCGGACGCGGCGGTCGCGGTGGCGGGCGCGGTGGCCGCGGCGGCGGCGACGAGGAAGAGGAGGAGCAACAGGAAGAGGAGTGGTTCGGCGGCGGCAACCCCGAGTACTACCAGGAGCTGTTCCTCGACCCGCACCGGCCGGGCGTCATGTATTCGATCAACACGCGTATGGACCGCAGCGAGGACGGCGGGGCGACCTGGCGCGCGGCGGGCTGGGAGAGCTCGGGTGTCCACGTCGACCACCATGCGATCGCCTTCGATCCCGCGGACCCCGACCACATGGTGCTGGGCAACGACGGCGGCCTCTACGAGACATACGACGGCGGCGATAGCTGGCGCTTCTTCACCAATCTCCCCGTGACCCAGTACTACCGGGTCTCGGTCGATGAGACCAGGCCCTTCTACCACGTCTGTGGCGGCACCCAGGACAACTTCTCGCAGTGCGGCCCGTCGCGGACGCTGCACCCGTGGGGGATCCGCACCAGCGACTGGTACGTGGTCGCCGGCGGCGACGGCTTCCAGTCGCGCAGCGATCCGGAGGACCCGAACACCGTCTACGCCACCTCGCAGGGCGGCGGCATCCGCCGTCTCGACAAGCGCACCGGCGAGTCAGTGAGCATCCGCCCGGACGTCCCCTTCCCGGGCGACGAGGAGGCCGAGAACAACCAGCAGGGCGGCTTCGGGGGCGGCGGCCGCGGCTCCGGCCGCGAGCGCATCAACTGGGACGCGCCCTACATTATCAGCCCGCACAAGAACACCCGCCTCTATTGGGCGAGCAACTTCCTGTACCGCAGCGACAACCGCGGCGACGACTGGGAGCGCATCAGCGGCGACCTGTCGCGCAACCTCGACCGCAGCGAGCTGCCGATCATGGGCCGCGTCTGGCCGGAGGACGCGGTGCGCTTGAACGCCTCGACGACGGCGCTCTCCAACGTGGTGACGCTCGACGAGTCGCCGCTGCTCGAAGGGCTGATCTACACCGGCACCGACGACGGCCTGCTGTCGATCACCGAGGACGGCGGCAAGACCTGGCGGCGCGTGGAGAGCTTCCCCGGCGTGCCGGAGTGGACCTACGTCACCGACGTGTTTCCGTCGCCGCGCGCCGTCGACACCGTGTTCGTCGCCCTTAACAACTGGCAGCGCGGCGACTTCCAGCCCTATCTGGTGAAGAGCACCGATCGGGGCCGCACCTGGACGTCGATCGCCGGCGACCTGCCGGCGCGCCACCCGGTCTACTCGGTGATCCAGGATCACGTCAATGGCGACCTGCTGTTCGCCGGCACCGAGTTCGGCGTCTTCGTCACGGTGGACGGCGGCAACCACTGGGCGCAGCTCAAGGGCGGCCTGCCGGTCGCCCAGGTGCGCGACATGGCCGTGCAGCGGCGCGAGACCGACCTGGTGTTGGGCACGTTCGGGCGGGGCTTCTACGTGCTCGACGACTACAGCCCGCTGCGGGACATCAGCGCCGAGGCGCTGTCCGAAGAGGTGCGATTGTTCGGCCTCCGCGACGCTTACCTGTTCAACACGATCGGGCTGGCGCCGGCGGGATCGGCGGGCATCCAAAGCCTCTCGGGCAACTACACGACGCCCAACCCGCCGTTCGGCGCCGTGTTCACCTACAACGTCCGCGACGACCTCGGCGACGGGCGGGAGCTGGTGCTGACGATCACCGATCCCGACGGCGATCAGGTTCGCGAACTGGAGCTCGAGGAGTCCGCCGGCCTGCGCCGCGTTACCTGGAACCTGCGCGAGGATCCGCCGCCGCCGGACGAGGAAGGCGGTGGGCGCGGTGGGCGAGGGGGCCGTGGCGGCGGCCGCGGCAACCAGGGCCCGATCGTCGAGCCGGGGATGTATCACGCCCGGCTGGGCATCAAGAGCGGCGAGACGGTCACGCCGGTCGGGCCGGCGCAGACCTTCCACGTGGTGCGGATCCCTCAGTAGTCGCCCATGGGCCGCGGCCGACTCCTGGCGGATGAAGCCGCGGTCGAGTGACGCTTCTTGGTAGCAGAAGGGCGCGAGCGGCGCGCTGCGACGGAGCGATCGGGAGCTTCCGGACAAGGCTCCGGGGCTTCGGGCTCCTCCGGATCGCTTCCAACGGGATGCTGGCTGCTGGTGGCCGCGCCGCGGTCAGCGCTTGCCGTCGAGGTAGGCGCGCACCCGCGCGAAGCCGGCTTCCATCTGCTCGAGATCGCCGACCAGCGGGCCGAACGAGACGCGGATGGCGTTGCCGAGGGTGGCGCCGAAGCCGCGCCCGGGGACGAAGACGACGCCGGTCTGCTCGAGGACCTCGCGGACGAAGCGGTCGCCATCGCCGCCGACGTCGACGACCGTGTAGAGGCCGCCCTGCGGGGTGAGGTAGGGCATGCCCAGGTACTCCTCGATGCAGCGCCCCATGTGGGCGGCGGCCTGGGCGTAGGCGCGACGGGTCTCGTCGATGTAGGCCGGCAGCGACCCGTCGCCGAGGGCCTTCTCCAGGTATCGGGCCAGCGCCACCTGGTGGATCGTATCGGGGCACAGCGCGACGCTCTGCTGGACGATCTCGAGGGCCTCGATGATGTCCGGACGCGCCTCGATCCACCCCAGTCGCCGTCCCAGCCCACGGCACCACTTCGAGTTCGAGTGGATGCGGATCAGGTTCTCGTGCTCGGCCGGGCTGGCGCCGAACTGCGCCGGCGCCCGGTCGCTGAAGTACTGGGTGCGGTAGGCGTAGTCGACGGCGACCAGGCAGCCGGCGGCGGCGGCCATGCGAAGGATCGCGAAGAACGCCGCGTCGGGGACGATCTGGCCGCTGGGGTTGTCGGGAGAGGAGAACAACAGCAGCTTGGGCTGCTGGCGGCGCAGGGTTTCCTCGATCCCGGCGAGGATCGCGTCGATGTCCGCGAAGTAGCTCCAGGTGCCGGTGTCGAGCACCGGCTGGGTGAGCACCTCGATGTCCTCCTGGCAGATGCCGAGCTGCGGCGGGTAGTTGGCGTAGGTCGGGTCGAACAGCAGCACCCGATCGCCGCGGTCCAGCAGCGCCGAGAAGAGGCAGAAGGTGAGCTGCGTCGAGCTCTGGCCGACGATCACATGGGCGTCGGTGAGCCCTTCGGTGCCGAACAGGGCGCGGTCGGCGGCGAGCAGCGTCTGGCGCAGCTCGGGGAGGCCGCGAGTCGGCGAGTAGCCGCCGGTCTGGTGGAATAGCTCCGGGTCCGCGGCGATCCGCCGGTACTCCTCGCGCAGCTCCTCGGGAGCGCGATGGTTCACCCAGCCGCCGGCGAAGGAGATGACCTCTTCGGGATCCAGCCCCAGGTTGACGATGTTGTCGCGCGCCGCCAGCTCCATGATCTGGCGGATCGGCGAGCGGCGCAGCGAATCACGGCGCAGGCGCGCCGCGAGGCGCGGCGGTCGGGCGGGAATGGCGGCGTCGTCCAGCATCGCCCGGAGTCTACAACGGGTCACGCGTGCGCGAGCGCCGGGGCCGCTTCAAGAGGATCTACGAGATCGATCCCTTGCGAGCGTCGACCCCATTCCCTTGCGCTCCTTGCACATGAGGGGCAGGATTCGCAAGAAAGCAATTTCCTATACTTTCTGTGCGGTTGCCGGGGCCGAGCCATCGCCAGCGGCGCAGGGATGTCCGACCCTGAAGCGATGGGTCTGTCGAGGTGATTCGAAATGATCGAGTCGGTGGCAGCCAGCCGGATCGGCCCGGGGCACGCCGTCAACGAGGACAGCTACATCGTCGCCGCCGACGTCCAGCTCTACATCGTCGCTGACGGCATGGGCGGGCAGAACGCCGGCGAGGTGGCGTCGGGCCTCACCGTCGAGCTGGTCTCCAACTTCGTCCGTCAATCCGAGGACAGCGACGAGATGACCTGGCCCTTCGGCGTCGACTCGACGCTGTCGCTCAACGGCAACCGGCTGCGCACGGCCGTCAAGCTCGCCAACCGCAAGGTCTGGAAGCAGGCGGACGATCAGGAGAAGTATCTCGGCATGGGCTCGACGATCGTCGCGGCCATCTTCGACGGCGACCGACTGACGATTTGCTCCGCCGGTGACAGCCGTGCCTACCGGGTCCGCGCCGGCGAGATCGAGCAGCTCACCGAGGACGACTCCTGGGTCCAGGTCGCTCTGTCACAGGGTCTCACCACCGCCGAGCAGGCTCGCAATCACCCCATGCGCAACCTGATCACCAAAGCGATCGGCGCCGAGGAGTCGATCCATCCTCAGCTCGTCGAAGAACTGGTCGCCGAGGGCGACCTCTACCTTCTTTGCTCCGATGGACTGTACAAGGCCCTCGACGAGGCGACCGTCCTGCAGTGCCTCGGCGAGCACGACGGCTTGCAGCAGGTGGCCGACCGCATGATCGAGGTGGCTGGCAACAACGGCGCCGACGACGACGTCACGGTCTTGCTGATCCGACCCGGCGCCTCCTAGCCCCCCGCCCTTCGCGTGGACAGAATCGGCAAGTACGAAAGTCTCGAGAGGATCGGCCGGGGCGCCATGGGCGTTGTCTACAAGGCCCACGATCCGTTCCTTGAGCGACCGGTGGCCATCAAGATGATGTCCGCCGACTTCGAAGGCGAGCCCGAGCTGCTCAGCAGGTTCTTCCGGGAAGCCCGCGTTGCGGTCCAGCTCAAGCACCCCAACATCATCGACGTGCACGACCTCGCCGAGGAGGACGGTCGCGCCTACATCGTGATGGAGCTTCTCGACGGCGAGGACCTCAAGGAGAAGCTCAAGCGCCGCGAGTACATCCCCCTCGAACGCCGGCTGCAGATGATGCTGGACCTCTGCAGCGCCCTCGCCTACGCGCACGATCGGGAGGTCGTGCACCGGGACCTGAAGCCGGGAAACATCCAGATCACCGCTTCGGGCCGCGTCAAGGTGCTCGACTTCGGCCTCGCCCGCATCGCCGACTCCGACATGACCGCCACCGGCATGGTCATGGGGACGCCGAGCTACATGTCCCCCGAGCAGCTCGAGGGCAAGAAGGTGGACGAGCGCTCCGACATCTTCGCCCTGGGGTCGGTCTTCTACGAGCTATTTTCCTACCGCAAGGCGTTCGAAGGCCGGACCCTGGCCGAGGCCTTCGCCAAGATCGCCCGTGAAGACCCGGTGCCGCTGCACGAGGTCAACCCGACGATCCCCGAGCAGCTCTCGGCGATCATCCAGAAGGCACTGCAGAAGGGCCGTGACGATCGCCATCAGAGCATGGCGGAGATGGGGGCGGACCTTGAAGCCTTTCAGAAATCTCTGCCCGAGCTGCAGCGCCAGATGCGCGCGGCGGCGGAAGCGGCGATCGAGAAGCTGCGGAACCTGAAGGAGGCCAATGCAGACCTCGTCGCCGAGTCTCGAGCCCTGGCCGACGCCGACGTCGACGGCGACGCCACGGTGCGCGTCGAGGCGCCCGCTCTCGACGACTCGCTACCGAGCCCCGAGGCCGCCAGCATCGGGGAGGCCAGCGGCTACCTGGAGCTGTACAGGGCCCGGCAACTGGCCGAGGTCGAGCGCGGGCAACTCCAGGACTTGCTGGCCAAGCTCGAGCCGCTCGCCCCCTACCTCGAACAGGACCTGCGGCACATCGCCGACGACGACCTGGCAGGGGCCGTCGCCGAGGTCGATGCCCTCCTCGAGGATTATCCGCGGAACGCCAGGGCGATCGACCTCCAGGCCCGCCTGACCGAGGAGCAGGGGCGCCGGCAGCGGGCCGCGAAGACCTACGCGACAGCGAGGCAGGCGCGGGAAACCGGAGAACTGGAAAAGGCGGGGGCCCTGGCGGCCGAGATTCTCGGGGAGGACTCGAAGCACATCGACGCCCAGCAACTGGCCGGCGAGGTCGAGGAAGAGATCGAGCGGCTCGAGCGGGAGCGCCGGGAGCGCGAGGAGCGGCAGCGGCGCATCGGCGAGCTGCTCGAGAAGGCCGGGGCGCTCGAGGCCGCGGGCGAGCTGGAAGCGGCCATGCAGGCTGTCCGGGAAGCTCTGCAGCTCGACGAGGGCGACGAGGCGGCGCTGCGGCTCGCCCAGCAGATCGAAGCGGCGCTCGAGCAGGCCCGGAAGCGGCAGCAACGCCTCGCGAAAACCTACGCGATGGCGGTCGAGGCGCGGCAGGCCGGCGAGCTGGAAAAGGCCGCGCAGCTGAGCGCCGAGATCCTCGAGGAGGCGCCCGAGCACGGCGACGCTGCCGAGCTGGCCGCCGAGGTGAAGGCGGAGATCGAGCGCCTCGAGCAGGAGCGCATCGAGCGCGAGGAGCGCCTGCGGCGCATCGGCGAGCTGCTCGAGAGGGCCGAGTCGCTGCGGGACGAGGGTGACCTGGAGGCCTCCAGGGAAGCCGTCGGTGAGGCGCTTCAGCTCGACCACGGCCACGAGGCGGCGCTGCGGCTCGAGCGACAAGTCGACGCAGCGATCGAAAAGGCGCTCGAGCGCCAGCAGCGGCTGGCAAGGACGTACGCGCTGGCGGTCGAGGCTCGGCAAGCCGGCGAGCTGGAAAAGGCCGCCGAGCTGGCCTCGCAGGTCCTCGAGGAGGAGCCGGAGCACACCGAGGCCGCCGAGCTGGCCACCGCGGTGAAGGCGGAGATCGAGAGCTTCCAGCAGGAGCGTCGTGAGCACGAGGAGCGGCAGCGGCGCATCGGCGAGCTGCTTGAGAAGGCCGAGTCGCTGCGCGGTGCGGGTGACCTGGAGGCAGCCCGGAAAGCTGCCAGAGAAGCCCTGCGGCTCGACGAGAGCCATGCCCCGGCAAAGAAGCTGCGCGCGACGCTCGACCGCGAGATCAAGAAGGAGCGCCAGCGCCAGAAGGGCATCGCCAAGGCCCTGGCCGCGGCGACGAAGGCGCAACAGGGCGGCAAGCTGGAACGCGCCCGGGAGCTGGCGGAACAGGTCCTCGGGGAGGACCCGGAGCAAGCCGAGGCGAAGCAGCTGGTCGCCGAGGTGGACGCGGAAGTCGAGCGGTTGGGCGAAGAGCGTCGAGCGCAGGAGGAACGCCAGCGGCGAGAGGCCGAGAGACTCGAGGCCGAAAAACGCGAGGCTGAAAAACGCGAGGCCGAAAAGCGTGAGGCCGAAAAGCGCGAGGCTGAAAAGCGCGAGGCCGAAAAGCGCGAGGCCGAAAAGCGTGAGGCCGAAAAACGCGAGGCTGCGAGGCTTGAAGCCGAAAGACGTGAAACCCAGAGGCGCGAGTCAGAGAGGCGCGAGGCGGAAAAGCGCGAGGCGGAGAGGCGAGACGCCCAGAGGCGTCAGGCAGAGAGGCGCGAAGCCGCGCTGGCCGACACCCGCCAGATCGAGACCGGGGCACCGAAGCAAGCCGCCGCCGGAGCCACCGATGTCGCCCCCTGGCAGCGCGTTCCCCAGGAGCTGCTCTCGACGGTCCGCGACCGACCGGCGCTGCTGCTGTTGCCCCTAGCGGCGATCGTACTCGCGAGCGCCTTGGCGCTGTGGCCCTCGGGCCCCGACGCCGGGGACGAGGAGATTTCCGCCACGGGCGGCGGGGAAACGTCCGGCCCGTCGACGTCCGGCGGCGGAGCCACGGTTCCCGACGGGGGGACTTCTGGTACGACGACGGCAACGCCGCTCGACTTCACGGAGGAGCTGGCGGCCGCCCGCCAGCAGCTGGAAGGCGGCGACTTCGACGCCGCCCTGGCGGCCGTCGGCGGGATTCTCGACCAACAGCCCGACAACTCCGAGGCGCAGCGGCTGCGGCAGCAAGCCAGCCAGCGCCTCATCGAGGTCCGCGGCCGCGAGGCCCGCGATCACCTCGCGGCGGGCCGCGGTGAAGAGGCCTTGGCGACAGCCCAGGCCGTGCTGGCCGTCGATCCCGACAACCAACAAGCCCTCGAGGTGCAGCAAAGCGTCCGCGACAGTCTCGGGGAGCTGCTGGCCAATCTCAGCGAAGCGCGCTCCCATCTCGAAGCGAACCGCTACGGGCAGGCGGCTGCCGCGGCACAGGCTGTCCTCGACTCCGCGCCCGGCAACGGAGAGGCGCGCACGATCCTCGGGCGAGCCGACGAGGGCGCCGCCATGGACCGGGCCCGATCGCAGGCGATCGAAGCCCGGCGGGACGCCGAGGCTGCGGGCGCCCCGGAAGCGGCCGGTGAGACCTGGGGAGCCGCGGCTCGACTCCAGGACGAAGCAGACGGTCTGGTCGCACAGGGACGCTGGTCGGACGCCGCAGACCGGTACAACTCGGCCCGAGCGAGGTTCGACGCGGCATCCGAAGATGCCGCGGCAGCCAGCCGGACGCTGCGCATTGCCGCCGAGACGGCCCGCGACGATTACATGCAGACCCCACAGCAGCTCCAGACCCGATCGCCGCTGTGGGGGACCGCGGACTTCGCGGCCGCCGCCGGCCCGGCCGATGCAGCGCAGGCGGCCCTGGACCGCGGCGACTACGCCGCCGCCCGCAGCGGCTGGGAAGGGGCCCGCGATCTATTGGTGCGAGCGGCCCGCGGAGCCCTCGCCGACAAGCGCAACCTGATCGCGGGCCAGGCACAGGCCCTCCAACAGCAGCCTCTCGCTGCACCCGTGCCGTCCGCTACCACGAGAATCACGACGGCCGACGCAGAAGAGAACGCCGGCAACTTGCTGGCAGCCGCCCAGGCGCTCGACGAGGCGCTGTCCCACTACCGGGAAGCCGCCGCCATCCTCTCCGTCCTGGACCAGTACCGTCAGGCCTTCGAGGACAGGTCGATGGACCGGATTCGGCAGGTCTGGCCGGGTGTCGTGGGAACGACGTCCGAGGACTTCATCCGGGTCGCCTTCCAGGAGAGCTCGGTGTCTTTGGAGATCCAGTCGGTCGACACGGAGATCGATCTCCCCGACGCGGAGCACGTCTGGACGGTTCGCTATCGGATCGGATCTACGACCACGCCGTCAGCCAGACAGCGCATCGAGTTGCGCAAGCAGGATGGCAGGTGGCTCATTCAGTCGATGACGCAGGAAGAGCAGAGGTGAGCAAGCCGTGGCCTCGACCCGGTGAAAGAGCCGTCATGAGCCGGCGGTGGCCGCGCTTCTGGCGAGGGCCGTGCGGTGCCGATAACGCGGGCTAGTAATGGACCCCGCGGATCGCTATAGTCGGACGCGGCTGATTTCCAAAAGATACGGAGAAACGAGCCCAACACAACAGGGGAGAAGTTGATGAACCGACGCTGGATACCGCCGGTCATGATGTTGTCGCTCTTTATCTCGTTGCCGGCCCAGGGACAGGAGGAGGGCACCGGTCTCGCCTTTCTGATCCCGAACATCTTCGGGGCCGAAGGGTTCATCGAGCTGGAAGCGGACCAGCCCTTCAACCACGAGGCCCACTTCGGCGTTGCCCGTGAAGGACAGTTCAGCGACGTCCTACAGCAGGGACGGCTGCTGAACATCGCGTTCGTCACCCAACTGACAGCGCTGCCGCTGCCCTCGTCGGCTTCGGGCATCACCTTTGGCATCGACCCCGACACCGGCTTGCCCGCGCGCCGGCGGCAGAGCTTCGGTCCCATCCTCACCGAACGGGCGGAGACGGTCGGCAGCGGCCGCTTCAATGTCAGCTTCGGTTTCCAGTACTTCAGCTTCGACGGAATCGACGGCGTCGACCTCGACGGCATCCCCGACGCCATCGCCCATTGCAACTGCCCGGGCGGCGTCAGCCTCGATTTCAAGGACGACGTCATCACGCTGGACACGGTGATCGGCGGGCAGGTCTCGCAGTTCACCGCTTTCTTCACCTACGGCCTGCACGACCGGGTGGACGTCTCGGTCGCCGTGCCGATCCTACGGACCGATCTCGACGTCACCTCGGTGGCGACGATCCAGCGCACCGGCGATCCCAACCCGAACATCCATCACTTCGAGGGGGGGAACCCGGACCAGCAGATCTTCAGCAACTCGGGCTCGGCCACCGGCCTCGGCGACATCATCGTCAGGCTCAAGGGCAACCCGCGGGTCTCCGACGCCGTCGCCGTGGCGGCGGGCCTGGACGTTCGCTTGCCGAGCGGCGACGAGGTTGATCTGCTCGGCACTGGCGGCGTCGGCGTGCGGCCGTTCTTCGTGGTCTCGGGCGTCGTCGGCAACAACGTCTCGCCGCACGTCAACCTCGGGTACCAGTGGAACGGCGACAGCCGGCTGGCCGGCGACCTGCGCGTCGCCGGCGACGAGGGCGACCTCCCCGATCAGCTCTTCTACGCCTTCGGCGTCGACTGGGGCGTGCACGAGCAGCTGACCCTGGTGTTCGACATCCTCGGGCAGCAGATCTTCGACGCCCAGCGGCTGCGGCTGATCGACACCGTGACGACGCCGCCACCGCGTGAGACGCAGCTCGGCTTCCCCAACATCGACTTTGAGCAGGCGTCGTTCAACCAGACCAATGCCGCGATCGGCTTCAAGGTGAACCCGCGCGGCAACCTGCTGGTCGACTTCAACCTGCTGTTCAAGCTCAACGATGGCGGCCTGCGAGACACCGTCACGCCGCTGGTCGGCATCGAGTACGGCTTCGGCTCCTTCTGAGGATCGACGGGCGCGGACGGCGGCGCACTGATGGCCGGGCCCGCCGTCGCCAGCCGTTACGGTTCCGTGCCGGCCCCATCCAGCCAGTCGCTGACGTCGGTGCCAGGCACCGCGAGCATCGCCCGGCGCTCGGCGCCGACGGACAGCAGGCCGACCTCGCAGCCGATCAGCTCGGCGACGCGGCCGACGTAGGCGCGGCACTCGTCCGGGAGGTCCTCCCAGCGCTCGACGCCCGACGTCGGCTGCTCCCAGCCAGGCATCTCCTCGAGGATCGGCTCGACGTCGTCGAGCAGCCAGGTTTGCGCCGGCATCTCGTCGTGGCGGGTGCCGCCGATGTCGTAGCCGACGCAGATCGGGATCGACTCGACGCCGTCGAGGACGTCGAGCTTGGTCAAGATGATGGCGTTGCAGCCGTTGACGCGGGCGGCGTAGCGGCCGGCCACGGCGTCGAAGGCGCCGCAGCGGCGCGGCCTGCCGGTGGTGGCCCCGAACTCGTTGCCGGCGGCGCGCAGCCGCTCGCCGAGGGCGTCGTGCAGCTCGCTCGGGAAGGGGCCGGCGCCGACCCTGGTGGTGTACGCCTTGGCGACGCCGAGCACGGCGTCGACCCGGGTGGGACCGATGCCCAGCCCCGAGCAGACGCCGCCGGCGGTGGCGTTCGACGAGGTCACGAACGGATAGGTGCCGTGGTCGACGTCGAGATGGGTGCCCTGGGCGCCCTCGAACAGCACCCGCTTGCCGCCGTCCATGGCGGCGTTCAGGTAGAGCGAGGTGTCGGCGACGTACTGCTCCAGACGCCGGCCGTGCTCGCTGTAGGTGGCGATGATCTCGTCGGCATCGAAGGCGGGGAGGTCGTAGAGGGTGTCGAGCAGCTGGTTGACGACCACGACGTTGGCGCGCACCTTGCGGGCGAGGACGTCGCGATCGATGCAATCGACGACGCGGATCCCGGAGCGGGCGATCTTGTCCTCGTAGCAGGGGCCGATGCCGCGGCTGGTGGTGCCGATGCGGTCCTCGCCGCGGCGCGTCTCGCTGCCCAGCTCGATGCCGCGGTGATAGGGAAGGATGACGTGGGCGCGCTCGGCGACCAGCAGGCGGCCGTCGAACTCCACACCGGCGGCGGCGAGCTCGTCGATCTCCTCGAACAGGGCCTCCGGATCGATGACGACGCCGTTGCCGATCACGCAGGTCTTGCCGGGGCGCAGGATCCCGGAGGGGATCAGGTGCAGGACCTGCTTGTGGCCGTCGATGATGACCGTGTGCCCGGCGTTGTTACCTCCCTGGTAACGGGCAACGATGTCGAAGCGCTCGGTGAGCCAGTCGACGATCTTGCCCTTGCCTTCGTCACCCCATTGGGTGCCGATCAAGGCGACGTTAGCCATGCACACGCGCTCCGCGCAGCGGTCGACAGGAGAGGAAGAGGCGGGGAAAATGGCCCCCGGGATCGTACCAGGAGCCGCGAAGCACGGACAAGCAGGCGGCGTGCTAGCATCGCCCGACGATGAACTGGCAGCTGCTGTTGATGGCCCTGGGACTGGCGCTGATCATCGAGGGGCTGCCGTACTTCCTCCATCCGGAGGGCGCCCTCCGAATCCTCCGCCAGCTCGAGCGCTTGGGGCCCGTCGTCGTCCGACTCCTCGGTCTCGGCGCCCTGCTCGCCGGCATGTTGATGCTCCTGCTGGGGCGGTTCGCGGGTTGAAGGAGCCGACCACGAGCCCATGACGACCAACGGCCCGACGGTCGAGGTCCTGGAGATCGACGGGGAATCGCTCGATCTCGAGGACGTCGAGGCGGCGGCGCAGCGACGGATCCGGCGCTTCACCCTCGCCGCCGGCGCTCGCCAGGCCATGGAAGCCGGCCGCCGCCGCGTCGAAGAGGTCATCGAGTCGGGCGCCACCGTCTACGGCGTCAACACGGGCTTCGGCGCCTTCGCCCGCGTTCGCATCGATCCCGATCGGCTCCGCCAGCTGCAGCTCAACCTGGTGCGCAGCCATGCGGTCGGGCTCGGCGAGCCCTTGCCGTGCCGCGTCGTCCGCGGCTTGATGCTGCTGCGGGCCAACGTGCTGGCCCGCGGCCGCTCCGGCGCTCGCCCGCTGATTGTCGAACGCCTCCTGCAGATGCTCGAGCATGACATCTGCCCGTTCGTCCCCCGCCAGGGCTCGGTCGGTGCCAGCGGCGATCTGGCGCCGCTGGCGCACGTCGCCCTGGTGCTGATCGGCGAAGGCGAGGCCTGGATTGACGGCGAGCGCGTCGACGGCGGCGCGGCGCTGCGGGCCCGCGGCCTGCAGCCCGTCGAGCTGGAGGCGAAGGAGGGGCTGGCGCTGCTCAACGGCACCCAGTTGATGGCGTCGCTGGGGGCCCTGGCCTGCCGCGAGCTCGAGGACCTCTGCCGGATCGCCGACGTTTCCGGGGCTCTGACGGTGGAGGCGTTGGGGGCGCGGGTCGATGCCTTCGACCCCGGGCTCGCGGCCCTGCGCCCGCATCCCGGACAGGTCGCGGTCGCCGCCCATCTGGTGGGGTTGCTCGCCGGCAGCGAGCTGGCCGACCGCCGCGGGGCCGAGCAGGTTCAGGACGGCTACTCGCTGCGCTGCATGCCGCAGGTGCACGGCGCCGCCCGCGACGTCTGCGAGGCGGCGCGGCGCATCATCGCCATCGAGCTCAACTCGGTGACCGACAACCCGTTGCTGCTCGACGACGGCCGCATCGTCTCGGGCGGCAACTTCCACGGCCAGCCGGTGGCCTACGCGCTCGACATGCTGGCGATGGCGGCGACCGACCTCGCTTCGATCAGCGAGCGGCGCATCAACCGTCTGCTGAACGCCTCGCTCTCGGGCCTGCCGGCGTTCCTGGTCCGCGACGGCGGCCTGCGCTCCGGCCTGCTGATCACCCAGACCGTGGCGGCGGCGCTGGTCAGCGAGAGCCGCTCGCTGTCGATGCCGGCGTCCACCGACAGCATCCCGACGTCGGCCGACCAGGAGGACCATGTATCGATGGGTGCCTGGGGCGGCTGGAAGGCCCTGCAAGTGGTGACCAACTGCCGGCGCGTGCTTGCCATCGAGTTGCTGTGCGCCTGCGAGGCGATGGAGCTGCACGCGCCATCGGTGCCGGCGGCCAAGCTGCGACCGGCCTACGACTGGCTGCGCCGCCTCGTCGCACCGCTCGACGAAGACCGGTCGCTGGCGCCCGACATCGTCCGCCTCGAGGACTCGCTGGCGGCGGGCGAGCTGCTGCGGGAGATGCGCCGGTGAGGCGCGCCGCGGTGGGCTCGATCGGTACGCTGCTTCTGGCCGGGCTGCTGGCGGCGTGCGCCGGCGAAGGCAGCGGCGACGTCGTCAAGCTGATCATCGACGACCTCGCCGGCCAGCAATTCGGACGCGCCACGGCCCGCTATCGCGCCGAGGAAGAACGAGTGTTGAGCTCGTCGGCGGCGCCGGCCTGGCGGCGCGGGCTCGAGCACGAGGACGCCACGGTGCGCGAGTGGTCGATCGACGCGCTGGCGCGCATCGGCGAGGCCGAGGACGTCGCCCGCGTCGTCACCGCCCTGGACGATCCCTTCCGCCGCGTGCAGGAGGCGGCGGCACGGGGGCTGGTGGCGATGAATCGGGAGGCGGCGCGACAGGCGTTTCTCGAGCGGCTGCGGGGCACCGACGCGATGCGGCAGGCGATCGCCGCCCAGGGGCTGGCCGACCTCGGCGACCCGGCGGGTGCCGCCCCGCTTATCGAGCAACTGACCAGCACCGAGGTCGAGTCCGGAGTTCGCGGCGTCATCGCGCAATCGCTCGCCATGCTCGGCGACGAGCGCGCCATCGGGCCCCTCGCCGAGGTGGCCGGCAACCCGGCCAACGAAGTGCGCTTACGTCGCGTCGCCGTCGAGGCTCTGGCGAGCTTCTCCGGGGCGGCGGCGATCGAAGCCCTGCGCGGCCTCACCGACAGCGACGACGAGTACGTCCGCGACGTCGCCCGCAGGGCGATCGAAGGGCGCGGCTAACGGCCGGCTATCGATCTTCGTCGCCAGCGTTTGCCGTTCCATCGAGCTCGAGGGATTCGTCGGCCCGAGCCTCGCTGCCGGCGACCTTGTGCTGGCGGCGTCGCGCCTGCATCCACAGCCGCTCGGCGGGACCCGAGGCCACGTACAGGGCGGCGAGCAACAGCATCACGGTTTGCGGGGCGTTGGCGATCAGGGCGAAGCCGATCGCCAGCAAGGCGATCAGAGTATAGGGGCGGCGCTGGCGCAGGTCGACGTCCTTGAACGAGCGGTAACGGACCTTCGAGATCATCAGCATCGACAGCACCACGATGAGTCCCACGACCGCGTAGGAGACGGCCGTCGAGGTGACCTGCGGCGGCGAGTAGAAGGTCAGCGAGGCGAGCATCGCCGCCGCCGGCGGCGCCGGCAAGCCGGCGAAGTAGCGGCGATCGTGGTGCGCCGACTGCACGGTGAAGCGGGCCAGGCGGGTGGCGCTGCAGGCGAGAAAGAAGAACGAGGTCATCCAGCCCACCCGCTGGAGGTCCCAGAGCGCCCAGGAGAAGGCCAGCGCCGCCGGCGCGATCCCGAAGGTCAGCACGTCGGCGAGCGAGTCGAACGCCTCGCCGAAGGCGCTCTGACTGTTGGTCATCCGGGCGATGCGGCCGTCGAGCCCATCGGCGACCAGGGCGATGCCGATGGCGAGAGCGGCCTGGCCGTACTTGCCCTGCAGCGTGGCGATGACGCTGTAGTAGCCGCAGAACAGGTTGCCGACGGTGAACAGCGAAGGCAGCAAGGGAATGCCGCGTCGTAGCCGCTGCGCCGCCCTGCGTTTGCGCTGGCGATTCGCCGTCTTGCGTTTGCGATTCATGGTTGGCTCCCGAGCCGGTGGGCGCGCGCGACCACCGTCTCACCGGCCCGGACGCGGCTTCCTACGGATACCACGGCGGCATGGCCGGCGGGTAGGCGAAGCTCGGCGCGTGAGCCGAACTTGATGAGGGCGATTCTCTGCCCGCGTTGCAGGACCTGCGGCGGGCTGACCCAGGGAACGACGCGGCGGGCGACGGCGCCGGCGATCAGCGACAGCTCGACGCGGCCGGCCGGCGCCTCGATGAGCAGCCGGTGGCGGGCGTTCTGGGAGGCGCTGGGGCGGAAGGCCATTGCGTAGCCGCCGGCGATCCTCTCCCAGGAGAGCAGCGCGCCCCCCACCGGGGCGCGGGTCACGTGGACGTTGAAGATCGACAGGAAGATGGCGATGTGGACGCCGTCGGGTCGGGCGGCGACGTCGACGACCCTGCCGTCCGCCGGGGCCAGCACGGCGTCGGCCGGGGCAACGTCCAGCCGCTCGGGATCGCGGAAGAAGGCGCCGAGCGCCGCGGCGATCAGAGCCGCGGCCAGAAAGACGACCGGATAGCCGGCGGCGGCGGCAACCGCCGCGACGAGGGCGCCGGGGACGACGTAGGGAAAGGCTTCGGATCGTAGCCACATGGCTCAACCGCTGTCCCCGGCAGGATGCACGGCGAACGCTCGCGGCGCCCGGGCGCGGTTCGGGTGCCGGCCGCCGGCGTGGCGCCCTGAAGCTGCCGTTAGCCTGCTAGGAGGCGACGGCGAGCTTGTCGCGGCGATAGTCGCGGATCATCGCCGCCATCTGGTCTTTCAGGAGTAGCTTGTGCTTCTTGATCTGGATCTCTTCGATGCGTTCCTGCTCACTGGGAAGATGCTTGCCGGCTAGCTCTTCGAGGCGGGATTCAAACTCCCCATGTTGTTGGACGAGGAAGCGGAACTCGTCGCTCTCAGTGAGCAGGATGTCGCGGACTTCGGGTTCGGCCAGCTCCATATCTAGTCCTCCGATGGTTGCGTTCGCAAGGAGCTCCATCCGACGCGATCGATGCTAGCACCGCCGAGAGGTCGCCTCAAACGGACCTTTTGGCGGCGCCTCAGCGCCGGTCGAGCAGCGGGTTTTTCGGCGGCTCGGCGTCGGCCGGACGCAGGTACAGCGGTTCGGCGGCCGGCCACTTCGGCGCCTCTGCATCGGCGGGCCAGCCGCGCGCCGCCAGCCGCCCGGCCGCGGCCGCCAGGGGTCGGGTCTCGCCGGCGCGCCGAACGGCGGCGCCGGCGTCGATCAGGGCGGCGCCGCTGCCGGCGAGCAACAGGTCCTCGTCGAAGCCTTCGAGAGCCGCGGCGAAGGCGCTCGGAGCGTCGACAGCCGGTCCCCAACACGGCGACAGCGGCAGGGCCTGGTCGGGCCGCGGCCGGAACACGGCCCCGTACACCTGGCCGCGCCGCGCGTCGACGCAGGCGGCGATCACACGGGCCTCGCCCGACCACGCCTCGGCGAGGGCCTCGAGCGTCTGCACGCCGGCGACCGGCAGCTTCCGCGGCGCCGCCAGACCCAGGCAGGTGGCTATCCCGACGCGTACGCCGGTGAAAGTCCCCGGCCCGACGGTCACCGCCAGGCCGTCGAGATCAGCAGGCTCAACGCCGCTCTCCTGGAGGCAGGCGTCGAGGGCGGCGCCGATCCAGGCGTCGGTGCGGCGCTGGTCCGACTGTCGCCGCTCGAGCAACGTTCGGGTGCCGCGCAGCACGGCGATGCTCGGCGGAGCGGTGGCACAATCCACCGCCAACAACAACCGTGCCGCGGGCTGCGCGGCGTCTTTGGATGCGGTCAAGGAGGCCTCCGTGGGGCGGCGCGGCGGCGACCGCACACTCCATCGTAGCAGCCCGTCGCAGAACTCCCATGGGCTGCTAGACGAAGGCCCCATGCTAATCTGGCGCCCATGCCTGCAGCCGATTCGAGCACGCCGATGATGCAGCAGTTCCACCGCATCAAGGCGGCCCACGGCGACGCGATCGTCTTTTTTCGTCTCGGCGATTTCTACGAGATGTTCTTCGAGGACGCCGAGGTCGCCAGTGGCTTGCTCGACATCACCCTCACCGCCCGCAACCGCGGCAAGCCGACAGAGGCGCCGATGTGCGGCGTCCCGGCCCACGCCGCCGACGGCTACATCGCCCGGCTGTTGAGCGCCGGCCACAAGGTGGCGATCGCCGAGCAGGTGGGCGACCCGAAGGGCGGCAAAGGGGCCATGGACCGCCGCGTCGTCCGGGTGATGACCCCCGGCACGCTGGTGGAGGACAACCTGCTGGCGAGCCGCGAGAACAACTACCTGGTGGCCGTCGTCGAGGAGCGCGACGCGGTGGGCATCGCGGCGCTGGAGCTGTCGACCGGTGAGTTCATCGCCGCCCAGTTCGAGGGCGATGAGCGCCGCCGCCGGGCCCGCGAGGAGATCGCCCGCCTGGCGCCGCGTGAGATCTGCATCGGTGACGGCAAAGACGCCGGGGAGTGGCTGCGCAACGGCGAGGGGCCGCCCCCCGGCGGCCGGGCGCCGACCTGGAGCCCGCTGCCCGCCTGGAGCTTCGAGCCGCAACGGGCCCGCAATCGCCTCTGCGATCATTTCGGCGTCGCCTCGTTGGCTGGCTACGACCTGGACGGCGCCGACGAGGCGATCGGCGCCGCCGGCGCGCTGCTCGCCTACGCCACGGACACCCAAAGGACCCCGCTGCACCACATCCACGCCCCGCGACGCCACCGCGAGCGCGAGTACCTGCAGCTCGATGCCACGACCCGGCGCACTCTCGAGCTGCTGGAGTCCTGGCAGGAGCGCACCATCGAGGGGTCGCTGCTGGACATCATCGACGCCACGGAAACCTCGATGGGCGGCCGCCTGCTGCGCCAGTGGCTGCTGCGCCCGCTGCGCGACCCGGCCGCCATCGGCGAGCGCCTGCAGGCCGTCGCCGCGTTGCACCGGGCGAGCCGGGAGCGAGCCGGTCTCCGCGAAGCCCTGCGGAAGGTGCGCGACCTCGAGCGCCTGACCACCCGGATCACCATCGGCAGCGCCACGCCTCCCGACCTCGCCGGCCTGCGCGCCTCGCTGGAGGCCTTGCCGGGAGTCGCCGGCCATCTGGCGGCCGTCGAAGCCTCCGGCCTGGGCGACCACCTCCACCGGCAGCTCGACCCCTGCGACGACGTCGCCGCGCTGATCGCCGAGCGCCTCGCCGACGAGCCGCCGGCGGCCGCCGGCGACGGCGGCGTCATCCGTGAAGGTTACGATCCGGAGCTCGATCGGCTGCGCCACGCCCGCGGCGAGGGCAAGGACTTCATCGCCGCCCTCCAGGCCGAGGAGCGTCGGCGCACCGGGATCGGCTCGCTGAAGGTCGGCTTCAACAAGGTCTTCGGCTACTACATAGAGGTCTCGAAGGCCAACCTCGGGCGGGTTCCCGAGAGCTTCATCCGCAAGCAGACGCTGACCAACGCCGAGCGCTTCATCACCCCCGAGCTGAAGGAGTTCGAGGAGACAGTGTTGAACGCCGAGGAGAGGATCGCCGAGCTCGAGACCAAGCTGTTCGCCGAGCTGCGCGAGCGGATCGCCGCAGAGGCGGCCCGACTCCACGCCAGCGCCGTCGCGGTCGCGGGGATCGACGTGCTCGCCGGTCTGGCGGAAGTGGCGGCGCTCTACGGCTACAGTCAGCCGGTCGTCGACGAGGGGCCGGTGCTGGAGATCCGCGAGGGCCGCCATCCGGTGGTCGAGAGGCTGCAGACCGACACCCGCTTCGTTCCCAACGACACCTACCTCGACGACGGCGGCAACCGTATCCAACTGTTGACCGGCCCCAACATGGGCGGCAAGTCGACCTACCTCCGGCAGGTGGCGCTGATCACGATCCTGGCGCAGATGGGCAGCTTCGTGCCCGCCGCCGCCGCCCGCATCGGCGTCGTCGACCGGATCTTCACCCGGGTCGGGGCGAGCGACAACCTGGCCCGCGGCGCCTCGACGTTCCTGGTCGAGATGCAGGAGACCGCCAACATCCTCCACAATGCCACGCCGCGCAGCCTGGTGATCCTCGACGAGGTCGGGCGCGGCACCAGCACCTACGACGGCCTGGCGCTGGCCTGGGCCGTGGTCGAGTTCCTCCAGCAGCAGGAGACGGTCGCCCCGCGCGCGCTTTTCGCCACCCACTACCACGAGCTGACCAGCCTCGAGGGCGTGTTGCCCGGCCTCCGCAACCTCAACGTCGCGGCGCAGGAGACCGCCGAGGGCGTGGTGTTCCTGCACCGCGTCGAGCCCGGCCCGGCAGACCGCTCTTGGGGGATCCACGTCGGCCGGCTGGCCGGCCTCCCGGCGCCGGTCGTGGAGCGCGCCGAGGAGATCCTCCGCAACCTCGAGGCCACCGACGCGCCCAGCGGCGGCGGGCCGCGCTGGGCGCGGCAGGCGCAAGCGCCGCCGGCGGCGCAGATGGAGCTCTTCCGGCCCGCCGAGCACCCGGTGCTCGGCGAGCTGCGCCGGCTTTCCGTCGAAGAGCTGTCGCCGCTGCGGGCGCTCAACTTGCTGGCCCGCTGGAAGGAACAGATCGGCGACGACGGGGATTCGTAAGCGGAGGAAACGCCGCTGGGTCTGGCGGACCCAGACACGCCGTCGAGGAGACCGACCCAGCGCGACGCAGTAGACGCGGGCCTCCCCACGCCCGCAGCAGAATGGCGATTAGGATTAGGATAGCGTTGCCGCTTGCCAGCGGTAGAAGACGAAGCCGGCGGCGACGATGACCACGGCCAATCCGAGGCCGACCAGCGGCCCGTTGGCCTGCACCGTGGCAACGATCTCGTTCCCGTAGCGGGCCGCCAGGAAGGCCTCGGCTCCGAAGCGTATCGTGCGGCCGGCGGCGACGCCGACGATCACGCCGGGCACCGGCTGGCGCAGATACCCCGAGGCCAGGACGACGACCTTGAACGGAAACGGCGCCGGCATCAGCGCCGCGGCCAGCAGCGCCAGCGTTCCACGGCGCTTCAGGAAGCTCTCGGCCCAGGCCATCCGCTTACCCTCGCCGCCGCGCCGCGCGTAGCGGCCACTGCGCGCCAGGCCGTAGATGACCATCACCCCGGCGGTAGAGCCGACCACCGCGGCGACCCCGTAGGCGACCGCGTTGTGGGGAGCCAGCGCCGCCGCCCCCATCACCGCGAGGTCGATGAAGGCGGGCATCGGCACGAAGCTCGAGTCCATCGCCGACAGCGCGAGGATGCCCCAGGCGCCATAGGGCAGCAGCGACTCCTGGAACCAGGTCGCGAGGGATTCCATCGCTAGCAGAGCAGGCCGCGGGGAGGGAGCGGCGGGAGAGGAAGCTTGAGGCGCGCCACGCTACCATCGGGGGATGGAGCGCGCAAACGCAGCAACCCTGGTCCTCGGGCTCTCCTCGGGCACCTCGATGGACGGCATCGACGCGGCCCTGGTGGGCATCGACGAGGCCGCCGGGTCGCTCGACCTGATCGCCTTCCGCACCTTCCCGTACGATGCCGAGCTGCAGGGGGCGCTGCGCGCCGCCGCCGCCTCGGGCGCCGTCGAGCTGGCGCTGCTGGGCGTCGTCGTCGGCGAAGCGTTTGCGGCCGCCGCCCTGGCTCTTCTCGACGAAGCCGGCGTCGCCGCGGCCGAGGTCGAATGCATCGGCTCTCACGGCCAGACGCTCGTGCACGTGCCGGAGCCGATCGGCTGCGGTGGGACGTTCGCGAGGGCGACGCTGCAGATCGGCGAGCCGGCGGTGATCGCCGAGCGCGCCGGCATCACTACCGTGGCGGGCTTCCGCAACCGCGACATGGCGGCGGGAGGGCAGGGGGCGCCGCTGGTGCCGATCCTCGATCACCGTCTCTACACCCACCCGGAGCTGGGGCGCGTGGCGCTCAACATCGGGGGCATCGCCAACGTCACGGGCTTGCCGCCGGGCGCCGCGCTCGAGGCCGTCCGTGCCTTCGATACGGGGCCGGGGAACGTGCTGCTGGACGCCGCCGCCCGGCGCCGCGGCCTTCCCGGCGGGCGCGACGGCGACGGCGCGCGCGCCCGTCGCGGCGCCGTCGACGAGGGGCTGCTGGAGACGTTGCTCGCCCATCCCTTCCTGGCCCGCCGGCCGCCGAAGTCGGCCGACCTCGCCGATTTCCTCGGCGACTATGCCGAGGGCCTCTGGGAGGCCTCGGAAGC
>DASWHK010000301.1:0-28239 GCA_036398215.1 Acidobacteriota bacterium | reverse complement strand
CGGGCGCGGCGAGCCAACTCCGGGTACACGGGGCTGACGTAGACGATCCTCTCGGGCTGCTGGATGTCGCCGCCGACCCGCATTGGCCCGCCGGCCTCGGCAGCGGCCGGGTTGTAACGCCGGACGACTCTGCTCGGCGTGCGGAACCGCACGTGCAGCGTCGAGGAGTCGAGGACCTCGAAGAGGATGGCGCTGTCTTCGGCGAGCAGCGCCAGCACCTCGTGGACCGGCGTGTCCGAGACGATGATCGTGATCGGCCGGCGGGGATCGAGCGAGTCCATCGCCACCGCGAAGCCGGCGACCTGCGACAGGTGGGTGATGACCTCCCGCACGTCGGTATCCCGGTAACGGAGGCTGACCCTCTCCCCCGCCCCGACCAGTCGGCGGAGATCGCCGGCCTGAGCGACGGCCTGGGGCGTTGC
Source organism: Acidobacteriota bacterium (assembly GCA_036398215.1). Taxonomy (GTDB): domain Bacteria; phylum Acidobacteriota; class UBA890; order UBA890; family UBA890; genus DASWHK01. The sequence continues at coordinate 27,817 of DASWHK010000301.1, read as the reverse complement.
CCGGACGCTCCGGCCGGCGCTCTGCTCGCTCTGGCCGGTGCTCTGCTCGTTCTGCTCCGCTTCGCCGGCAGGCCCGGCCGCCGTGGAGTCGGCGGCGCCGGATCCGCTGCCGGGGACGCCCAGGGCGCGGACGTCGGTGAGCAGCAACAGCGACAGGGCCACGACGAAGGTGAAGGCGACGGCGACGACGACACGATGGTGCATCATGATGGGGAACCTCCCGGGTGAACGTAGACGAGCCAAACGCTCCTGCAGACACGACGCCGCGCCGACCCCCAGCGCGCCGCCGCCGATGACGGCGCCGAGGCGCGGCGTGGCCGGCAGCAGGCCGAGCCGCACCGATTTCGCCAGGGCCGCCTCGTAGACGCGGGGGTCGACCCCCGCCCCCAGCACCGCCTCGTCACAGGCCATCTCGGCGCTCCGCCGCAGCCGGCGGACCATCCACCAGGCCGGCGGGTAGAAGAAGAACAGGCGGACGGTCAGCCCGCCGAGGACATCGCGCCAGAGGTCGCCGCGGGCCCGGTGCGCCTCTTCGTGCAGCAGCACGGCGCGCAGCTCCTCGCCGCTCAGCCGCTCGACGAGCCGCGCCGGCAGCACGACGACGGGGCGAAACAGCTTGCGCAGACACGGGGTCGCCGCCGCTTCGCTGACCCGCACCCGGCCGAGGGCGACGTTCGCCGCCGCGGCGGCGCGCTCGAGCTTCTCGAAGACGCGCGACGGCCCCTGCCACGGCACCAGCGTCGCCGCCGACACCCGGCGGGTGCGCCAGCACCACAGGCAGGTCAACGCCACGAAGCCGAGCGCCCAGACGGCGGTCAGCGCCAGCGCCAGCGGGCTCGTCGCCAGCGGCGTCGGATCGGGCGGCGGCGCGGTCAGGACGCTGGGCTGGGCAATGCTGCCCAGCGTCGCCAGCGCCGGATCGATCGACGGCTGGGGCCCGATCAGCCGCCGCCACTCGGCCAGGCCGGGCCAGGCGATCAGGAGCAGCGGCATGGGCACCAGGAGCTTGAGGAGGCCGGCCGACCACAGCCGCTCGCGGTACCGCGCCGGCGCGCGGCCGAGAAAGCGGTCGAGCAGCAGCAGCGCCGCGAGCACCAGCGACGTCTGCCACAGGTGCGCCGCGACCCCCCACCACAGCGCGCTCATCGGTCCGACTCCTCGTCGTCCCGGCGCCCCTGCCGCAGCGAGGCCTCCAGGTCGCGCAGATCGTCCAGCGACAGCGCCTCCATCTCGGTCAGATGGGCGACCAGCGGCTCGGCGGCGCCGTCGAAGAGGCTGTCCAGGAAGCGGCGGATCTCGCGGCGGATCATCGGCGCCGGCGGCACCGCGGCCCGGTACACCCAGGCCTTGCCGTCACGGCGAACGCGATCGACGGCCCCCTTCTCCTCGAGCCGCCAAACGATCTTGCGGACGGTCGAGTAGCTGGGCGGGTCGTCGAGGCGGTCGTGGATGTCACGCACGGTCGCTTCGCCCTCGTCCCAGAACATGCTCAGGCACTGCAGCTCGAAGCGCGACAGGTCCGGCAACGGCTTCTTCGGCATCGGAGGCCCCTTTCATCTGCGACGTATGTCGCAGCTATAATGCGACAACTGTCGCACTTCGTCAAGGGCTGATGTTCACGCTGCCGTCGCCGCCCGCTCCGGGGCTGAGTTCCGCGGCGTCCGCCTCCGCCGGCGCCCGAGGGGTCGGGTCTCGTGAAACGGGGACCTTGCCGGGGCGTGGCCCCGGCGTCGAAGCCGCGCTGGCAGTCGAGGGGGCACCATGGCCGCCAGCGCGCCCCGGGGGCACCCGAAGTGACAGCGCGGATGCGCCGCCGGCGCCTCGGCCGCCGTCTACTTCCTGTTGCGCAGCAGCGCGTCGAGGCTGTACTTGCCGGGGCCGATCAGCGAGGCGCCGGCGAACAGGAACAGGTTCTTGATCGCGTGCGCCGGTGTGCCCTGCCCGCTCACGATGTGGTTGGTTGCGGCCGTGAGCATCACGAAGGCGAGCAGCAGGCTCACCGGCCGGAAAAAGAGGCCGGCGGCGAACAGCAGGCCGCCGACCGACTCGGTCAATGCCGCCATCAGGCCGAAGAACGTGTGGCCGAAGCCGATCCCGAAGTTCTCCATGGCGGAGCCGTAGCCCGCCCATGCCTCGCTGCCGCCGCTGATCTTGGCCCAGCCGTGAAACCAGAGGAAACCGAGTCCGACGCCGAGGCGGAGGATCAAGAGGCCGAGGTCGGTGTACTTCTCCAGCGAAACCTTCATGTGCGACTCCTTGTGGCTCCGAGGCGATCTCTTCGATTGTGATGGCTGGCCGCGAAGCGGCCTCAGCAGCAAACAGGGGTTAGCCTGCCTCAGGGCGCGCCCGAGCGCCAGCCGGTCGCAGGCGCCGGCGATCTCGGGGCGCTCGCTATCTCTCATGGCCCGGCCTTACTAGCATGGGAAGGCGAACAAAGCCATCGGTGACCAAGAGGCGTCAACAGGAGCCTGAAGCGCCCTGTTACCATCACGTCTCGCGGAGGCAGGCTTGCTCATCATCGACAAGATCAAGCAACGAATCGAGGAGAAGAAGACCTTCTACTCGTTCGAGTACTTCCCGCCGCAAACCGAAGCGGGGCTGCACAACCTCTATGCCCGCATCGAGCGCATGGCGATGCTGGAGCCGGTGTTCGTGGACATCACCTGGGGCGCCGGCGGCTCGACCAGCGACAAGACGCTGGGGATCTCCGAGAACCTGCAGAAGTTCTTCGGCCTCGACGTGCTCATGCACCTGACCTGCACCAACATGCCGGTCGCCAAGATCGACGAGGCGCTCGAGCAGGCCCGCACCGCCGGGATCCGCAACATCCTGGCGCTGCGCGGCGATCCGCCCCGCGACTCCGGCGAGTGGCAGCGGATCGAGGGCGGCTTCAGCTACGCCTACGAGCTGGTCAGCCACATCCGCGAGCGCTACGGCGACGAGTTCTGCATCGGCGTCGCCGGCTATCCGGAGGGCCACCTGGAGGCGAAGGACAAGGACGCCTGCACCGATTACCTCAAGCACAAGGTCGGTTGCGGCGCCGACTTCGTGATCACCCAGCTGTTCTTCGACCTGAACGAGTACGAGGACTTTCTCGAGCGCTGCGCGGCGCGCGGCATCGACTGCCCGATCATCCCCGGCCTCTTCCCGATCCAGACCTTCGACCGCTTCCGCAAGTTCGTCCAGTTCACCGGCGTCAACGTCCCCCAGCAGATCTGGGACCACCTCGAGCCGATCCATCAGGACGACGCCGAGGTGCGCCGCTATGGCGTCGAGCTGTGCGTGCAGATGTGCGAGCGGTTGCTGGATCTCGGCGTCCCCGGCTTCCACTTCTACACGCTGAACCTGCAGTCTCCGGTGATGCGGATCCTCGAGGGGCTCGACCTCGCCAACGGCCGGGGCGCCGACCGCAAGCTGCCCTGGCGGCCGTCGACCTTCCCGACCCGCCTCGAGGAGGACGTGCGGCCGATCTTCTGGAGCAACCGTCCGAAGAGCTACCTGGCGCGCACGATGGACTGGGACGAGTTCCCCAACGGCCGCTGGGGCGACCGCCGCAGCCCCTCGTTCGGGACGCTCAACGACTACTACCTGCTGCGCCGCGGCATCGGCCTGCAGGAGCAGGACCAGAAGCTGCGCGAGGCCTATGGCGAGCCGGAGTCGCCGGCCGACGTCTTCGAGGTGTTTGCCCGCTTCTGCGCCGGCGACATCGACGTGTTTCCCTGGGTCGACGGCGAGATCCAGGCCGAGACGCGGCGGATCTCCGCCGAGCTCGTCGCCCTCAACCACGCCGGCTACCTGACAATCAACAGCCAGCCGCAGGTCCCCGGCGCCCCCTCCGACGACCCCGAGGTCGGCTGGGGCGGCCCCGGCGGCACTGTCTACCAGAAGGCCTACCTTGAGCTGTTCTTGTCCGGCGACAAGCTCGAAGCCTTCCTCGCCAAGGTCGGCGACTTCCCTACCCTCACCTATCAGGCCGTCAACGCCGCCGGCGAGGAGCGCACCAACCTGCGGCCCGGCGCGGTCACCGCAGTGACCTGGGGCGCCTTCCCCGGCAAGGAGATCATCCAGCCGACCGTCGTCGACTTCGAGACCTTCCTGATCTGGAAGGACGAGGCCTTCGAGATCTGGCGCCAGGAGTGGGGCTCGCTGTACCCGGAGGACAGCGTCTCCCGGAAGGTGGTCGAGGAGATCCACGACAGCTACTGGCTGCTCAACCTGGTCGAGAACGACTACACCGGCGGCGACGTCTTCGCGATCTTCCGCGAGCTGGGGGTGCTGGAGTAGCGGCGAGATGCGCCCCGGTCGCGAGCAGGCCGGGGACGGGAAGTGCCCTGCTTCCTCTATGAGACGGCCACCGTCGCGCGGTTCTCCGCGCCGACGCCGCAGTCGGGGGTCTCCAGGCCATCATTGGGCGAGCTTGGATTCGCGCGACCGCGGCAAGGGGCTGGGACGGCCGCCCCCCACGAGCTACAGCTCTGGCGCCGGTCAGCGCGTCCGGCTCAGAACGGGGCGGCCAGCCAATACCGGACCAGTACCTGCTCGCCGGTGTCGGGATCAGTGCTCATCCGGTAGACGAACTCAGTACTCGCTCGGGTGGAGCAGGCGGATGAAGCGCGCGGGGCCGCCGGGCGCCGGCTCGAGGTCGATTCGCAGGACCTTGCCCCAGTCGTCAATCCAGGCGCGCGCGAAGCCGGCGGCCGGTATCGCGGTGGCGCTCGCGCCGGCACCCGGCATTGCGGCCGCGGTCGGGCCGGCGGCCGGCATTGCGGCCGCGGTCGGGCCGGCGACCGGCGCGGCAGCGGCCGTTGCCGCGGGAACGGGGACCTCGATCGCCAAGGACAGGGCCTCCATGCTGCGCGGCCCGACCTCGATGCGCTGGCGCTCCGACAGGGTCAGGTGGCGAACGAAGAAGTAGCGCCGCGGGTCGCGGGCCCGGTCCCTGTCTCCGGCGACCCTGCCGCCGCCGAAGAGGCTCTCGAAGCTCAGGCCCGGCAGGATATTGCCGAGGAACCGCGAGCCGGGCGTGTTGGGGATGATCGGGATGATCGGCGCGAAGGTGATCGGGATCCGGTTGGCCTCGCCGCGCACCAGGTCGGGCCGCAGCGGCGCGAACAGGACCAGCTCGCCGTCGCCGCGACGATCCCATAGCGCCGGCATGGCGAGGCTGAGCAGGCCGGGGTTGGCGAAGGCCGGGTCGGTGTTGAGCTCGTTGCAGAAACCCACGGGGGTGGACATGTCGGCGGCGTCCGTTTGATCGGCGGCGACCTGATCGGCGGCGGGCTGATCGACGTCGGGCTGATCCGCGGCGGGCTCTCCCCCGTCCCCACGTCCTCTGCCGGCCGCGGGGTTGCCCGCGCCGGGCGCGCCGGCCGCCGCGGGCTCGCTGCCGGCGGCGGTCGGAGTGTTCGGCGAGGTGTCGCCGCTGCCGATGCGCCGCTCCATGCGGGCGCCGACCTCCCACTCCATGCACTGCAGCGCCGCGGGCGCGAAGGCGAACAGGCCGGCGGGCCGGCGCGGGTCGAGATCCGGTTGCTCGATCATCTCGACGTCGTAGTCCCAGCTCCACCCCTGCAGCGCGACCTCCTTCTTGTAGCGGCCGCGGTCGTGGCTGTAGGTGACCTGAAAGACCTCGTCGCCGACGTCGTAGATGTGGCGCTGCGAGACGTACTGCAGCGACAGCGGTGCACCCTGCTCGTTGACGGTCAGCTCGGCTTGGACCTGGGCGTTGACCACTTCACCGGGAGCAGGCGGGTCGCGCGGCGTGCGGGGCGCGTCGCGCCGATGCTGGAGCTTGAAGACGAAGCGGCGATCGCGGCCCGCGCCTTCGACACTCTCCAGCATGATGATCCAGAGGGCCATCTCCCCCGCGGCGAGCGCCTCGTCGGGCCCGAGCACGTAATGGCGCGATTCCCCGACCGCGAAACCGAACGGATCCTCCGTCTCGGCGAGGGCGCCCGACGCCCACGCCCCGTCGACTTCACCGAGGACCGGAACCCCCGCGCCGCCGCGCCACTGCTGGCCAGCCACGGCGGCACCGGTGCCGCCCGCGTCGCGCCCGCCAGCGACCATCACCGCAACGAGAATCCCCCAGCCGATCTTCTGGACCAAACACATGCGAAGACGGTAGACCATCCGCTGAGAAGCCCGCAATTAGAAGCCGTTCGGCCGCCCCATGCGCCGAGACCGAAGGCCAACAGTGCGCCGTTCAATCCGATCGGAGCGCCGCCAGCGGATCGACCGCGCTCGCCCGCCGCGCCGGCACGATGCCGGCCGCCAGCGCGGTGGCGACCAGCAGCAGCACCGCCACCCCGAAGGTCAGCGGGTCGGTGACGCTCACCTCGTACATGAAGATCGACAGCACCCGGGTCAGCGCCAGCGCGCCGGCGAAGCCTAGCACCAACCCGATCGCCACCTGCCGCAGGCTCGTGCCCGCCACCAGGCCCACCACCTCCTTGCGGCGCGCCCCCAAGGCCATGCGGATGCCGATCTCCCGCCGGCGGCAGCCGACCGCGAAGGCCATCACCGCATAGATGCCGAGGCTCGAAAGGAACAGCGCGGTGGCGCCGAGGATGAAGAATAGGACCGAGACGATCCGCCAGCCGATCGTCACCTCGTGGATCAGGGCGGAAAGCGGAGCGATGTCGAACAGCGGCAGGTTGGGGTCCAGCGCCTGGACCTCGCGCCGCAGTTGCCCGGCCAACGACTCGACGTCGAGCCGCGAGCGGACCATCAGGCCCATGTTGCGCCGCGGCTCCTGCTTGAAGGGCGTGTACACCGCCGGCGGGTTGTCGGACCAGGCCATGGGAATCTGCTGGAGAACGTCCGGCACGACGCCGATCACACGCATCCAGCGCGTATCGGCCTGGCCGACCCAGCGCAGCCGCTTGCCGATCGCTTCCTCCCCGGGCCAGTAGCGCTCCGCCAGGCGCCTCTCCACGAGGATCACCGGGTCGCCCGCGAGCCCGTCGTCGTCGGTGAACAGCCGGCCGCGCAGCGCCGCCGCTCCGGCGACGTCGAAGTAGCCCGGGCTGACGATCATCTGCGAGAGCTGCTGCACCGGGTGGCCGTCGCTCACCGGCATGTCCTCGAGCTCCGCCGAGACCGTGTAGGCCCCCGATCCGGGGAACGTCGAGGTCAACGCCGCCGCATCAACACCGGGCAGCGCTTCCAACCGCTGCCGCAGCTCGTCGTGGAAGGCGATGACGTTCTCGTTGCCGGGGTAGTCGGCGGGGGTCAGCGCCAGGCGCATGATCAGGACGCCGTCGGTATCCAGGCCCCAGTCGACGCCCTGGATGTTCCGGTTGGAGCGAATCATCACGCCGGCGCCAGCGAGCAGGACCATCGCCAGCGCGAGCTGCACGACCACGAGGGCGCCGGTGAGGCGGCGGGTCTGGCGGCCGCTGGTGCCGCGGCCGCCGTCGGTCAACGAACGAGCGATACCGGCGCGGGTCAGGTGCAGCGCCGGCGCCAGGCCGAACAGGACGCTGGTCGCCAGCGACAGCAGCACGATGAACGCGTAGACGCTCGGCCGCACGGAGAAGTCCCAGTACTGCGGGGGGTTCGCGGCCAAGATCGCGTCGGCGAGCGCCGCCGCGGACCACCGCGTCATGATGATCGCCGCGGCGCCGCCGAGCAGGCCCAGCGGCAGGCTCTCGACCAGAAGCTGGCGGATGAGGCGCCGGCGGCTCGCACCCAGCGCGGCGCGGATCACCACCTCGTGGCCGCGCTGCGCGGCGCGCGCGATCAGCAGGTTGGCGACGTTGGCGCAGCCGATCAGCAGCAGGAAGCCGACGGCGCCGAGCATGACCAGCACGATCACCCGGTTCGGCGTGGAGGTGAAGCGCTCGCCGAAGGTTTCCACCACGACCCCGACGCCCTCGTTGGTGGCGGCATGCTCGCGGGCGAGGCCGTCGGCGAGCTGCTCGAGCTCCGCGCGGGCTTCGGCGCGGGTCACACCATCGCGCAGCCGGCCGATGACCAGAAACCGGTTGCGCTGCGCGCGCTGCGTCCGAAGCTCTTCGCTGGCCACCAGCGGCAGCCAGACGTCGGGCTGGAAGGGCGTCGCCCGCAGTTGCGGCGGCAGCACCCCCACAACGGTCGTCGGCCGGCCGTTGACGTTGACAGTGCGGCCGAGGACGTCGCCGGCGCCGCCGTAACGGTCCTGCCACACCCCGTAGCCGAGCAACGCCACCGCCTCGGCGCCCGGCTCGGTATCGGCGTCCCGCAACGGGCGCCCGACCTCGGGCCCCACCCGCAGGACGTCGAACATCGACGCCGTGACGAAGGCGCCGGCGAAGCGCTGCGGCGCGTCGACGCCGTCGCCGACGTTCACGCTCGCCTCCTCGAGGGCGGCCAGCGAGGCGAACGCTCGGCTGGCGGCCGCCAGATCGGCGTAGTCGGGATAGGAGACCCGCATGTGATCACGGCCCTGTGAGAGGTTGTTGCTGGCGACGAACAGCAACGCGCCGGGATCCTCGACCGGAATGTCGTTGAGGATGATCGTGTTGGTGAGCGAGAAGATCGCGCCGTTGAAGCCGATCCCGACGGCCAGCGTGATGATGATCACCGCGCTGCTGGCCGGGCTCTTGGCGAGCATCTTCAGTCCGAAACGGAGGTCCTGCATCCAGTTGAAGGCCAAGGGGGCCCTACCTTTCTCGGGAAACGACGCGATGGAACGACTCCAGACCCGGGGGTGAAAGGCGCCGGCGACCTGGCGCCGGTACCAGCGGCGGGCGCCGCGCAGCCCCATCGGCGAGGCGGCATGGGCGGCGAACTTCTCGTCGAGCTCGGCCACCGCCCCGTCGCGGTCGGCGGCCGGCAGCAGCAGGCGCAACAACGCCCTTGTGAATCGCGGCGGGCGAGGGCTCATTTCGCCCCCAGCTTCAGGCCGTCCCAAAGCTGGTCGAGCAGCTCGCGGGACTCCTCGAGCGCCTCGCGCCCCTTACCGGCGAGTCGGAAGAAGCGCTTGGCGCGGCCGCCGCGGGTGGGCGACGGTTCCCCCATCTCGGAGGTCACCAGGCCCTTCTTTTGGAGCCGCGACAGGGTCACGTACACCGCCGGGATCGACACCGACTTGCCGGTCGTCTGCAGGATCTCGTCGTGGACGGCCACGGCGTAGGCCTCCTCGCCCACCCGCGCCATCGCCAGCAGCACGACATGCTCGAACTCGCCCAGAAACTTACGCCCCATGGTTCCCTCTCTCCCCGTGCGCTCGATCGGCGGCGAGGCCCGCTTGTCCGCGCGCGCTCGACCGGCACCGGGGCCCGCTCCCCGTGCGCTCGATCGCCGACCCCCGGCCCGCTGCGCTGCTCTCGGCGGACGCCGGTTTCCTCAACAAGTCTTAGGAATATATTTCCCAAACAACTCAAAGTAAATACGGGTCCCCCTGGAGACAGGTTTCAAACCGCTTTCTATGCCTTGTGCTCTCATGCATAAGAGTTTTATGCTTGCGCGGATCGTGGTCCGTCCACTCGGGTCGGGCGGCAGGGATCTTCTTCGACGGAGGCGCCAATGGAGCTGGTCAAGGGCACGCTGGACGTACTCATCCTCAAGACGCTCGGCGACGGGCCGCTGCACGGCTACGCCATCTCGCGGATGATCCGTGAAGCCTCCGGGGACGTGCTGAGCGTCGAGGAAGGAGCGCTCTACCCCGCCCTGCGTCGGCTCGAGAAGAAGGGCTGGCTGCGTTCGCGTTGGGGCCAGACCGACACGGGCCGCGAGGCGAAGTTCTACGAGCTGACCGGCGCCGGCAAGGAGCAGCTCGAGAAGGCCATGAGCTCCTGGGGCCGATACGTGCAGGCCATGGGCCGGGTCCTGTACGGCGGCGACCCGTCGTGACCGAGATCCGGCGGTGGCGCCAACCGGATTCCGAGGACGGAGGAAGGTTGAGCACCACGCGGAGGCAGCGATGAGCGACGCGCGGAAGCGCGCCGGCGAGGAAAGCCCGCCTCCCACCATCGCCGAGGATGTCGAGCGCGAGCTGGCCGCCCACATCCAGATGCGGGCCGAGGAGTTGGTCGCGGCGGGCTGGCGAGACGACGACGCTCGTCGCCACGCCGAGCGAGCGTTTGGAGACATCCCCCGGATCTCCGCCCAGTGCCGCCATATCACCGAGTCGATGACCCGTCGCCATCGGCGACCCCGGAGGTTAGCCGAGATGATCGACACGCTGCTGCAGGACGTTCGCTACGCGCTTCGCACCTTGTCGAGGTCGCCGGGCTTCACCGCGATCGCCGTCCTGACGCTGGCCCTCAGCATCGGCGCCAATACGGCGATCTTCAGCGTCGTCAACGGGGTGCTGCTGCATCCGCTGCCGTTCGCCGATGCCGACCGGCTCGTCGTGGTCTGGGAGCACGGCACGCGCGGCACGGACGTGCACGTCACCTGGCCGAACTTCGTCGACTGGCAGGAGAGCAGCACCACGCTCGAGGCGATGGCCTTCCAGCCGACCTATGCCTTCGGCGGCGCCTACACGGTGCTCGGCGGCGAGCAGGCCGTGCGCGTGCGCGCCGGCGCCGTCTCAGCGCGCTTCTTCGAGATCGTCGGTGTGCAGCCAGTGGTCGGGCGCCTGCCGTTGCCCGAGGAGTTCCCGCCGGCCGGGGATCCGGTGCTCGTCGTCAGCCATGCCTTCTGGCTGACGCAGCTCGGCGCCGACCCCGACCTGTCGGACCGCTCGCTGCAGGTGAGCAGCTACGAGCTGCCGGTCGTCGCGGTGATGCCGCCGGGCTTCCGCTTCCCCGACGACACCGACATCTGGCTCGCCGGCTACGGCTCGGGCGACAGCCGCACCTCCCACAACTATGCCGTCATCGCCAAGCTGAAGGAGGGGGCGACCGTCGAGCAGGCCGACCAGGAGCTCGATGCGATCACCGCGTCGTTGAAGGAGCAGCTCGGCGACGACATGTACGCGCTGGGCGTCAACGTCCGCTCGCTGCGCGACGAGCTGGTCGGCGGCGTCGAGCGGCCCCTCTACATGCTGCTGGGCGCCGCCGGGCTGGTGCTGCTGGTGGCCTGCACGAACGTCGCCTCGACGCTGCTGGCGCGCGGCTCGGCGCGCCGGCACGAGATGGCGATCCGCGCCTCGCTCGGCGCCGGGCGCGGCCGCCTGGTCCTGCAGTTGCTCATCGAGAGCCTGATCCTCGCCGTCGCGGGGGCGACGGCGGGCTTGCTGCTCGCCCAGGGCCTGCTCGGCTGGCTGCTGGCGATGAGCCCCGACTCCCTGCCGCGGATCGAGGAGATCGGGCTGGACGCGACGGTGCTCGCCTTCACCGCCCTGGCCACGTTGCTGACCGCCCTGCTGTTCGGCCTGCTGCCGGCCCTGCGCGGCTCGCAGACCCGGATGGCCGGCGCCCTGCGAGGCGCTTCACGGGCCGCCACCGGCGAGCGCAACTGGGTGTGGAGCGCGCTGGTCAGCTCGGAGGTGGCCTTGGCGCTGGTCCTGCTGATCGGCGCCGGCCTGCTCATGCTCAGCTTCGCGACCGTGATGGCGATCGACTCGGGGTTCGATGCCGAAGGGGTCCTGACCGTCGATCTCTCGCTGCCGGACACCGTCTATCCCGACGACGCCTCGATGGCGGCCTTCTACGAGCAGTTGCTCGCGGACCTGACCGCGATGCCGGGCGTCGAGTCGGCCGGCCTCGTCAACCACATCCCGCTCGGCGGCGCCTGGATCAACGGCGCCTTCCGGATCGAGGGGCGCAGCGACGAGGACGCTGGCTACGGCGAGTATCGGGTCGCCGGCGGCGACTACTTCGAGGCCATGGACATCGCGCTGCTGCGCGGCCGTTTCTTCAATGCCGCCGACCGCGCCGGCGCGCCCGGCGTGGCAATCGTCAACCAGGCGCTCGTCGACCGCTTCTTCCCCGACGAGGAACCGCTGGGCAAGCGCATCGGCTCGCTCTCCAACGATGGCTGGGTGTATGGCGAGGAGTGGCTGACGATCGTCGGCGTCGTCGGCAACGTGCGCCACGACGGCCTCACCGCGGAGGCGCGCCCGGAGACCTACGTCCACTACCTGCAGCGACCGATGCGGGCGCGAGGAGCGAACGTCACGCTGGAGACGATCGGCGAGCCGACCGCGCTGGTTGCGGCCGTGCGCGAGCACATCCGCCGCCTCGACGACCGGGTGCCGATGGACTTCTCCTCGATGGAGTCCCTGCTCGGCCGCTCGCTCGCCGAGCGGCGCTTCACGATGGCGATCCTGGCCGTGTTCGGCGCCGTGGCGCTGGCCCTCGCCGCCGTCGGCATCTACGGCGTCGTCTCGTACTCGGTGGCCCGCCGCCGCCGCGAGATGGGCATCCGCATCGCGCTGGGCGCCCAGCCGCGCGGCGTCCGCCGCCTCGTGGTCCGCCGGTCGATGACGCTGGTGGCCGCAGGGATCGTAATCGGGGTCCTCGGCGCCCTCGCCCTCACCCGCCTGCTCGAAACGATGCTCTACGAGGTCAGCCCCACCGACCCCCTCACCTTCGCCGCCGTCACCCTGCTGCTCGCCGCCACCGCCTGGCTGGCCAGCTTCATCCCGGCCCTGCGCGGCTCGCGCACCGACCCGATGATCACCATGCGGGAGCAGTGAGGCGATCGAACGCCGGCGGCGTTCGGCGCGCGGAGGTCGCGCGTCGGCCCCGACCCGCTGCTGTTGCGCCGGGACGGCCGGAAACCCGCCGGCCACTCACTTGCCACTCCGATCCGCGTCTGATCGACGAGCATCAGTCGGCGCGCATCGCGCTCAGTGGATCGACCCGCGTGGCGCGGCGCGCCGGCACGTAGCTGGCCAGCAGTGCCACCGCCGCCAGCAGGCCGAGGACGACGACGTAAGTCAGCGGGTCGGTGGGGCTGACGCCGTAGAGGAAGCCCGCCAGCAGCGACGCCCCGGCGAGCGCGGCGGCGAGGCCGAGCGCGCCGCCCAGCGCCACCAGCACGAGCGCCTGGCGTACCACCAGGTAGCGCACGGCGGCGGTGTGCGCGCCGAGCGCCCGGCGGATGCCCAGCTCACGGGTGCGGCGGGTGACTCCGTAGGACAGCACACCGTACAGGCCGACCGTGGCGAGCAGCAACGCGAGCAGCGCGGCGAAGCCCACCAGCCCGGCGAGGAGCCGCTCCTGCAGCAAGGTCTCGGCGAGGTGCTCGCCGAGCGTGCCGATGCGAAAGGCGGGCACGTTGGGATCGACCTCGTGCAGCGCGGCACGCAGGGCCGGCGCGACTCGTTCGGGCGGCACGCCGCGGGTGCGCGCCAGCAGCGCCAGGGCGTACCAGCTGTCCTCCTGCTGCTCCGCGGCCAGGTAGACCATCGGCTGCGGCTCCTCGCGCAGGCTGCTGTTCTTGCTGTCGGCAGCGATGCCGACGATGCGGGCGAACGGCCCGTTGGGCCCGTCGAAGCTCAGGCGTGCATCCATCGGGTCGCCGCCGGTCATGCCGGCGAGCCGCTGCGCGCCGGCCTGGTTGACGACCAGCACGGGCTCCGCATCGGCACCGTCGGCGCGGGTGAAACCGCGGCCGCGCAGCAAGGGGATGCCCATGGTCTCGAAGAAGCCGGCGCCGACCACCGTGACGTTGGCGACTTGACCGTCCTGCGGCCCCTCGAGGCCCTGCACGCGGAAGCTCAGCGCGTCGCCGCCGCCGGCCGGCAGCACGCTGGTCAGGCTGACGGATTCGACCGCGGGCAGCGCCTCGACGCGCTCCACCAGCCGGCGGTAGAAGGCGCGTACCTCGGCGCCCTCGTAGCCCTGCAGGGAAGGATCGATGCCGGCGACCAGCACGCCGTCGGCGTCGAAGCCGAGCTCGGTGGTGCTCAGCTCGACGAGCGTGCGCACGAACAGGCCGGCGGCGACCAGCAGGACGAGCGACAGCGCCACCTGCGCGACCACCAGGCTGCCGGCGAAGCTGAAGCGCCGGCCGCTGGCGCGCTCCGGAGCGCGCCGCATCGGCGAGGCCAGGTCGACGCGCGTGGCGGCAAGCGCGGGCACGACGCCAAAGCTGATGCCGGTGAGCACGACGACGGCCGCGGCGAACCCCAAGACGCGGGCGTCGAAGCCGAAATCGAGGGCGAAGGGAAACGGCAGCCGCTCCAGCAAGCCACGCGCGACGTACGCCATGGCGAGGCCGACGGCACCACCGACGGCCGCCAGCGTGAGGCTCTCGATGAGGAGCTGGCGCACCAGCCGCCGACGATCCGCGCCGAGCGCCTGGCGCACGGCGATCTCGTGGCGCCGGGGCAGGGCGCGGGACAGCATCAGGTTGGCGACGTTGACGCAGGCGACCAGCAGCACCGCGCCGACCACCGCGCCCAGCAGGTTGGAAAAGCGCACCACGACGGCGCGGTCGGAGGGCTCCAGGGTCCCCTGCGGCAGGGCCTCGAGGCTGTACTCGCGCCCATCGGTGAAGCGCGGGTAGGTCTCACGCAGCCAGGCGCCGATGCCCGCGAGCTCGTCGCGCGCCTGCTGCAGCGATACCCCTTCGGCCAGCCGGCCAACCGTATAGATGCCGCTCCAGCCGCGGCTATCCAGCAGATTGCCGGACGACGGCATGAAGTGCGGCTGCATCATCATCGGCACGAACAGCTGCGGGCGGCTCTCCAGCGAGGTGCCGCGAAAGCCGGGCGGCGTCACGCCGATGACGGTGAACGGCAGGCCGTTGAGACGCACCACGTCGCCGGCGACCCCCGAGTCGCCGCCGAACGCCGTTTGCCACAGGTCGTGGCTCAGCACCACGACCGTCTCGGCACCGGGCTCGTCGTCTTCGGCGGGGGTGAAGAACCGGCCGAGCTGCGGCTGCACGCCAAGCACATCGAAGTAGCTCGCGCTCACCATCATGCCTTCGATGCGTTCCGTACTGCTCTCGTCGGTGAGATCCATCGCGCGCGGCTTGAAGGCGGCGAACGCCGCCAGCGTGCGGCTGCGCGCGGCGATGTCGCGGTAGTCCATGTATGACGACACGCCCGGCGCGCGGTCGAACTGCCCGCCGGTGAACATCACCACCAAACGCGACGGCTCCTGCACCTGCGGCAACGGTCGCAGCAGCAGCGCGTTCACCAGGCTGAACACCACCGTGTTGACGCCGATGCCGATGCCCAGCGTGAGCACGGCGACGGCGGTGAAGCCGGGGCTACGCAACAGACTGCGGCAGCTGTAACGCAGGTCCTGCAACAAGCGGTCCATGGCATTGCTTCGCTTTCGGGGGAGCAGGGTGTGGTCGTCCTTCAGGCGTCGTTGGCGGGCGGCAGGTCGGTGCGCGTCAATGCGCTCGAGCAGCGCGGCGCGCGCCACCCCGGCGAGCGTCCGGACCCACAGCGCCAGCAGGCCGGCCGCTCCACGCCGGCGGCGAATCTCTTCGCGGCGGTGCGCGAACACCTCGCGCATCTCCTCTCCAAACGCGGCGCGGAACTCAGCGGGATAGAGGCGCAGCAAGGCGCGCAGAAGCGCGTCGCGACTCATGTCTCCTCGCCGCCGATGAGCGCCTGGGCGCGCGCCGTCTCGATCACCTCGGCCAACCGCCGCACCTCCGCCGCCGCCACCTCGCGGCCCAGCTCGCTGATCTTGTAGAAACGCCGCGGCTTGGGTCCGCGGCTCGACCCCGACGCGGCACCGCCATCCGGCGGGCCGTCGTCGGATTCCTCGATGAGCCGGTTGCCGAGCAGCCGCTTGATGACGCGGTACAGCGAGCCGACCTCGAGCCGCACCTTGCCGCGCGATTGCTCCTCGACCGCCTTCATCAGGCCGTAGCCGTGCAGCTCACCGCCCGTCAGGACGAGGAGGATCTGCAGGTCGACCGCGCTGAGCGGCAGGACTGCGTGCGGGTCTGCGCGGGTGGAAATCGGGGCCATGACTCGCGTCCCTCCATGGTATGAGAAACGCGAGTATATTCGAAATACCTATAGTGTCAACCCGGCCGCGCGCCCGGCGCCCGTCGTCGCGCGTGGCGACAAGCCGCGCGGCGTCCCCCGCCTGGTAATCCGCAGCTCGATGGCGCTGCTGGTGGGCGCGGGAATGGAGATCGGCATCCTCGGCGCGCTGGGTGCGTCGAGATCGTGTGTCAGCCGGAGGCTTGCTTGGTACGTCGAAGCCGAAGAACCTCGCGCAACGCGGCGTTGACCGAATCGGAGCTCGGAAACGCCTCCGCCACGTCGGGTTCGAGCACCACGATATTCGTGCTCGCTGCGTAGCGCCCCGCGTACTTGCCGCGAACGCCACCAGAGAAGTCGTATTCCTGCCGCATTTCTCTGACTTCGGATTCGGCTTCAGGCTTCTTCTTCATAGGTTTGTCGCTCATGGCGGGTAGCCCGGCGCGCACTGATGATTCGTATTGTACCGGTTGGCGTCGGCCTTGTTCGCGTCCCATCGAAATACGA
Source organism: Acidobacteriota bacterium (assembly GCA_036398215.1). Lineage (GTDB taxonomy): Bacteria > Acidobacteriota > UBA890 > UBA890 > UBA890 > DASWHK01. The sequence continues at coordinate 11,475 of DASWHK010000301.1, read as the reverse complement.
GAGCCACGATCTTTGTCACATCCTCGGATTGACGTCACGCTGGCGGCACGTCATGGACTTGCGAGGCGATCTGCGAAACGCGTCCGTAGTGCGCGTCGGTGGTAACGAGCAGCAGCCCGAGCTGCATCGCGCTGGCGGCAATCCAGATGTCGTGGGTCGGGATGGGCATGCCGGCGCGCCGCAGTGAGTCGTGAATCAGCGCGTAGCGGTCGGCGGTTTCCGGGTCGATGCCGAGGATGCGAACCCGGGGGGAATCGAGGAAACGGCGCAACAGCTTCCGGTTTTCGTCGTACCTGTTCCCGCCGCGGAACCCCGCGCCAAGCTCGCCGAGAACGATCGGGGTGACGGCGATCCTATGACACGGTGTCGGCGCCTGTTGCTTTCCGTTTTGATGCACTATGCATCATCTTACATCGAAACGTGATGCACGCGAAGACCGGCCGCGCGATGGTGGCGGTCGAGATCAGGCGCTAGGCGCCTGCCAACGAATCCGAGCCTCGGCCATACAGCGCTTCCGGCATGGGATAATCGGACCATGAAGCGCGTCGAGAGTCCGAGCGAGCGAGCCAGGCGGCGAGCGGCGTGGCCGGTCGTCGTGAGTCGACTCAGCGACCCGGTCGAACTGGAGGTCATCGGCACCGTGGAGTCTCGCCTGCGCGCGGTCGGCGAGCTGACCGAGCAGTGTTGGACGCTGGCGCGAAAGAGCTTGCCGACCTACGCGCGCCACGAGATACCGGTGCGGCTGACGCGGTTGAGCTCGCAGGACGACGGCGAGACGTGAACGAGGATTTCACGGACTTCCTCGCCGCTCTGATCGCGGCGGGAGCGCGCTTCCTCGTAGTGGGGGCGCACGCCCTGGCGGTGCACGGCGTCCCAAGGGCCACGGGCGACCTCGACATCTGGATCGAGGCAACGCCCGACAACGCTTCGCGGGTTTGGGCCGCGCTGGAGGACTTCGGCGCGCCACTGCAAGCGATCCAAGTCACCGTCGACGACCTCGTGCAAGCCGATCGCGTCGTTCAGATCGGCTTGCCCCCGCGACGCATAGATCTGATCACCGAGGTCTCCGGCGTGGAGTTCGGCGAAGCGTGGGAAGCCCGCTCGGAGCAAACCGTGGGCTCTCTCGAGGTCCCGTTTCTGGGCCGTGCCCATCTCGTTCGCAACAAGAAGGCAGCTGGCCGAAGGAAAGACCTCGCCGATCTGGAGAGTCTCGGCGAGCTGGGCTGATGCGCGCGCTTGCGGCCAGCCGCCCGCCACTGAGACTCCGCGTGAACCGTTCACGTCATCAGGCTGTGCGATCCACTCGGCGGGTGCGCGACGAGCCATTCGCGAAGCTGCAGCGCGTGCATCCCCATGCTGCTCCAAGTCGCCCGCTGCTACCATTCGCCCGATCTGATCTACCGTGAATCGGGAGCCACGGATGAGCCTGAGCAAAGCTCGTCAGAGCCTGCTCGAACGCCTGCGCCGGCGGCATCAGCGCGACCGCGAGGGCTGCTTCGTGGTCGAGGGGGTGCGCGGTGCCAAAACCGCCTTGCACGCCCGGGCCGGGGTGCGCTTCGCGGTGATCTCGCCGCGGCTCGAGGAGCTCGACCCGGGGGGTGAGATCCCGCTGCTGCTGGCCGCTGCCGGCATCGATGTCACCGAGATCGACGACACCGAGCTCGCCGGACTCGCCGACACCGTAAATCCGCAGGGGGTCCTGCTCGTCTGCGACGAGCCGGAGGCGACGCTGGCGACGCTCGAACCGTTCGTCGCCGCTGCCACCGGCATTCTGATCGCCGATGCCATCCAGGACCCCGCCAACCTCGGCACCATGATCCGCACCAGCGCCGCCCTCGGCCTCGCCGGCGTGATCGCCCTGGACGGCACCGTCGACCCGTGGAACGCCAAGGTCGTGCGCGGCACCGCCGGCGCCTGCTTCTTCATCCCGATCGTGCGGGCCCGCTGCGAGGAGGTGCTCCCCTGGGTTCGCGAGAAAGGCATCCGGCTGTTCGGAGCCGCCGGCGAAGGCGTCGACATCCGCGAGATCGCGCGCGGCGGAGCGACGGGGCAGCCCGGCGAGCACAAGGCCGGCCGAGGCGGAGCTTCTCGGGAGCCGAGCGAGGCCGAAGCCGGCCGCGTATCAGCCACCGAGGAGCCGAGCGAGCCCGAGGCCGACCCCGGCGGAGCTACCGAGGAAATGAGCGGCCCCACCGTTCGCGGCCGCGGCCCCTGGGCGCTGGCCGTCGGCAACGAGGGCGCCGGCCTGCGCGACGAGGTCCACGCCGCCGCCGAGCAGCTCGTCGCCGTGCCGATCGACCGCGACATCGATTCGCTCAACGCCGCCGTGGCCGCGGCGATCCTGATGTGGGAGATGGTCCGCTAACGCCTCTCGCCGCAGCGTACAATACAGCCAACAGGCCGCCCGATTCGGACGCCACTCGACCATCCGATCGGCAGCATCGGGCGCGGGCTCCGGCCCGCGCCCGATGTCTGTCGCGGTCTGGACGGATGCCGCCGCCAGGCCCAGCTAGTCTTGGCGGAGCAGCTCGGCGGGATGGACGCGGCACGCCGTGCGTGCCGGGCGCCAGCAGGCCAGGAGGGTCGCGGCCAGGATGACGCCTACGACGACCAGCCAGCTCATCGGATCGTCGATCGCGCCGCTGGCGTTGCGCGGCTCGTGCGTTGCCGTGAAGTTGTCGATGATCCGCGCGTCGGCGAGCGTGAAATTGCCGCGGTTGAGCACCGTTCCGCACAGGCACGGCGTCGCGATGTGAAAGCCGACCTTCGTCAGTCGCCGCGAGCCTTGCGCAGGATTTCGTCGACGAACGTCTCGATCGAGGCGGCGAGGTCGTAGTACCTGCGCGGGCTCTGCTCGGCGTTCAGAAGGTCGCTGTCGCGCTCGAGGATCATGCGCTTGACCTGCTCGCGCGCGGTCAGCGGCTCCACGCGAGCTTCCGGGTCGTCGTCCTCGTACAACCTGGCGATGGCCCGCTGCGCGGCCTCCGCCGTGGTTATGAAGGCGTTGGGTCGCATCCCCGCGGCAAAGCGCACGTGGGCCATTGCGACGAAGTCGGTGGGGTCGACCATGGCCACGTCGACAACGTCCTCGCGCACCCCGAACGGAACGATCAGGCTGCGACGCGCGAGCTCCGCGGGGATCAGCTCGGCAAGGCTCGGGTGCAGCTCGATCTCGTCGAGCTCCACCGCCGGCACGCCGTGCTGCTTTTCGAGCACCTCCAGCAGGGTCGTCTCATCGAGATAGCCTTCGCTGACCAGCACCGAGCCGAGTCGCTCGCCGGTCTCGCGCTGACGCCGGAGCGCTGCTTCGAGCTGGGACTCGGACAGCAGCTTCTCGTCCAGCAGCAGCAGACCGAGCCGGGTGCTAAGGCGACGGGTCATGTGGGTGCCGTTGGGATGCCCCGCGGCCGACTTCTCCGGCGGATCCTCGGGCGCGAGATCGGTTTGCGAGTCCGCGGAACGGGGTTGAACTTCGTTCGCCGCTTCCGTCGGCCGGAGCTCCTCAGGCTCGGACACCGGCTCCAACCTCTCGGCCTCGGGCGCCTCCGGCTCGAACGTCTCCGGCTCAAACGCGTTCGGCTCGGGCTCATCGGCGATGCGGTGGGTGGTGCCCGTCAGACCGTGCGCGGCATCCTCTCGCTGGGCGTCGAAGGCCGGATGCTCTCGCACGGCGGCGCTGTCCGGACCCTCTCGCTCAGCGGGAAGATCGGAGGCCTCGCTCTCGGCGCGGTGGTCCAGCCGGGGTACATTCGTTGTCGGCCCCGCTCGTGCCGATTCGCGGAAGCGGGCCTCGCGGACGATCTCGTCGGGATCGTAGTCACGACGATTCCGGCGGGGCGGTGTGTTGCGCGCGTCGTCGTCAGCCGGCGCAACCGGCGCTTCCGGGGAGCGCTCCCTCTCGAGCAGATCACTGACTCGTAGGCGTCGCTCGCCGCCCTCGGGCAAACGCGTCGAGGGCCGGATGTCCGGCGTTTCCCGCCCGGCCTCTTGGGTCGTGCGGTCGGCGGGCGACTCCGCTGCGCCGGACGAAGGCTTGCCTGTCCCGTGGCGCACGAGGAGCGTCTCGACGTGGTTGAGCATACGGTCAACGGCGTCATCTTCCCTGTGATCGCTCAATTAGAGGCCCCCAAGCTGCTTGCGATGCCGACATCCTCGACGAGCGTTTCCTGACACCTTAACCAACCATAGGCGACCTCGCAGGGCGAAAGAAGCACAAACTCACCGCCCTTCGGGCGCCAGGCCCCTCGTGATACTTTTTCGGCCTCGGCGGAACCCCGAAGGGAGTTCCACTGCCCAGAGGGCCGTCGGAAACAGGCACTTCCAACAAGCCTTCTCCTGGCCAAGATCATGTCCTCCTCCGAGTCTCCAGACGAGCAGGCACAAACGCCCGAAGCTCGCCTTCAAACGCTGGAACGTAAAGGACTGCAGGCCCTCGACGCCGGCGATTTCAATGAGGCGGCACGGCTGCTGCTCCAAGTGGTGACCGGCTACGAAAAGACCGGCAACGCGCTGTTGACGAACTCGGCCGGCTACTACCTCGGGGTCGCCTTTGCGGGGCAAGGCAGGGAAGAGCGCGCGGCACGGGTCTGGGAGGAGATCATCGATCGCGGTTGGGACAGCCCGGCGGCGTTCAACCAGCTCGTGCGGTACTACGAGGCACGCGACAGTCCGGACGACGTGGAGCGCCTGTTCACGCGGCTGCATCGGGCCGCCCATGAGCGCACGGGCGAGTTCTTCGCCCTTCCTGCGGTGAACGAGCAGGGCTCACGGGCCGACAGGCCGATGGATCACGCCGCTCCCGGCAGTACCCACCGCGTCCTGGTGGTCGACGACGAGCCGGAGATCTGCGCGATCGTCGAGCGCGTGCTGGGGGCCGCCGGCTTCGACGTGAAGCGGGCGATGACCGGGATGGACGGCCTCAGGCTGGTGCTCAACACGCGGCTGGACGCCATAGTCCTCGACCACTACCTACCGGGCTATACCGGCCTCGACATTCTCTACCGCATGCGCGGCGCGGGCATCGAGACCCCCGTGCTGATGATCTCCGGGCGCCACGAGCCCCAGATCGTCGAGGACGCCGGACGCCTGGGCGCACGCTGGCTGGCCAAGCCCTTCGATCCGGACGCCGTGGTCGAGATCGTGCAGAAGTCGGTGCGTGCGGACTGAGGGCACCTCACATAGTGCGCCTCACGCGGCCCAGCAGGTCCGCAGCCGGCCGTCTGCGCCGCGGTGCGCGAGCGGGCCACCGCGGCCGGCGAATTCGCAATCATGACCACGAGAATCAACGTGACACACCAATACCAGGAGGTGTTGAGCGGCGCGCTCATGCGAGCGAAGCACCGCCGGCCGCCGCGACGATCGCGGCCAGCAAGACAACGAGCGGCAGGATCTTACCGTTCATCGGCCGTCCGGCGGATACGTCAGCCCCGCCGCCGTTGGGAGGATCCGATAGACGGTCGGGAGCATCTCGTCGGCCTGCTCGTCCCAGACCATCGTCAGCAGGTGGCCGCGGATGATGTTGGTCCCGCGGGGTGTCAACGCTTCCTCCGGCCAGTCGGTCATGCCGATGTACTCGCCGCGGGAATCGATGATCCGAAACCGCGGCCGGGTCTCGATCGGGGCCTGGCCGATGGTCGCGAGCCCGGTATCGGCAACGGACACCGGGAGCCACAGCCAGCCGGCGTCGTCGATGATGGGGCGCCCCCAGAAGGCCTTGGTCTCCGGGTATTGGACCTCCTGCTTGAGGTGGAGCAGGAACTCGTCCGGTATGACGTCACCCCCTGCGGAGCGCCTTTCGCGCTCGATCCGCTCGTCCCAGAGGTCCTCGACCGCGGCTCGGTCGGCCTGGGTGACGGGCTCGGGCGGCAGGTCGAGGCGCGCCTTGCGCAGCGGCCGCCCGTCGAGGCCATGCCAGGTGATGACCGGTTCGGCGCCGGTGGTGGCGACGATCTCCTCGGCGGGCGTCAACATGACGCTCGGCGCGCCTTTGTAGGCCAGCATGGAATCCATGCGGATCTGCGGCGTCTCCACCAACGCAACGACCTCGCCGGCCTCGTCGACCACCTGCCCGCGGGCCCCGAAGTAGTTCATTCCCTCGCGGGTGCTCCGGGTGCCTCCCTCGACGAACAGCGATCCGTCGCGCGTCGGCTGGGCGAAGCGGCCGGCGGGACTGGAAAGGACGTCGACGAGGGTGCCGTCTTTTCGAAAGATCGTCGTGCTGCTGTCGAAGACCAGGACCTGGTCGCCGCGAACCTCGACGAGCAAGGGGCTCCGTAGCTCGCCGGGGCCGTCGCCCTCGCGACCGAAGGCGCGCACGAAGCTGCCCTCGCCGTCGAATACGACGATCCGGTGGTTGCCCCGGTCGGCGGCGTAGTAGTTGCCGTCGTCGCCGAGCGTGAAGCTGGCCGGCCGGTACAGGAGCGACTCGACGTTGCCCGGATCCGGCCGGATGACGAGGACCTTCTCGTAGGCGAACAGCTCGCCATCGAACTTGGGGATCGCCGAGCTGACGGCGACCGGCCCGCCGTCCTCTTCGACGATCTCGAACGTGTGGCCGGGCGGGCCGGCGTCGCCGCAGGCAGTGACGACCAGCGCACCAGCGGCAACGAGGGGCAAGGAGCTGACGAGCGAGCTTTTCAGCATGGCCGCAGGGTAACTGCCATCGCCGCTGGCGTTCCAGGGGCTGCCGGAATTCCCTGTCGAGTTTTCGGTGGAAGGGAATCGCCGGGCGACTAGACTGGGTGCATGGAAACGAACCGCAGCTTGCCGCCGGCCTCGGAGATGTACGAGGCGCTCGTCAACCGCGACGCCGCCTACGAGGGCGTCTTCTACCTGGGGGTGCGGACGACGGGAATCTTCTGCCGGCCGAGCTGCCCGGCGCGCAAGCCGAAGCGGGAGAACGTCGAGTTCTTCGCCTCGACGCAGGCGGCGCTGCGGGCCGGCTACCGGCCCTGCCGGCGCTGCACGCCGATGCAGCCAGAGGGCGCCGAGCCCGGCTGGATCGCCGGGTTGATCGAGGCGGTCGAGGCCGATCCCGCGCGGCGCTGGACCGACGCCGACCTGCGTGCCGCGGGGCTCGATCCGGCCCGCGTCCGCCGCTGGTTCAAGCGCCACCACGAGATGACCTTTCACGCCTACCAGCGGGCCCGGCGCCTCGGCCTGGCGCTGGGGCAGATCCGCAACGGAGACGACATCATGGGCACCGCCTACGACCACGGTTACGAATCGCTGTCCGGCTTCCGCGACGCCTTTGCCGGCCTGTTCGGCGAGCCTCCGGGTAAGACCCGCAAGCGTGGCGTTGGCGCGCACGTCGTCGTCACCCGGGTCCTCAGCCCGCTCGGCCCGCTGGTGGCCGGCGCCACCGACGAGGGCCTGTGCATGCTCGAGTTCGCCGAGCCCTCCAGCGAGGCCCAGGTCGGGCGCATCCGCCGCTATCTCGGCGGCACGGTGACGCCGGGCAGCAACGCGCACATCGCCAAGGTCGAGAAAGAGCTGCAGCGCTACTTCGCCGGTGAGCTCGACGAGTTCACCGTGCCCGTGCTGACCCACGGCACCGAGTTCCAGGAACGCGTCTGGGCCGCCCTGGGGGAGATCCCCTACGGCGAGACCCGCAGCTATGAGGAGATCGCCCAGGCGATCGGCAACCCCAAGGCGGTGCGCGCCGTGGGCAGCGCCAACGGCGCCAACCGCATCCCGATCGTGATCCCCTGCCATCGGGTCGTGCGCGCCGACGGCACCCCCGGCGGCTACGGCGGCGAGCTGTGGCGCAAGCGCTTCCTGCTGCGACTCGAGGGGCACACGCGCTTCGCGGACCCCCAGGAACAGCTGCCTCTTCCCGCTGACGGCCCTGCGTCGCCGGCGAGCGGTTAGCCGCCTCCAATCCCCGGGCCCCCGCGGAGCAGCTCCGCAGCCATCGCCCACTACACCCACGTGCTCAAGGGTTGTGGCCCCTCCCCCTCCCCGAATGGATGTTGTGAGGCTATGGATGTTGACACGCTGCGCTTTTTTTCTTACATTCACGTATGTATTAAAAATACAGCGGTCTGTGCACGGGCCGAGCGGCGGCTGGAGGGCAAGCCTGCGGCGGCCCGGAGCGCAGGTCGTGCGGCGGCCGGAGCGCAGGCCGAGCGGCGGCGGAGCGCAACCCGAGGGGCGGCCGGCGCGCAAGCCCGAGGCGGCGGCGCGCCGGCTCGAGCGGCGGCCGGCGAGAACTTCCTAACGAAAGGCGTGCGCCGAGATGAGCAGGCTCCGATGAAAGGTGAACGGTTGGGTGAGTTCGAAGAGCTCGTGCTGCTGTGCGTGCGGCAGCTCGGCGCCGAAGCCCACGGTGCCGCGATCCAGGCCCGGCTCGCCGAGAGCGCTGCTCGCGAGGTGACGCTCGGGGCCATCTACGCGGCGCTCGATCGGACGCAGCGCAAGGGGCTGGCGGAGTCCTGGCTCGGCGAGCCCACTCCCGAGCGTGGCGGGCGCGCCAAGCGGCACTACGCGGTGACGGCCGACGGCGAGGCGGCGCTCGGGGAGAGCCGGCAGGTCCGCGAGCGATTGTGGTCGGCCCCGGCGCGGAGCGGCTCGTGAGGCTTCCCGCCCTCGTCCGCTGGCTGCTGGTCCCCACCCTGCCCCGCGCTCGCCGCGACGAGATCCTCGCCGACCTCGAGGCTTCTTTCGAGCGCCGCGTGGCGCGCGCCGGCCTCCCGGCGGCCCGCCGCCGGCTTTGGCGGGAGGCGGCGGCGCTGCTGGCCTGGCGGCTGCACGAAAGCCTTTTGTCGTGGTGGCAAGACGATGCCCGCCGCGTCGGCGGCGACGATCGGGCCTCGGTCCCCGCAAGCCGCCTCATCGCCGGCGCCAAGAGGCCCATGCATGCTGGCGGGCGCGCTCCCGAGGACGACCGTCGCTCGCAGCGAGCAACTGCCGCCGGATCCTTGGCGACGCTCGGACGCGACCTGACGCTCGACACCCGCTTCGGCCTGCGGACCCTGGCGCGCCAGCCGGGGTTCGCGCTGACGGCCGTCGCCATCCTGGGCCTCGGGATCGGCGCGCCGGTCACCGTGCTCACGCTGGTGAACCGGATCTTCTTCGAGCGGCCCGCCGAGGTCGTCGAGCCGCACCGGCTGGTGACCGTCTATCGCTCCTGGGGACCCGGCCAGGGCGGCGGCGCCATCGGTAACCCCGACTATGTCTACTACCGCGAAAACGCCTCGACGATTGCGGGCCTGGCAGCAATCGGCGGCGGCGGCGTGGCGGCGTACTCCCTGAGCGACGGCGAGTTGGGCCAGATGCAGATTCGCTACGCCTCGGACAACTACTTCGAGGTGCTCGGCGTGCGGCCGGAACGCGGCCGCTTTTTCCAACCGCAAGAGAACGCCACGCCAGGCACCCATCCAGTTGTCGTGCTCAGCCACGGCTTCTGGCGGCGTGCGTTCGCCGGCGAGGCCGAGCCCGTGGGCCGCGAGATCAGGCTCAACGGTCAACCGTTCACCGTCGTGGGGGTCGCGCCGGCCGGGTTTCGGGGCCTGAGCCCCCTCGAGGGGGAGGCCGACGCCTGGGCGCCGATCGCCATGTTCGGCACCCTGACCCGCGCTAACCACACGGTGTGGTGGGAACGCGACCCTCATAACCGCAGCAACTGGCTGAACCTCGTCGGCCGCCTCTCCCCCGGGGTCACCTTCGAGGCCGCCGAGGCGAACCTCGCCGCGCTCGCCGATGCGCTGGAGTACGAGGGCAAGGACCCCGAGGAAGGGATCATGGTGAGCCGCCAGTACCTCTACCGGCCGGCGCAGGCCGCATCGCTGGCGACGCTCTCCGGCATGCTGCTGGCCGTGGTGGGGATCGTGCTGGCGATCGCCGCCGCCAACGTCGCGGTCCTGTTGCTGTCGCGCGCCACGACAAGGGGGCGCGAGCTGGGGATCCGCGCCGCGATCGGCGCCGGAGCGGGGCGCATCTTCCGCCAGCTCCTCGCCGAGAGCCTGCTTCTCGGCCTCGCCGGCGGCGCCGTCGGGATCGCTCTCGCCTACACCTTCGCCGGCGCCGCCGCCGGCCTCCTGCCGTTCCGCTTCGACGGCCCCTTCGCCCCCGACCCGGGCGTCCTGATCGCCGCCGCGGCGCTGTCGGTGCTGACCGCGGTGGCGGTGGGCCTGGCGCCGGCGCTGTTCGCGATCCGCACCGACGTCGCCCGCGTGATCGGCAACATCCGCGGCGGCGCCCGCAACCGCCTGCGCGACGCCCTGGTCGTCGGCCAGGTCGCCCTCTCGCTGGTGCTGGTGGCCGCGGCGGTGCTGTTTGGCCGTAGCTTCTGGGCCGCCAGCTCACAGGACCTCGGCTGGCGAACCGACCACCGTCTGGTGGTACAAACGGACCTACGCAGCCACGGCTACGACGAGCAGCAGGGGCTCGCGTTCATCCGGCAGGGGCTGGAGCGCATCGGCTCGCTCCCCGGCGTCGTGGCGGTCACGACGACCCGGATGATCCCCTTCCAGGGCGATTGGTCGACGGACTTCGAGCCCGATCCTGGTCGCTTTCCCGAGGCCCCATCCGGCTCGGTCTTGATCGGGCTCAACACCGTGGCTCCCGACTACTTCGAGATCATGGGATTGGAGATTGCCAAGGGACGCCCGCTCGGCCGGCAGGACGTTGCGGCCGCGGAGCCGGCGGTTGTCGTCAACGAGAAGCTGGCGCGCACGCTGTGGCCCGGGCAAGACCCGCTCGGCAAGACCCTGCCGCACGAGACGATGGGACGGCGCCGGCTGGCCGACGGCAGCGTCGATGAGCGGCAGATGGTCGTCGTCGGCGTCGCCCGTGACGTCACCTACTACGAGCTTGGCGAGGCCCCCGTTGCGCAGGTCTACGGGTCGGTCTTCCAGGTATACGGATCGGACGTCCACTTCCTCGTCCACACCGAGGGCGAGCCGACGGCACTGGCGGCGCCGGTGCAAGAGGCGCTGCGCGAAATCGACCCGAACCTCGCGTTCGGCTGGGTCACGACGATGGACTCGGTGTTCGAGGACCAGGTGGCGCGCTACGAGGTGACGGCAGTCCTCGTGGGCTTGTTCGGCGCCATCGCCCTGGTGCTGGCCGCGACCGGCCTCTACGGCGTCGTCTCGTTCCTGGTGGCGCGGCGCACTCGCGAGATCGGCGTGCGCATGGCGCTGGGGGCGCAGCGCGGCCGGGTGGCCCGCGAGGTCCTGGCGACCGGCGCCCGGCTGGCGGCCGCCGGAGTCGCCATCGGCCTCGTCGCCGCCGTGGCGCTGCGACGCTTCACCGCCAGCCTCCTGTACGGCATCGCGCCCCAGGACCCCTGGCCGCTGGTGGGCGCCGCCGTCACGCTGGCGGCGGTTACCTTGCTGGCGTCTCTCGCCCCGGCCCGCCGCGCGACCCGCGTCGATCCGGCGGAGGCGATCCGCCGGGAGTAGCGGCAGGCGCGCCCGTTCGGTCGATTACCAGGCGGTACTTCTTCAGGCGGACGGTGCCCAGCGATCCGCG
>DASWHK010000300.1:0-2159 GCA_036398215.1 Acidobacteriota bacterium | reverse complement strand
CGAGCTCAAGGAGCACGCCGTCGAGATCTGCGCCGCCGCCGGGCTCGATCCGATCTTCACCGACTACATCGCGGTGCTGGTCAACAACGCCGTCTGGCGCGACGAGATGGCGCGCATCCCCTTCGACCGGCGGCTGCTCCTGGTCCCCAAGTGCCTGCGGGTCGAGGAGCACTGCCCGGCCCCCTTCGACGAGTTCGGCATGCTGTGCAAGGAGTGCGGCCTGTGCTCGATCCAGGACCTGTCGATCGAGGCCGAGCGCCTCGGTTACGCGGTGCTGATCGCCGAGGGCTCGGCGATCGTCCGCGCCATGATCGAGACCGGCAAGATCGAGGCGATCGTCGGGGTGAGCTGCCTGAACGTTCTCGAGAAGTGCTTCCCGCACATGGAGGCGACGGCGATCCCGGGGATGGCGATCCCGCTGCTGCAGGACGACTGCATCAACACCACCGTCGACCTCGACTGGGTGTGGGACGCGATCCATCTGACCGCCGACGATCACACCTACCGCCTCGATCTCGACGCGCTGAAGGACGAGGTCAGGGGCTGGTTCACCGGCGAGTCGCTCGCCGCGCTGATGGGCCCGGCCGACGGCCGCACCGAACAGATCGCCCGCGAGTGGCTGATGCGCGCCGGCAAGCGCTGGCGCCCCTACCTGACCACCTGCGTGCACATGGCGCTGGCCAGTGACGGCTGCGAGGTGGCGCCGCCGATCCCCGCCGACCTCGGCAAGCTGGCGGTCGCGGTGGAGTGCTTCCACAAGGCCTCGCTCATCCACGACGACATCGAGGACGGCGATCTGGAGCGCTACGGCGAGAAGGCCCTGCACGCCGAGTATGGCGTGCCGGTGGCGCTGAACGCCGGCGACTTCCTGCTCGGCGAGGGCTACCGGCTGATCGCCGAGCTCGACATCGCCCCGGAGGTCAAGTCGCGGATGCTCCACGAGGCCGCCGTCGGCCACGTGACGCTGGCGCGCGGTCAGGGCGCCGAGCTGTGCTGGGCGCGCGAGCCCACGCCGCTGACCTCGCTGGAGGTGCTCGACATCTTCCGCCAGAAGACCGCCCCGGCGTTCCAGGTGGCGCTGCGGCTGGGGGCGCTGTACGCCGGCGCCGACGAGGGCATGCACGAGGTGCTGCACGCCTACAGCGAGGCGCTCGGCATCGCCTACCAGATCCGCGACGACCTGCAGGACTTCACCGGCGAGTCGGACTCCCACGACCTGCAGGACCTGCGCCCGTCGCTGATCCTGGCGATCGCCCACAAGCGCGCCGCGGAGGGCGCCGAGACCGAGCTGATCGCGGCGCTGTGGAACCGCGAGCGCGACTACGAGGACGTCGCCGGCGAGGTCGGCCGCATCCTCGAGGAGCGCGACGTGGTCCGCAAGGCGCGCGAGCTGCGCGACGCCTACGAGCAGCAGGCGATCACCTCGCTGCGAACCCTCCAGAACCCGACGCTGAAGGGGCTGCTGCGGCGGGTCGTCGGCAAGATCTTCGACGACAAGAACCTCATCGAGGGGTACTGCAGTGAGTTTGAGGCTCGAAATGCTGCAGGTCGCGAGGCTGGCGCCGGCGCTGCTGGGTGAGGCCGCCGGCCGCGTCGTCGAATTCCTCCAGGGGCAGCTCAACGAAGACGGCGGGGCGAAGGACCGCGCCGGCGACAGCGACCTCTACTACACCGTGTTCCTGCTCGACGGGATGGTCGGCCTGCGCGCCGAGCCGCCGGTCGAGCAGGTGCTGCCCTACCTGCGCCGCTTCGGCGACGGCGCCGGCCTCGACTTCGTCCACCTCGCCTGCCTGGCCCGCTGCCTGGCCAGCATGCCGGCGGAGGCCGCCGGCGAGGATCTCCGCCGCCGCATCGCTGAGCGGATCGAGAAGCACCGGACCCCCGACGGCGGCTACGCCTCGCGCGACGAGGGCCGTGTTGCCACCGTCTACAACGCCTTCCTGGCGCTCGGCGCCTATCAGGACCTCGGGTTGCAGATTCCCCGCCCCGAGGAGCTGATCGCCAACGTGCGGGCGCAACGCAGCGGCGACGGCGCCTTCGCCAACGGCGCCGGCATGGCGGTCGGCAACACACCGGCGACCGCCGCGGCGGCCACCTTGCTGCGCTACCTCGGCGAGCCGGTTGCCCCCGAGGTCTCTGACTGGCTGCTGGCCCGCTGC
>DASWHK010000299.1:0-7742 GCA_036398215.1 Acidobacteriota bacterium | reverse complement strand
AGCTCGCGAGCTCCGGCCGGCAGCGCGCCCGACAGCCGCGCCGTCAGTCCCAGCACGGTGCCGGCCCGGCGGGCGCGCTCCTCGCCGCGATCGGGGAAGTCGACCTCGGGCAGGAAGGTCTCGCCGTCGAAACGCACGCGGACGCGGCGCAGGAAGGTCTCGCGCAGGCGCTCGACGGTTTGCTCCAGCTCGCCGGCGGGCATCGACTCGAGGATGCGGGCCAGCTCGGCGTTGTCCGTGGTCTGCGGGACGCCCAGCGCCAGGGCGTCGAGATCGGCAATCATGTCGATGCGGAACGTGCCGTCGGGCAGCAGCAGCACCGCGGTGCGGGTGAGGCCGAGGTCGTGGCCGGCCGCCGGGCCGGCGGGCACGAAGACGGCGGCCAGCAGCAGGAGGGTAGCGGCACAGCCCGCACTCCTCATCGCCGTTCGTCGCAACAGGAGGGCGATGAGAAGTGCGGGATAGGCTCGGTTATGCCTCGGTCGCGCGCCTCTCGAGAACGGCGCCCGGGGGCCCTCGGTGCAGAAAGCCGTTTCTTCGCGAGCCCGGTAGGCACTGCCCGGACGATCAGATGGCGAGGACTCGGCAACGGGCTCGGCTCCGGGAGGGGAACGGTCGCGGAAGCGAGCATTGTAGCGCCTCGCCGTTGCGCTACGCCCGCCATCCAGTCCAGATGGGGGATCGCTCGCGCGAAGCGAGCAATGGGGCGCCTCGCCGGCTGCGCTACGGGAGGCTTTCCAGCAAACGCTCGGCGCTCGCGATCGCCTCGTCGATCGCCTCCAGCAGCCGGTTGCGCTCGCGCACCAACGTCACCTCCGCGAAGCGATAGACGTCGCTGTCGGGATCGGCGGCGGCGAGCGTGCGCGCCGGCGCCAGGCCCGGCAGCGCGCCGCCTTCGAGGCCGGAGTCGGGATGGAAGGGGCCGTCGAGCTGGTACAGGACGCGGTGCAGCGGGCGGATGATGCGCACCAGCTCGAGGTCGGCCGCGGCGATGGCCCCCCGGTCGATGTCGCCCTGCAGGCGCTCGACGAGCGCCAACAGCGCCTCCTGCCGAGCGGTCGCCTCGGACAGATCGAAGCGCTCGCCCGCCTCCGACTGGCGGCGCGCGATCGCCTCCCCCAGCGTGGCGACCTGGCCCACCAGGTCGACCGGCAGCACCGGCGCGGCGAGCAGCGCGGCGAGCGCGTCGGCGTACAGATCGGTGTCGGTCTTCAGCACCTCGAAGTCGATCTTGTCGAAGGTGTCGTCCGGCGTGTGCCACCACCAGTAGCCGCCGTCCTCGCTCAGCCGGCTGTGGTTGATCTGCAGCAGCGGCACGCCGGCGCCGTTGAACGACTGGTCGGAGTTGCGTCCCGGCCGGCGTGGCTCGATCTGGTCGCCGGTGCGCGCAACGACGACCTCGGCGGCGAGACCGGCGAGCGCCGCGCTGGCGGCGGCGCCGAAGCGCTGCGCGTCGATCTGGCCGATGCCGTCGACGTTGACGTAGGCGACGCCGCGCCTGCGCAGCTCGTCGAAGTAGTGGTCGGCGAACCAGGTCGAGCCGCCGTACCGCGCGTTGCTGTGCCCCGGCCACCACGCCACCACCAGGCTGCGGCGCAGCCGATCGCGCTGCGCGTGAAAGGCCTTGGCGAGCTCGACCATGGCGGCGTTGCTGGCGCCCTCGTCGGTGCCGCCGTGGTACCAGGCGTCGATGTGGCCGCCGAACAGCACGAAGGGGGCGTTCATGGCAGCGCCGGCGGGGATCGTCGCCACCGCCAGGCGGTGCGGCCGCCAGCCGACGTCGACCTCGGCGCTGAGGCGCGCCCGTACCGGCCCGCGCGCCAGCATGCCGCGCAGCGTCGCGCCGTCGCTCGCCTTGATGTGCACCGCCGGCAGCTTCGGCAGCCGGTGGTAGTTGCGCAGTGACGGCGTGCCCCAGGTGGTGGTGACGATCAGGTCGTTGAGCCGCTCGTCCTGGTTGACGTAGATTGCCCCCACCGCGCCGAGCATCTCCAGGCGGTCGACCGACGCCGCGCCGGGGTTGCCGGCGACCAGCGCGATGGCGCCACGGACGTCGGGAAAGCCCGCGGCCACCGAGCCGGGGGCGGCAGCGCCAGGGCCGCCGGCCGTGGCGCCGGAGCCGGCCGCAGCGGAACCCGAGCCCGGGGCGAACACCGTACCGGTGAGCACCAGGCGCTCGCCCGTGCCTTCCTGCAACGGCGGCAGGTCGCGCAGCGATCCGACGTCGACCACGGGCGCCACCAAACCCTGCGCCGGGGCGGAGAACGAGTAGGTGATGGTCTCCGGCGCGAAGCCGGTGCCCGGCACCTCGAGCGATGCCGACAGCGGCGTGCTCGCATAGCTCATGTACTCGTGCACCTCGACCGGCACGCCGGCGGCGGTGAGCGTCTCGACGATGTGGTCGATGGCGGCAAACTCGCCGGCGCTGCCGGAGGGGCGCTCGTGCCGCACGATGGCGGCGGCCTGCGCCTCCAGGCCCGCCGGTGTAATGAGCGCACGGACGTCGGCGGCGAGCGCATCGACGGCATCGTCGCCGGCCGATTGCCCTGACGGCGCGGCGCAGGCGGCGGCGAGCGCCAGCGCGCCGAGGATGAGCGCGAGCCCGGGCGCTTTGCTTCCGTAGTTTCTCTGCATGATGGAACCTCCCTGACGCAGGACAGTAGCGCCAAGCGGACGAGACCTTCAACGTCGCCCCGCGTCCGAGTCGCCGCCTCTCGACGATGGCTACCCTCGCCGATAATCTTTTGCTCCCCGCGGGCAAGCCCTCACCGGGGCTTCCTCGGGGGTTGCTCGACACCGCCTTGGTTGCGGCCCCTTGCTTGCAGCTGGCCTCTTCTCGCCGCCAGTAGATCCCTCGCGATCTCCACCACCGGCTGCAAGAGCGCCTGGTTGCGCGCCGCCGTTCTTGACAGGTCCTGGGCGCCCGGGTTGTGATGGGGCGCCATGACCGACTCCGATCGCCGGGATTTCCTGAAGAAGGCCGCCGCCGCGGCGGCGGCACTGGGGATTCCGGCGACCGCGTCGGCCGGCAGGGAAGGCGCCGCGAGCGAGGCTTCGCCGGTCGCCGGCGCCGCCCCGGGGAGCGCCGGGCAACAGGCCGTCGCGACGCCTGCCGCCGCCCCCGCGGAGACCCTGCGCGCCGTGGGCGGCGCGGTGCTGCCGGCGGGCGCGCTGGGCGCCGGCGGCATCGAGCGCGTGGTGGCCGGCTTCGAGGCCTGGATCGCAGGCTTCGCGCCGGTCGCCGAGCAGCCGCACGGCTACCTGAATCGCGGCCTCGCCGAGATTCGCTACGGCCCGCCCCACCCCGGCCCGCGCTGGGCGGCGCAGATCGAGGCGCTGGAGCTGGAGGCGAACCGCCGCCACCGCGCGCGGTTCGCCGAGCTGTCCGTCGAGATCCGGCGCGCGCTCATTCAGGGGCAGCTCGAACGCGACGAGCTGGACCGCCTGCCGGGCCCGGCGCAGGCGCGCCACGTGGCGCTCGGCCTGATGGCCTTCTTCTACGACAGCTCCGAGGCCACCGACCTCTGCTACCAGGCCTCGATCGGCCAGTTCCGGTGCCGCGGCCTGAGCACGCTCGGGCGCGAGCCGCGGCCACGGGGCGGGTGACCATGGACGGCTTCCCGCGCATCCGCCGCCATCAGCGCAGCATCGAGGCCGACGTCGTCATCATCGGCGGCGGCATCTCCGCCGCGATGGTCGCCGAAAGGCTCGCCGAGACCACCGCGGCGCGCATCGTCGTGGTCGAGGCCGGCAACAAGATCTTCAACCTCGACGAGCGCTTCGAGCACCGTCGCCGCCAGCTCGCCTACGGGACCAACCCCTGGCCCGGCGACCACGTGCCCGGCCAGACCGGCCACGGCCTGCAGTCGCGCTCGATGGCGGTGGGTGGGCAGGCGCTGCACTGGGGCGGCACCACGCCGCGCTTCACGCCCGAGGACTTCCGCCTTGCCTCGCTGTACGGCATCGGCGACGACTGGCCGTTCGACTACGACGAGCTCGAGCCCTTCTACCAGGAGGCCGAGGAACGCATCGGCGTGGCCGGCGAGCCGGGCCCCGCCGAGATCGACCTGCGCCGCCGCCCCTACCCGATGCCGGCGATCCCGCTGTCGTACACGCTCGCGCGGCTCAAGGAGTGGGCGCAGCGCTCCGGCATCCCGTTCTGGATCAACCCGGTGGCGAAGACCTCGGTGCCGTACAGGGGGCGCAACGTCTGCACACGCTGCGATACCTGCAGCATCTGCCCCACCGGGGCCAAGTACTCGCCCGATTTCACCTTCCGGGCGCTGCTCGAGGCCGGACGCATCGAGCTGCTCGAGCGCACCCTGGTGCGCCGCCTGGCGCTCGCCGACGGCTCCGATCGCATCGATCACGCCGTCGCCGTCGACCGCGATGCGCCCGACGATGAGCTCACCCTGCGCGCACCGCTGTTCGTGCTCGCCGCCGGCTTCACCTGGAGCCCGCACCTGCTGCTGCTGTCGGCCAACAGCCGCTTTCCCCACGGCCTCGCCAACCGCTCCGGCCTTCTCGGCAAGTACATGACCGGCCATTCGTCGGTGTCCGCCTACGCCGAGGTGCCCGAGCGGCTCTACCCCGGCGAGTACCTGCAGCACAGCCTGATCTCGCAGCGCTTCCAGCGCCCCGGTCCGCTCGATCGCTACGTGCGCCACGACCTGCGCGTCTGGGAAGCGACCACCGGCCGCCAGCCGCGCCTGCGCAACGATGACGGCGAGACCCTGTGGGGCGACGCCGTGCTGGACGACTGGCGTGACCGCACCCTTACCGGCGCGGCGCGCCTGCGCGCCTACTACGACGTGCTGCCGGCGCGCGACAGCGAGCTGGCGCTGAACCCCGAGCTGACCAATGACTGGGGCGATCCGATGCCGCGCGTCACCTTTCGCGACAGCGAGCAGTCCCTGGCGCTGCGCGAGCACACCCTCACCACCATCCGCGGCACCCTCTCGCGCATCATCACCGCGGGCGGCGGCTCGGTGCTGTCGATGGGCGATTCCAACATCCACGACCACCCCGGCGGTGGCTGCCGCGCCGGCAACGACCCCGCCACTAGCGTGGTCGATGGCTGGGGCCGGGCCCACGACCACGACAACCTGTTCGTCGTCGGAGCGCCGACCGTGGTGACCGGCGGCTGCGCCAACGGCACGCTGACGTTCTCGGCCATGTCGTTGCGCGCGGCCGCCAGGATCGCCGAGGAGCTGCCACGCCTGGAGCAAGCGTGATCCCTGGCGATTGCCGGCGAGGCGGGTACAATCCTTCCTTCCTGCCGTCGGTGGAGGTGGGACCGCTGCCCCAGCGCCGGAGATCGATCCGATGAGTGGCGAAATCCAGAGATCCTGACCACCGCGGAACCCGCTTTCATTCTCTCGGGTGCTCCAGGGGAGCATCTGGGACCGCCAGCCCGGAGCGCCCGCCGATGAACGTCACTGTCATGCGAGCCGTCACGATTGTCTCCCTGGTTGCCCTGGCCCTCGGCCCGATCGCCTGCGGGGGCGCGAGCCCCGAGGCCGTCGAGCTGGCCCCGGCGATCGACACGATCCGCGAGGACGACCTGCGCGCCGATCTGTTCTTTCTCGCCTCCGATCCGCTGGCCGGGCGGCTGGCGGGGACCGCGGAGGCCGCCATCACCAGCGAGTTCATCAAGTCGCGCTTCGAGCGGCTCGGGCTGACCCCCGCCGGCCCGGACGGCACGTACTTCCAGGACTTCGAGCTCGCCAGCTTTGCGCTCGGCGAGGGCAACGCGCTGATCGTCGGCGGCGTCGCGGGGATCGAGGCGCGGCGGCGGGCGCCGGGCGACGACTGGCATCCGTTGAACGTCAGCGCCTCGACGACCGGCAAGGGCGGGCTGGTGTACGCCGGCTTCGGGATCGTCGACTCTCGCCGCGGCTTCGACGATTACCAAGGCGCCCGCGCCGCCGGCAAGATCGTCCTGGTGCTCGACGGCGAGCCGGGGGCCGATGACCCCGAAAGCCCATTCGACGGCGTGGTGACCGCCGAGGCCTCGCGCGACTGGCGCAAGGCGCTGGCCGCCCAGGAGCGAGGCGCCGCCGGCATCCTGTTCGTGCGCGACGTCCACAACCGTCCCGATACCGACGACTACCAGCGGGCCTCGGAGAGCTACTGGTCGGAGGACCGGCGCGTCCCGCGCTACTCGCTGGAGGTCTGGGCGGACAAGGTCGAGATCCCGGTGGCGCGGATCTCGGCGAGCCTCGCCGAGCAACTGGTGGCGGGCGCCGGCAAGCCGCTCGCCGAGCTGGCGGCGGCGGCGGAGACCGAAACCGGCCACGGCGTCCTCGAGCTGCCGGGGCCCGACATCGAGATCGTCGCGTCGGTCGAGCGGCGCGCGACGCCGGCGCGCAACGTCGTCGCCACGATCCCGGGGACCGATCCGACGGTCGCCGACGAGGTGGTGATCATCTGCGCCCATTTCGACCACGACGGCGCCAACGAGGGCGGCGTGTTCAACGGCGCCGACGACGACGGATCGGGGACGGTGGCGCTGCTTGAGATCGCCGAGGCCTACTCGGTGGCGGCGGCGATGGGCGAAGGCCCGCGGCGGACGATCCTGCTGGCCGCCTGGGATGCCGAGGAGCGCGGCCTGCTGGGGGCCTGGTACTACACGGAACGGCCGCTGTTTCCGCTCGGGCAGACGGTCGCCACCCTCAACATGGACATGCTGGGACGCAACGAGGAGGTGCCCCCGGAGGGCGGCAATCGGTTCCGCGGCCTGCAGCCGCAAACCGCCGAGTCCAACGCCAACGCCATCAACATCATGGGCTACAGCCACAGCGCCGACATGCGCTCGCAGATCGAGGAAGCCAACCAGCGCATCGGCCTGGATCTGAAGTTCCGCTACGACAACAACGAGTCGAACCTGCTGCGGCGCTCCGACCATTGGCCCTTCCTGCAGGTCGGCGTCCCGGCGGTGTTCTTCCACACCGGCCTACACCCCGACTACCACACCTACCGGGACACCGCCGACAAGATCAACTACCCGAAGCTGCAGAACATCGCCCGGCTGGTGTATCTGACCAGCTGGAACCTCGCCAACCAGGAGGGCCGCCCGGCGCTCGACCGGGACCTGTGACGGGCGGGGGCGTGGCGAAACGAGGTCGTCCGGCGCGCAAGACCGGTCCGCGCGCCGGGCGATCGAGCGGCAGCCGCAGGGCGGGGGCGCCGGGCATGAGCCGGCGATTCGTACAGGGTCCGCGCGCCGGGCGATCGAGGGGCAGCCGCAGTCGACGACCGGTTTCAGGGTAAGGTGTCCTACATCCCCTGCTCCCCACCTTCCTCGAGGATCCATGTTTGGTAATCGAGCCAAGCTGATGGTCACCCTGGCGGCAATCGTGACGGCGGGCTCGGCAGGGCTAATGGGCACGCTGGCCGTTGCGGCGATGGTCGGATCGGCCGACATCGGCGCGGAGGCGGCGTCGGCCGACGACTGGCCGATGTGGGGCGGCACGCCGGACCGCAACATGGTCTCCGGCGAGACCGGCCTGCCCGCGGAGTGGGACGTCGAGAGCGGCGACAACGTCAAGTGGGTCGCCGGGCTCGGCTCGGCCAGCTACGGCAACCCGGTGGTGGCGGCCGGCAAGGTCTTCATCGGCACCAACAACGACGGGATGCTCGACCCCGATGTCGCCGGCGACAAGGGGATCGTCATGGCCTTCCGCGAGTCCGACGGCGAGTTCCTCTGGCAGATGGTCCACGACAAGCTGGAGAGCGGCCAG
>DASWHK010000298.1:0-2536 GCA_036398215.1 Acidobacteriota bacterium | reverse complement strand
GCCGCCGCACCCGGACGCCGCCGCTGAAGGTCTCGATCGAGACGCGGGCGCGGTTGCCGTCGCCGAGCGTGAACTCGGCCTCTTGCTCGGGAGAGTAGGGGTCGGCGCGGCTTCCCTCGTGGCCGAACTCCGTGGAGATCGAGCCCGAGTACGTGTGGATCTCGAAGGCCGCCGCGGTGTCCGCCGGGATCAGCAGCTCGATGTCGCCGTTGAAGTTCTCGAAGTCGAGCTCGCCGGCGGCGGGGATCGCGCCCTCGAAGTACATGCTGCCGGAGACCGACTCGAAACGGCCCTCGGCGACGCTGCCGAGGATGCGGAGGCTGCCGGTGACCGAGCTGGCGTCGACCCTCCCCCCGGCGAGCTGCACGACGATGTTGCCGGCGATCCCCTCGACGTCGATGTCGGCCCGCGTTGACGTGGTCTCGACGTGGACGTCGCCGGCCGCCGAGTCGGCCTCGATCGCGGCTGCGTCCCCCGAGTAGGTGATGTTGCCCGCCGAGCTGGCCATGCGCAGCGGGCCGCTCACCCCGGTGACGGTGATCGACGCGGCGAGCGTCTCGATCTCCAGCGCCGCCGCGCCCGGGACCATGATCCGCAGGTGGGACTCGCCGATTTCCCGCGGCTGCGAATCGCCGCGCCGCGAGCGCGGCACCACGACGCGGATCTCGACCCGGTCGCCGTCGTTGTCGAAATCGAGACGCTCGGCGCCCGCCCCGAGGCTACCCTCGACGCTCACCTCGTTGCGGTCCCAGCCGGCGACCTCGACGCTGCCGGAGAAGTTGTAGATCTCGATCTCCGCGCCGGCGGCGACCGAGCCGCTGTGGCTGACCTGCTGCGCCGCCGGCACCGCCGCAGCGGCCGCCGTCACGCCCGAGCCGGCGGCGCACAGCAGCAGCGAGGCGAGCCCGAGCGCTTGCCGGCGGCCAGAAGATTCGGGGCGCATCCGCTCAGCCCTCTTCGATGACGCGGCTGCTCTCAAGACCGGTCCGGCGCGGCGCTCTCGCCCTCTCCCGTCCGCTGGAGAATCTGTCGGGTCGCGACCCCGCTGCCCACTGACGATCCACCGGCATCGGTCAGCTCCGCTCGATGATGCGGCTGGTGCGCTGCAGGAGCTGCAGCTTGTGCATGTAGTTGCTGGCCAGCAGGCGGGCCAGGCCGGCGTTGCCGGGGTCGTCGGCGAGCGCTTCGCGGGCCCGGCGGATGGCCCGGTCAATGACCCGCAGGTTGGTCTCGATCGTGGTCACGGTGTCGGGGTCGAGAACGTCCCGGTTGTCGTAAAGGACGAACATCAGCTCATCGATCTGCAGGGCGAGCTCGGCGGGGACCGGGGGCCCGCCGTCGAGGGCGACGCCGATCGCGGCGCTTCCTCCCGCGGGGTTCGTCGCCGGGAGGCCCGGACCTCGCAACCACCAGGCGGTAAGGGCCGACGACGAGGCGACCAGCAGGAGTGCGGCGGTCGCCAGCGCCGCCCATTGGCGGGGCTGCAGGCGCGGCAGCCAGCCCGCCGGGCCGATCCCAGCGATCCCGCGCCGGATGACGGCGGCGGGCTCCATCGGCGAGCTCTTCGCGCATTCCCCTTCGGAAAGGGTGGGAGATATCCCACGTCCTGTCGACAGACGCCGACGCCCCGCCGCGACTTCGCGAGCCTCGCCGCCATCGGCGGCGACGCTCACCAGCGGCGTCGGCGCCATCGCCGCGGCGATGCCGGGCCACAGGTCACGACCCGGCTCGATGGCTGCGGGGAGCTCGGCGGCGCGGGCCTTCAGCGCCCGCAGAAAGGCGACCGTCTGGCGGGCTTCGCGGTCGGCGGCCAGCCGGCGCTCGACGGCGGCGGCCGCTTCCGGGGCCAGCAAGCCGTCGACGTAGTCGTGCAGCAATCGGTCGTCGAGGATGTCGCTCATCGTTGCAGGGCCTCTCTCAACAGCTTGCGGGCGCGGTGCAGCTGCGCCTTCGACGTGCCCACCGCGGTGCCGGTGACCGCGGCGATCTCCCGGTGGCCGTAGCCCTCGATCTCGTAGAGAACGAACACCGTGCGGGCCCCCTCCGGCAGCTCGCCGATGGCCGCCTCGAGGTCGAGCCCGATGCCCTCCGGCCCCGGGCCGGCCCGGCGCTCGAGCGTCGCGGCCTCGAAGGGCTCGATGTCATCGGTGCCGATCATCCGCTCCCATCGCTTTCCCTGCGACCGCCGCTCGGCGAGCACGACGTTGACCGCCAGGCGGTGCAGCCAGGTCGAGAACGCCGCCTCGCCGCGAAACGTCGCCAGCCCCTTCCAGGCGCGCAGGAACACCTCCTGGGTGAGCTCCTCGGCGCGCCCCGGATCGGCGCTCATCCGCAGGCACAGCGCGTACACCCGCCCGGTATGGGCGCGGTACAGCTCTTCGAAGGCAGCCTGATCGCCTGCCTGCGCCCGGCGGACGACGTCGATCACGTCCTCCCGCCGCAGCTCCTGCGCGGTCGCGTTGATGGGGCCTCCAATGCGCCGGCCCCGCTGGGGCTGGTCAGCCATCGTTGTCGGTTGGTTGGATGCGGTCAGCGC
>DASWHK010000297.1:0-8662 GCA_036398215.1 Acidobacteriota bacterium | reverse complement strand
GGAGCTCGAATCCGTGGCCCGGGCGCTGCGCCACCGGTGGGGGAATGCCCGCCGCCTGCTGGCACCCCGGGGCGGCGACAGCGACCGCCCGGCGCCGCTCGAGGCCTTCTTCGGGCCCCTCGAGCTGGCGGTCCTCGAGTCCTTGTGGGACGGACCGGCTGAGGCGACGGTGCGCGAGATCCAGCGTGACTTCCCCGGCACCGCCTACACGACCCTGATGACGACGCTCGATCGGCTCTACAAGAAGGGCGTGCTCGATCGGCGCAAGCGCGGTCGGGCCTACCTCTACTCGGCCAGATTCACACGGCCGGGGCTGGAGGCCTATCTGGCCCGGGACGCGTTCGAGGCCCTGCTCGACGGCGGCAGCAGTCGGGCTTCGTTGCGCCCGCTGCTGTCGAGCTTCGTCGAGGCGGTCAGCCGTCGCGACGCCGAGCTGCTCGATGACCTCGAAAAGCTGGTCCGCGAGCGGCGCAGCGCCCAGGTCGGCGAAAGCGACGTGGCCGGCAGGGGCGGCCGGTGATGGGCTACGCGGCGCTGGCGATCTGCATGTCGGTGCTCGCCTTCACGGCGGTCAGCACCGTGATCTCGCTGGCGTCGGCGCTGCTCGTTCGGGTCCTGAGCCCGCGCCTCGAGCGGCTGGCTCCGCAGCCGCGGGCGCGAGCCTACCTGCGTCTGCGGCTGGCGCCGTCGGTCGCCGGCCTGGCCTTCGTCGCCGCCCTGTTCCTGCCGGCCTTCATCCTTCTCGAGCCGCGGGACGCCGGCGAGACCGTCGGCCCCCAGATGATCCTGCTGGTGCTGGCCGCCTCGCTGATCGTCGCCCGCTGCCTGCGCGAAGCCGGCCTCTCCTGGAGCGCGACGCGGCGGCTGGTAGGGGCATGGCTGCGGGAGGGCGAGAGGCTGAGCCTGCCGGGGTTCGCCGCGAGGCATGCCTACGCGGTGCCGGCGCCGTTTCCGGTGGTCGCCGTCGTCGGCCTGTGGCGGCCGTTGCTGTTCGTCTCCCGGCGCGTGATCGACGCCTGCAGCGACGCCGAGCTGGACGCCATCCTCGCCCATGAGGCCGAGCACCTGCGGCGGCGAGACAACCTCAAACGGCTGATCATGCGGGTGGCGCCCGACGTGCTGGCCTTCACGCCGGCGGCTCGCGGCCTCGAGATTGCCTGGCAGCAGGCCGCCGAGGAGGCCGCGGACGAGGCGGCCGGTCCCGATCGCTCCCTCGACCTGGCCGCCGCCTTGCTCAAGGTTGCGAGGCTGGCCAACGGCGCCGTCGCCGAGCCGCTGCCGGTCGCCGCTTTTTGCCAGGGCGGCGACATCGCCCGCCGCGTCCGCCTGCTGACCGATCCGGCGGCATCGCGGCCGGCCCCAATCGCCCCCGAGCGCGGCCCGTGGCCGGCGCTGCTCGCCGGCGTCGCGGCAGTCGCCGCGGCGGTCGCCCTCGGCGCGCTACCCCGCGTCCACGCGCTCACCGAGCTGGTCGTCGCCTACCTGCAGTAACTAGGCATCTCCATACCCCGAAGGCTGGACGTAATGAGGCATGCGTTGCAGCGTGCGCACGGCGTGCGAGGACAAGGCGCACGCCCGCAGGCCGACCGCAGGCGTACTTCCCGTACGTCGGAGGGAGGCCGAGGAAGTGCAACGCCGTCCTCGCGCGTCGTGCGCGCGCCTACCTCCTAGAGCGCCCAGAGATAGGTGAACTTGAAGATCAGGGCGCGGTTCAAGACGCCGCCGTCGGTCCAGTTCTGGTTGTAGACGATGAACAGGTCGGCGCCCGGCCGGTAGATCCAGTTGAAGCGGGTGTTGATCGCCAGCAGATCCTCCGTATCCACATACTGGATGAACGAGTTGAGCGACAGGTTGGGCGAGAAAGAGACGTTGAACCGCTGCCGCAGCGTGTTGGTCGTGAACGAGCCTCCCGGCAGGTCGACGTCGTTGCGGTCCCAGGAGGTCGCGCTCCCGAAGTAGCCGCTCGGCCGCACGTTGACGGTAACGCCGCTGCTGATTCGCTCGCCGTCGAAGAAGCCGCCGGCGTTGAAGCGGAGGAAGGCCGAGACCGGGCGGCCTGAGCTGCTGTTGATGAACGCCGACCAGTCGTTGTAGCCGTACTCGCCGGGCGGGATCAGGATGCCCTCGTGGATCTCGAAGGGCTCGATCAGGCGCTCGTAGCTGGGGTTGAACGAAAACGAGAAGAAATCGTCGCTCTGGGTGCGGAAGCCGAGAAACCGGATGCTGCCGTCGAAGGTCTCGAGCTCGCCGTCGATACCCGTGGTGATCGTGTTGCGGGCCTGGAAGCTCAGGTTGCGCAGCCAGGCGATATCGGGACGGGGCTCGAAGGTCACCTGGGGGTCGAACTCGCGGACGCCGCTGCGCAGCAGAAACCCGAGCTGCGGATCGTAGCTCTCGCGGATCTCGGTCCAGCCGCCGCTCCACCGCCACACCGGCCCGCCCCAGCTAGCCCCGGCGCTCGCCGCCCAGTTGTCCCGGTCATCGCCGGGATTGTCGCTGGCGCTGAAGTAGCCGTTGAAGCTCAGGCGCGGGTGGGGGTTGAGGTCGGCGTCGAGCCCGACGACGCGGTTGTAGCCGCCGCCGGCGACCTGCTTGTTGGTGAAGATGGCGCCGAGGTTGGAGCGCACGCCGACGTTGCGCTTGATACGCAGGACGCTCCAGTTGGTCGACGGCTCGATCTCCTGCTCCTGCTCGCCCTCGGCGACCGGGAAGGCATGCTCCGAGGTCTGCACGTCGAGCAGCCCGAGGCTCCAGTCGCCGGCCCTTCCGGTGAGCTTGCCACCGGCGAGGACGGGGACCTGCTCGCCGTCGGCGATGCCGATCTGTCGCGAGTGGTACACCTTGATCAGGGGCGCCCGCATGCCGCCGCCGGCGCCGCTGGGCCCGAACTCGAAGATCCCGGCGTTCTCGAGGAAGAACTCGCGCTTCTCGGGAAAGAACAGCGAAAAACGGGTCAGGTTGACGCGCTGCTCGTCGGCCTCGACCTGCGCGAAGTCGGTGTTGAGGGTGAGGTCGAACGTCAGGCTGTCGGTCACGCCCCAACGCAGGTCGAGCCCGGCATCGGCGTCGCCGTCGATCGCGCCCAGCGGGGTCTCGATTCCCTCGGCGCCGCTGGCGGTGATGAACGGCTTGAGGCGGAGGTTGCGCGCCGGCCGGACCCCCGCCAGGCCGGTCAGCCGGCCGTACTGGGAGACCCGGAACATGTCGGCGTCGCGCATGATCGGCGCCCAGTTGACCTCCTCGTTCTTGCGGCGGATGACGCGCCGGACGTTGAGCCCCCAGCTGTCGAGCTCGGGGTCGAAGCGCAGGGTGTGGAACGGGATGGCGATCTCCGCCGACCAGCCGTCGGGCGTCTGCCTCGCGGCGGCGCTCCAGACCCCGTCCCACTCGAAGTTGCGGTCGCGCCCCTCGTCGGTGATGAGGGCGTCGGCCCGCGCCCCGAAGGGATTGGTCTCGAAGTAGAAGGCGTTGCGGCCGTCGTGGAAGGTGTCCAGCAGCACGACGACCGAGTCGCCGGTCTCCAGCCTGCCGCCGCGACCGCCACCGAAGCCGCCGCCGCCGCCACCACCGTCGCGCTGCATCTCCTTGGCGACAATGCCCGCCGGATCGCGATCGAGGGCGCGGATGCCGATGTAAAGCGTGTCCTCTGTATAGAGGACCCAGAAGCGCGTCTGCTCGCTGGCGGGCTCGCCCTGGAAGGGCTCCCGTTGCACGAACCCGCTTGCCTCGGGCGCCTCTTCCCAGACCGCCTCGTCGAGGGCACCGTCCAGGTCGATGCCGCCGTCGATCGCCAGCGCCGCCAGCGACGGCACCGCGCCGCCGGCCGCCCGGGTCGCCTGCTCGCCTTCGCCACCAGCGCGCCCGACCCTTTGCTCCTCCTGCCGGGCCTGCGGGCCGGCGCCGCCAGGCCGGGAGGGCGCCGCCGCGACGGATGCGGTGGTCGCCCAGACGGACAGGATCGACAAGCCGGTGAGGATGCGCAGCGCAGTCATGGGCCCTTCAACCGGCATGGCGCGGCACGTAGACGCGAGTGCCCGCGTCCATGGAGTCGATCTGGGCGATGAGGTCGTCGAGGTCGGCCTTGTCGGCGACGAAGTCGATCTCCGAGGTGTTGATCACCAGCAGCGGGGTTTCCGTGTAGTGGTAGAAGTAGTGCGCGTAGGCCTGGTTGACCTCTTCGAGGTAGCTGCGCGAGATGCCGCTTTCCTCGGGTCGCTGGCGGCGGTGGACGCGCTGCGCGAGGACCTCGGTGCCGGCCTGCAGATAGACGACCATGTCGGGCTTCGGCACCTGCGGGGCGAGCAAGGCCCATAGCCGCTCGTAGAGCATCAGCTCGCCGTCGCTGAGCGTCAGGTGGGCGAAGATCCGGTCCTTCTGGAAGGTGTGGTCGGCGAGGGTGAGCTGCTGGAAGAGCTCTCCCTGGGCGGCCTCGGTGAGCTGCCGGTAGCGCGACAGCAGGAAGAAGAGCTGGGCCTGGAACGCCGCCCCCGGGGTCTCGTCGTAAAAGGCCTCGAGAAATGGGTTGGAGACGTCCTCGAGGATGCGCACGGCGCCGAGACGCTCCGAGAGCATGGTTACCAGGGTGGTCTTGCCGACCCCGATCGGCCCCTCGAACGCGACGTGGCTCCAGCGCATCAGCGGTCCGCCTCGAGAAACGGAGCGGGAGGGCGCCTGGATCCGGAGCGACGAGTCACCGCAACCGGCCGGCGCATCAGTTGCCGGCTTCGGGAGGCGGGGCGAGCAGCCAGACTCCCTTGCCCGCCGGCAGCCGCTCGAGGAGGTCGCCGATGGTGTCCCCGGTTACCGGGTGGCGAACGCCGGGGGCGATCTCGGCGAGCGGCTCGAGCACGAAGCGCCGTCCGTCGAGGCGGGGGTGGGGGACGCGCAGGCCGGGCTCGTCGATGACCTCGGCGCCGACCAGCAGGATGTCGAGATCGAGCGTTCGAGGGCTGGCGCCGGAGACCGATCGATCATCCCCCGCCGGCCGGACGCGGCCGTGGCGGCGCTCGATGTCCAGGCACATCCGCAGCAGCTCGGTGGCGGCGGGGGCGCCGTCGATGGCGGCGACGCAGTTGACGTACCAGGGATGGTCGCCGTCGCCGTCGCCTGTGGCGTGGCGGGCCGGCGGGCGCCGGCCCGTTCCATCGCGACCCTCGGCAGCGCGACCCTTCTCGGTGCGGGCGTCCCGAGCGCCGCGAGCGTCGACCGATCCCGCGGGTCGCAGGTCGGGCTCGGTCAGGTACAGCGACGAGACCGGACCCACCGAGAGGCCGAGCTCCCGCAGCCCCGCGAGCCCGGCTGCCAGGTGCGCGGGGCGATTCCCCAGGTTGGAGCCCAACCCTACGTAGACGCTGTTGTTCGGCAAATGAACCTGCAGGGGCGATGTTTGGGGGCGCGAACCCTGCCCAGTATACTCACGTCTCCACGCTTCGTCCTTCCCCCGGACGGCCCGGCCGGCGAGGCCGATCGTCCGCCGGGAGGTCGTCATCTCGGCCCGGGAGATGCCGGGCATGTGCTTTCCGGCGCCGAGCCTTCACCGGAGCCACGATCTCGAGTCGAAGGGGCCCCATCGTGCGAGATTTTCTGCAGCGGATCGAGCGGCGCGAGCTCGCCGTCGGCGTCGTCGGCCTCGGCTACGTCGGCCTGCCGCTGGCGGTCGAGCTGGCGAAGGCCGGCTTCCAGGTCACCGGCATCGATGTCGACGGGTATCGCGTCGGGCAGCTCCTCGCCCGCGAGTCCTACATCAAGGACGTCGGGGACGAGGAGATCGCCGCCGAGGTCGACGCCGGGCGCCTCACAGCGACCACGGACGCGAGCGTCATCGCCGGGCTCGACGCGGTGGTGATCTGCGTTCCCACACCGTTGAGCAAGACCCGCGACCCCGACGTTTCCTACATCCTGGCCGCCGCCGAGCAGGTGGCGCGCCATTTCCACCCGGGGATGCTGGTGGTCATGGAGAGCACGTCGTATCCGGGCACCACCGAAGAGATGCTCTACCCGAGCCTGGCGGCCAACGGCGCCGAGGCGGGCAAGGACTTCTTCCTCGCCTTTTCGCCGGAGCGCATCGACCCCGGCAACCAGAAGTACCGGCTCGCCAACACCCCCAAGATCGTCGGCGGCTACACGCCGGTCTGTAGCGAGGTCGCCGCCGCCTTTTACGGGACGATCTGCGCCGAGGTCTATCAGGTCTCGTCGTGCCGGGCGGCGGAGATGGTCAAGCTGCTCGAGAACACCTTCCGCTCGGTAAACATCGCCCTGGTCAACGAGATGGCGCTGATGTGCGATCGACTGGACATCGACACCTGGGACGTCATCAACGCCGCCGCCACCAAGCCCTTCGGCTACATGCCCTTCTACCCCGGACCGGGGCTCGGCGGCCACTGCATCCCGGTGGACCCGCATTACCTGACCTGGAAGCTCAGGACGCTCAACTATCAGGCCCGCCTGGTCGAGCTGGCCAGCGAGATCAACGCCGCGATGCCGGAGCACGTCGTGCGCCTGGTCGCCGACGCCCTCAACGACGCCAGCAAGAGCGTCAAGGGCAGCCGCATCCTGGTGCTCGGCGTCGCCTATAAGAAGGACATCGACGACGTGCGCGAGTCGCCGGCCCTCGACATCATCCGCCTGTTGACCGCGCGCGGCGGCGAGGTCGAGTACTTCGACCCCTATGTGCCCGAGCTCCGCGATATCGCCGACGGCAAGATGCGCTCGATCGACGGCGTCCCGGAGGCCTGCGCCCAGTTCGACTGCGTCGTGGTCTGCACCAACCACTCCGGCATCGACTGGCCGGCGGTGATCGACGCTTCGCCGCTGCTGATCGACACCCGCAACGTCACCTCCGGCCGCGGCGACGCCCACATCGTCCGCTTGTGAGCGTGCGAGGTCGATGCTCGCAGCCGGCGGGCGGCGCGTGCGAGACACGTGACGCCGAGGTGCTCCCGTGAGCGAGGGCGGCAAGGTCGTCACGGTCAATCGCAAGGCCCGCCACGACTACGAGATCGTCGAGAAGTACGAGGCCGGCTTGTCGCTGCTGGGCTCCGAGGTGAAGGCGCTGCGCGAGGGTCGCGCCAACCTCAAGGACTCCTACGCGACCATCGAGGGCGACCGGGTGCTGCTGCACCACTGCCACATCGGCCCCTACCGCCCCGCCGGCCCCTACGCCCAGCACGAGGCCGAGCGGCCGCGTCCCCTGCTGCTCAACAAGCGCGAGGTCGACAAGCTGCGCGGCCGCGTCATCGAGCGCGGCTTCACGCTCGTCCCCCTGCGCATCTACTTCAAGGGCCGCTGGGCCAAGGTCGAGCTCGGCCTCGGCAAGGGCAAGCGGTCCTACGACAAGCGCGAGGCCAAGAAGAAGGAAGCCGTCAAGCGGGAGATCGAGCAGGAGCTACGGCGTCGGCGGTAGCGCGAGACGAGGCGGCGCTTCCGAGGGGCTCGGTTGGGCGCGGGGTCGCTCGCTGCGGTGGACGTGCTGCTGGCCGTCTCAGAATCCCGAGATACCATCACACCTCGACAACGGTGAGGATGTCCTCGAGCCCGCCGAGGTCCTTCGCGTTGCGCGTGTACAAGTCGAGGCCGTGCGCCACAGCCGTCGCCGCGATGAGAAGGTCCGCCCGCCGCGTGCGGCTGGACCGGCCGGCCGACCGAGTGGCTGCGAACACCCGCCCGTATGCCCGGGCGGCATCGGCGTCGAAGGGCAAGGGATCCCAGGTCGCCGTGGCCCATTGCAGGCGATCCTGCCGCCGCGCCCGTTCCTGATCGTCTTTGGTAGCGTGAGGGCCGGCGGCAAGCTCCGCCAGCGTTACGGCGGAGATGGCGGCTTGGTCCGGCAGCAACTCGGGATCGAGCAGGTCGTGGTCGACGACCACGGACGTATCGAGCAGTCCTCGAGTCGTTTCAGTCATCGAGCCTGGGATCTACGACCGCGTCCAGGTCGGCGCGCAAACGAACGAGGTCGACCCGGGGAGCGCGCCTGGCGGCATCGGCGATCGCCGCGCGCGGCACGAACCGGTGGGGGGGAAGCGGCCGGAGCTCGGCGACGGGCATGCCGTTGCGTGTCACGGTGAATCGCTTGCCAGCCTGAACCTCGCGAAGCACGGCGGCGGAGTCGTTGCGAAGCTGTCGCTGAGTAATGACTCGATCCATGAGCGGCAGCGTAGCAGATGTAGCACTTCGTAGCAACTCGTGCAAGTTAGAGCTGGAGGAGGCTGATGCCCGCCGCAGCTCAGCCGTCGCCGGCGCGAAAGCGCGCCGTGCCGCCGGCGACCATTTCCGCCGCCAGACGGATCGCGGCGATCATCGCCGCCGGGTCGGCGACGCGGTGGCCGGCGATGTCGTAGGCGACGCCGTGGTCGGGGGAGGTGCGGGGGTAGGGGAGGCCGAGGGTGAGATTCACCGACGGCGTCGGCGCCCGCTTGGCGATAATCGTGCCCTGGTCGTGGTAGAGGGCGAGGATCACGTCGATGTCGGTGCGCCGGAAGATGCTGTCGGCGGGGAAGGGGCCGGTCACCTGCAGGCCGGCGTCGCGGGCGGCGGCGATCGCCGGCAGGATCTCGGTCTCCTCCTCGCAGCCGAGCAGGCCGCGCTCGCCGGCGTGGGGGTTGAGGCCGGCGACGCCGATGCGGGGAGGGGCGCCGAACCAGCGCTGCCAGCCGTGGTGCAGGCG
>DASWHK010000296.1:0-15976 GCA_036398215.1 Acidobacteriota bacterium | reverse complement strand
TCGAGGCTGCCGAGCACCGCCAGCAGGTCGGCGATCATCCCGTCGCGGGCCAGCAGCGGCAGCACCTGCATGTGCGGAAAGGACGGCGCGCGGATGCGCAGCCGGTAGGGCATCGTGCCGCCGTCGGCGACCACGTAGTAGCCGTTGTTGCCCTTGGGCGCCTCGATGCCGGCGTGCGCTTCGCCGGCCGGGATCGCGAAGCCCCAGGAGGCGCCGATGAAGTGGTGAATGAGGGTCTCGATGTCCTTCATGGTCTCGGCCCGGCGCGGCGGCGTCGCGTCATGATCGTCGGAGATGTAGTCGCCGTCCGGCATGTCGGCGGCGGCCTGCTCGATGATCCGCAGGCTCTGGCGGATCTCCTCGAAGCGCACCGCGGCGCGGGCGAAGCAGTCGCCGTCCTCGGCAACCGGCACCTCGAAGTCGAAGCGCTCGTAGCCGCTGTAGGGCCGTTTCTTGCGGAAGTCCCACTCCAGGCCGCAGGCGCGCAGATTGGGGCCGGTGACTCCCCACTCGATGGCCTCGTCGAGGCTCATGACGCCGACCCCGCGGGTGCGAGAGCGGAAGATCGGGTTGCCGAGCAGGAGGCTCTCGTAATCGCGCAGCCGCGCCGGGAAGCCGGCGCTGAAATCCTCGAGGAGCTCCCGCCAGCCGTTCGGCAGGTCCATCGCGACGCCGCCGATCCGGAACCAGGCCGGGTGCATGCGGCCGCCGGTGATCGCCTCGACGACGTCGAAGATCCGCTCGCGGTCGGTGAACGTGAAGAACACCGGCGACATGGCGCCGACGTCGTGCGCGAAGGTGCCGAACCAGACCAGGTGCGAGGCGATGCGGAACAGCTCGCACAGCATCACCCGGATGACCTGGGCGCGCTCGGGGACCTCGATGCCGGCCAGCTTCTCGACCGCCAGCAGGTAGGCGAGGTTGTTGTTGACGCCGGCGAGGTAGTCGATGCGGTCGGTGTAGGGGATGTAGGTGTGATAGGTCTGCCGCTCGCCCATCTTCTCGGCGCCGCGGTGATGGAAGCCGATGTCGGGCCAGACGTCGACGATCCGCTCGCCGTCGAGCTTCAGCACCAGGCGCAGCAACCCGTGGGTGCCGGGGTGGTTGGGGCCGAGGTTCAGGAAGAGGTAGTCGGTGTCGCCGGCGTCCGGCGGCGGCGCGCCGCCCGCTTCGGCGAAAACGGGGGTAACGTCGTCGCCGTCCGCGAGGCCCCAGTCGGCCGGCCGGAAGCGCATCGCCTCCTCGTGGGCGGCATGTTCCTCTTCGGGGAGCCGGTAGGGGGGCATCTCGGTGGCCCGCGCCGGGTGCTCCTTGCGCAACGGATGGCCGACCCAATCGGGCGGCATCAGGATGCGGCGCAGGCGCCGATGGCCCTCGAAGCCGATCCCGAACATGTCGAACACCTCGCGCTCGTACCAGTCGGCCGCCGGCCAGATGTCGCTGACCGTGGCGGCGCTCGGGTACTCGCCGGAGAGCGACACTTTGAGCCGCAGGTCGGCGTTCGCGTCGTAGGAAAGGAGGTGGTAGACGAGCGTGAAGTCGGCGCGGGTCGCGGGGCTCCCGTCCGTCGCGGCGCCGGTGGCGGCGGCGCCGCTCCGGGCGTTCGTCCCGGGTGAACGGTCGCCGGTGGCGGCGGCCGCGGCGGGGCCGGCCGGGTTCGGCGGCATGGCGCCGCCAGCGGCCGCCCGCGTGGCGCTGTCGGCGTCCGCTCGTTTGGCGCTGCCGGCGGCCGCCCGCCCCCGGCGGTTGCGCTCGTCGATCGCGGTCAGATCGTAGAGAACGCGGTAGCGCTGCTCGCTCTCGCGGGCCAGCCAGCCGAGCATCTCGTGGGCCCGCGCCGCCGGCACCCACACGGTGGGGATCTCGTCGGCGGTTGGCTGCGGCGCGATGCTCTCGCCGCCGAAGCGCGCCTCGAGGGCGTCGAGCGGAGCGGCCGGCGGACTCATCGTCAGCGCGCCTCGCCGGGCGGCCGTAGCAGGCCGGCCGCTCGCCGCTGCGCGCGCTTGACGTCGCGCTGTACCGGGAGATCGGTGGCCGGCACGACGCCGTGCTCGTCGATCAGCCAGGAGAGCGGGCGCTTCTCGGTGCCGATGCGGTCGCGCAGCAGCAGCAACCCCTCGAGGAACGACTCCGGGCGCGGCGGGCAACCGGGCACGTAGACGTCGACGGGCAGGAACGAGTCGACCCCCTGCACGACGCTGTAGATGTCGTACATGCCGCCGGAGTTGGCGCACGAGCCCATCGAGATCACCCAGCGCGGCTCCATCATCTGGTCATAGAGCCGCTTGATCACCGGCGCCACCTTCTTGAAGACGGTGCCGGCGATGACGATGACGTCGGCCTCGCGGGGCGTGCCGCGCAGCACCTCGGCGCCGAAGCGGGAGATGTCGTACTCGGAGGTGTACGAGGTCATCATCTCGACGTAGCAGCAGGAGAGGCCGAAGTTGAACGGCCACATCGAGTTCTTGCGGCCCCAGGCGACCAGCGCGTCGAGGCGCGAGAGCGCGAAGAAGCGCTCCATGCTGCTGGCGAAACTCCCCGAAGCGCCGCGCCGGGCGGCCTCGGCGGGGTCGGCCGCCCGGTCGCGGGCGGCGATGGCGAGCAGCTCCTCGCGGCCGAGTCGTTGCTGGCTCACTCGCTGCTCCACGCGAAGGCGCCCTTGGCCCACATGTAGGCAAGCCCGGCGAGCAGGACGACCACGAACACCAGCGCCTCGGCGTAACCGAGCCAGCCGACGTCGCGGGCGGCGACCGCCCAGGCGAACAGGAAGGCGGCCTCGAGGTCGAACACCAGGAAGGCGAGGGCGACGACGTAGAAGTGCACCGGGAAGCGCAGCGCCCCCTGCGTGGTCGGCGGCATGCCCGACTCGTAGGGAAGATCGCGCCGCGACGCCCGGTGGCGCGGGCCGAGCAGCGCCGAGATCGCCAGCACGCCGGCCATCAGCAACGTGACGAGCAGGAACCACAGCGCCAGCGGCCAGAGGTCGGCGACCGGGGTGGCGTCAACGGGAGCGCTTTGCATCGATCAACTCGGCGAGGCGGATCTCGTGAGATTGTGAAATCTTTCACAATCTGCGGCCGGAAAAATGCGCTCCTGCCGGACACGCGACTTCGTCGAGGGCCCCGTTGCCGGGATCCCGGGACGTTGAGCGACAGGAGCGTCGCTTCATTGGCAGACAACTATGCCGGTTGGGGCGCTTGCCGTCAACGAAGGAAGGATGGGCGTGCTGGCGGTCGTCGGCCTGAAAGCCGCGGTCGGGGCGCTCTCCGTCAATGAAGCGAGGGTGGGTGTCGGCGGCGTGGGGTAGGACGGGGCAAGGCGGCCCGTCGGCCCGAAGATCACTCGAACCGGGATGCCCCGGTGAGCACCTCGATGCCGACCCTGTAGCCGGCGCCGTCGGCCGGCTGCACCTCGCGCACGATCCCCCGCACCCGCCAGGGCTTGCCGTCGAGGCCGGCGTCGCTGAGCTCCACGATCACGTCGGCGCCCAGCGGCGGGTAGTTGTCGAGGACGGTCGAGATCCCGATGATGCTGACGTCGAGAAACGACCGCTGCTGCTCGACAACGCGACGGTCCTGGTCGAGGAACTCGACGGTGATCCGGGTATCGGCGCTCAGGCGCGGCAGCAGGCGGCGGTCGGCGGCCTCCTCCACCTCCCCGCCGGGGATCAGCAGGGCGCCACACTCGCTGTTGGCGCAGCGCACCGGCCCGGTGAGGCTGGCGCAATATGAAGCCTGGCCGCAGTGAGGGCAGACGAGACGGTTCACAGGAATCCCCCGACGCTATGGAAGGTAGGCCGCCAGTTCAGCGTAGGTTTGCGGCGCCTGAGGGTCAACACCGTTTTTCTCCCGGCGGGGCGTGCCTTTTCATTGATTCGTTGCCGCGGATGGCCCACCAGAACAGTTTGCTCGTCGTCGAGCTGGCCACTTGGGGCATTACCGCCGCTCTTCGCTCCCGGCGGCCGGCGTCGCTTGCCCCGGCGCGGGCGACCGCCTAGCCTGCCGGAATGACCGACGGGAAAACGGATGCGGCTCCCCAACGTCGTCGAGGCGGCGTTCCGGGAGGTGCGCCCGCGATTGCTCGCCGGCGACGAGATCGACATCCTGATCTCTCCCGAGGACACCGGCCGCAAGCAGGAGGCGATGATCCTGCTGCTCGCCGACGATCCGCGCTTCCGTTGAGCCGCCGGCGCAGGCCGCGCGGAGGGTAGGGCCGTGCGCTCGCTGCTGGTCGCGGCCGGCGTCGCCCTCGTCGGGTTGGGCATCGCAATGGTCGCCGTGCGCTGGCTGGAGCGCGGCATGATCTTCTTCCCGGCCCGCTACCCCGCCGGCATCTGGGACCCAGCCCGTCTCGGGGTCGAGGTCGAGGACGTCTGGTTTCGCAGCGCCGACGGTCTGTCGCTTCACGCCTGGTGGTTCGCGGCGGCGGATCAGCGGCCGGTGGTGCTCTGGGCGCATGGCAACGGCGGCAACTTGACCGGCCGGGCGCCGGATGCCCAGGCGCTTGCCGACGCCGGCGTGTCGGTGCTGGTGTTCGACTACCGGGGTTACGGGCGTAGCGAGGGCGCTCCGAGCGAGGCGGGAATCTATCTCGATGCCGAGGCGGCGTACGCGTACCTGACAAGAGAGCGGAACATCGATCCGCTGCGGATCGTCCTGATGGGCCGCTCGATCGGCGCCGCGCCGGCGGCGCGGCTCGCCACCCGGGTCCCGCACGCCGGGTTGATCCTGGTCTCGCCGCCGCCCTCGGCCAAGCGCATGGCGCGGGCGATGTTCGGCGGCCTGCCGGTGGACCTGCTCGGGACCTCCCGCTTCCCGGTCGTCGAGTGGGTGGCGCAACGGCGGACGCCGTTGCTCGTCGTGCACGGCGAGCGCGACGAGGTGATCCCCTTCGCCTATGGTCGCGAGGTCTATGAGGCGGCGGCGCCCCCGAAGAGCTTCGTCGCCCTGCCGGGGGCCGGTCACAACGACATCTCCGCGGTCGCCGGGAGCCGCTACATCAACGCCCTGGTCGCCTTCTGCCGCCAGGCCGTTGCAGGCGCGAACGGCCTGCTACACTGACTCTCCGCCGCTTGCGGCGGCGTCCACGATCGACGTTCGCGAGGTAGGGATGCAAGCGGTCCAGCTGCGCAAGGGCATGATCATCGACCTCGACGGCCAGCTCCTGCGGGTCCATGACTTCCAGCACGTGACCCCCGGCAAGGGGCAGGCGGTCGTGCAGACGCGGCTGCGCAACCTGCGCAGCGGCGCGATGATCGACCGGCGCTTCCGCTCGCAGGAGTCGGTCGAGCGGGTGCAACTGGAGTACCGGACGATGGAGTACCTCTACCAGGAGGGCGACAGCTACGTGTTCATGGACGCCGAGACCTACGAGCAGGTGCATCTGTCGGCCGACGCCATCCAGGACGCCTTGCCCTACCTGATCCCCAACCTGTCGCTCGAGGTCGATTTCTACGAGGGGGCCCCGGTGGGCATCGAGATGCCGGGGACGGTCGATCTCGAGGTCGTCGACACCGAGCCCGCCCTCAAGGGGGCGACGGCGAGCGGCAGCGGCAAGCCGGCGACGCTGGAGACCGGGCTGGTCGTCGGCGTGCCGCAGTTCGTCAACGTCGGCGACAAGGTGCGGGTCGACACCTCGACCGGCGACTACCTGACCCGCGTGTGAGCGGATGGGCGATGCGTTCAGCATCGATCCACGCCGGCTGCTCGTCCAGCTCGTCGTCGACGTCGGCGACGTCTCCGGCAAAGGAGTGCCCGCGGCCCTGCTGATGTCGAAGCTCCAGTCGGCGTTCCCGGGGGTGGCCGTCCACGCGGCGGTCGAGGCCCACACCCGAGGGACGCCGCAGTTCGACGATCTGACGTTGCTTGCCGTGTGCTTGCGATGAAGGCCGGCGACCTGCTCCGCGACCTGCTGTTCGCCTCCGGAGGCTCGGCGGTCGCGCTGCTGCTGCTGTACTACCTGCACGGCGCTTGGCTGGGGGGCTGGGCGGTCGGTTGCGGCGTGGTCGCCGGGATCTTCCTGCGCCGCGCCGTGGCGCCCACCTACGCGACCTTCCCGCCGTGGCTGAGCCGGCCGCTCAACCTGGCAGTGGTCCTGATCGGGACCATATTTGCCGCCTGGGGCACGCTGGCGGCGCCGCAGTACGCCCACACTGTCTACTGGTACGAGGTTCGCTGGGAGGCCTTCTATCTGGCCGCCGCCGGCGTCCTCCTCGGCCTCGGGGTGGCCGCCGGCGTCTACACCCACGCCCGCATGCGCCGCGAGGTCGAGGAGCACCGGGTCCGCGGGGCGGCGCTGCGGGAGACGGCGCTGCGCGCCCAGCTCAAGGCGCTGCAGGCGCAAATCAACCCCCACTTCCTGTTCAACGCCCTCAACGCGCTGGCCGAGCTGGCGCACGACGACCCCGACCGCGCCGAGGAGCTCATCGGCGACCTTTCGTTCCTGTTGCGATACAGTCTGCGGTCGTCGGCGGTCGAGACCGTGCCGCTCGCCCAGGAGCTGGAAGCGGTCGAACGCTACCTGCGCATCGAGCGGGCGCGGCTGGGAGGGCGCCTGCGTGTCGAGCAGTCGGTGGACAAGTCGGTCGCGCAAACCCACATACCGGGCCTGATCCTCCAGCCGCTGGTCGAGAACGCCGTCCAGCACGCGGTGGCGCCGCGGCCGGAAGGCGGTCGGGTGCGGATCGAGGTCAGCAACGAGGCGGCCGGCGTCCGCATCGTCGTCGAGGACGACGGCCCCGGCCTGCCGGACGCGGTGCGCGCCCAACTGGGCGGCTTCGCCGCGGTCTCGGCGCTGGCCGGCATGGAGGCGGCGATCGACGCCGGGACCGCCGGCGCCGGCGGCGGCCTCGCCAACGTCCAGAAGCGGCTGGCGCTCAGCTACCGGGGGGCGGCACGCATGGGAGTGGGCGACTCCAGCATGGGCGGCTCGCGGATCGACGTGCTGGTGCCGCGGTGAGCGTGCGCGCCGTGGTGGTCGACGACGAGCCGCTGGCCCGGCGCCGCATGCGCCGTCTGCTGAAGGCGCACGACGACATCGAGATCGTCGGCGAGGCCACCACCGGCGAGGAGGCCGTCGCCGTGGTCCTGGACGCGCGGCCCGACCTACTCCTGATGGATGTCCGCATGCCCGGCAGCGACGGCCTGCAGGCGCTGCGCGACCTGCGCGATAAGCTGCCGGCCGACGTGCTGCCGTTGACGGTCTTCATCACCGCTCACGAGGACCATGCCGTCGAGGCATTCGAGCTCGAGGGGATCGACTACCTGGTCAAGCCGGTCGACAAGCAGGCGCTCGCCCGCGC
Source organism: Acidobacteriota bacterium (assembly GCA_036398215.1). Lineage (GTDB taxonomy): Bacteria > Acidobacteriota > UBA890 > UBA890 > UBA890 > DASWHK01. The sequence goes on along the minus strand of DASWHK010000296.1, from coordinate 8,676 downwards.
CATGCAGCGGGTGCGCCGGGCACTCTGGCAGCGCGGCCGGGCGGCGCCGTCGCCCGACGCGGCCGAGGCCGCCGGCGGATCCACCGAGCCCGCCGCCGCGGCGGCCCGCGAGGAGACGCCGCGCCGGCGCGACGGCGAGGCGATCGGCCACCTGGCCGCCCACCGCGCCGGCAAGATCATCCGCCTCGCCGTCGCCGACATCGCCTGTCTGGTCGTCGACGACACGATCACCTGGGCGACCACCGCCGACGGCCGCTACCGCCTGCGCCAGGGGCTCGGGGAGCTGGAGAAGCGGCTGCCGAGCCCGCCGTTTTTTCGCGTGTCGCGCGCGGCGGTCGTCAATCTGGCCTGGGTCGCTCACCTGGCGCCGATGTTCTCCGGCACCTACAGCGCCTTCCTGAAGGACCCCGTCGGCATCGAGATCCACGTTTCGCGCCGCCGCGCCCGCGAGCTGCGCCAGCTTCTGGGGTGGTGATGATCGCCACCGCCGAGCGGTTCGCGGCGACCGTTCATCGAGCCGGACGCCCGCTGGCCGGTTTTGACTGCCGCCGGTGCCGGCGGACCCGTACCATCGAAACTAGCCGCAGACCCGCATTCGAGCCATGATCTCCGCCCGAGCCTTCCAGCTTCTGGTCGTCATCGCCGCCGTCGTTCAGGCCGGCGGCTCGCCCCCATCGCAGGCTCAGCAACCGCCGCAGGGCGAGGCGGGCGGCGCGCCGTCGCAGGGTCCGCGGCAGGATCCGCAGCAAGAGGTAGAGGAGTTCCGGCTCACCATCCGCGAGCAACTCGGCGAGGGGGCGCAGAGCGTTCGGGTCGGCGGCACGCGGCTGATCTTCAACGACATCTTCGACTTTTCCGACGTCGCCAACGACCTCTTCGTGTGGGCCTGGCTGCCGACGATCTCGGGGAACGTCGCCGACAACGCCTTCATCGGCGCCCAGAAGGTCGACCTCGTCGCCGAAGGGGTGATCGGCGGCGACCTGTTCCTGTTCGCCCAGAAGGCACGGATCGACGGCCGGGTCGGCGGCGACCTGTACAGCTTCGTCGGCGACCTGACGATCGGCGATACCGGCGCCGTCGAGGGCGCCATCTACGGCAGCAGCGGGGGGCTGACGATCAACGGCACGGTCGGCGGCCCGATCAGCTACGCCGGCGGCGCCGTGGTGCTCAACGGCACGGTGCACGGCGACGTGAGCATCGAGGTCGGCGAGCTGGAGGTCGGCCCACAGGCGGTGATCGAAGGCGATCTTCGCTACGAGTCGGCGCGCGAGGCGAGCATCGACCCCGGCGCCCGGATCAGCGGGCAGCTCCGTTACTTCGCGCCGCGGGAGGACGCGGAGGAAGAGGAGCGCGCACCTTCCGGGAGGTGGTTCAGCGTCTGGAGCGTCATGTGGGGCTGCTGGTGGTTCCTGGCCAGCTTCTTCGTTGGCGCGGTGGCGCTGGCGCTCGGCGGCGACGCCGCCCGGCGGCCGGCGGCCTGCCTGGCGAGCCAGCCGGCCCTCGGCCTCGGCTTCGGCTTCGTGGTCGCGGTGGTGCTGCCGGCGGCGTCGATCCTGGCGATCATCCTGCTGGTGACGCTCCCCCTCGGCCTCCTGACGCTGCTTATCTACCTCATCGCCGTCTACCTGGCCCGCCTGGTCGCCTCGCAAACCATCGGCGACCGGCTGCTGCGATGGGTCCGGGGCGGCCGCGAGCCCTCCGCCTACGCCTCGCTGGCGCTCGGCCTGCTGCTGTTCTACTTCCTCACCAAGATTCCCTACGTCGGCTTCCTGATCTGGCTGGCCGCCGTCATCGCCGGGCTCGGCGGCATCTTCCTCGCCGTGCGCGCCAGGAAGGGCGCGGATCCCGGGGCCGCCGCGATGCCCGCCACCTCGCCCGCGGCTCCGATCGCATAGCAGTCCGGCATAGCCCTCTCGGTGCACATGGGATGAAAGAGGAGTTGCGGTGGTCGGGGGCCCCCCAATTGTGAGACAGGCCACGGTGGTTGGGTTTCGGGGTAGGGCAAGGAGAGCCGCCGCAGGCAATCCTGAAGTCATCGTCGAGGAGGCTCGACGCGGCCATCGCCGGCAGGCCCGTGTAGACTGGCGCCCCGATGAGCATCCGCATCCGATCACTCACCAAAACGTACGGCGCCACGCGGGCGCTGGAGGGGATTGATCTCGACATCGAGAGCGGTGGCGTCGTCGGGCTGCTCGGCCCCAACGGCGCCGGCAAGACGACGCTGGTGGAGATCCTCGAAGGGTTGCGATCTCCGACCTCCGGAGAGGTCACGGTCCTCGGGTTCGACCCGACGCGGCAGGCCCCGGCGTTGCAGCAGCGGCTCGGCGCCCAGCTGCAGGCGACGCAGATCCCCAACGACCTCACCGCCGCCGAGGTGCTGCGGCTGTTCGCGGCCTTCTATGAGAGCTCCTTGCCCGTTGCCGCGGTGCTCGAGCAGATCAACCTGACCGGCAAAGCCGACGAGCTCACCCGCAACCTCTCGGGCGGCCAGAAGCAGCGCCTGGCCATCGGCATGGCGCTGATTCACGACCCCGAGCTGCTGATCTTCGACGAGCCCACCGCCGGGCTCGACCCCTCGGCACGGCGGCAGCTCCACGAGATCATCCGCGGCCTGGGCGAGCGCGGCCGCACGATCATCCTCACCACCCACTACATCGAAGAGGCCGAGAAGCTCTGCCGGCGGGTGATCATCCTCAACCGCGGCGCCGTCGTCGCCGACGGCACGCCGCTCGAGCTGGTGAAGCGGTCGGAGGGCAAGACGACGATCGACATCGACGTCGAGGGCGCCTTCGATCCGGCGCCGCTGCTGGCCGGCGGCGCCGAGGACCTCGGACGGCGCGGCAAGCACTATCGCTTCGCCACCGCCGATCCGGCGGCGACGATCGTCGCCCTCGGTGAGATTCTCCGCTCCCAGCGGGTCACCCTCACCGACCTGCACATGCGCCGGCCGACGCTCGAGGACGTCTACCTGGAGCTGGTCGACGATCCCGAGCTGCTGGCGGCGGCCAGGGAGGTGGTCGCCGTCGAGCCGGCCGCCACCGCCGCGACCGAGGTCGAGCAGCGGGCGGCGGAGGGCGGCGCGCCGTGAGCGGCCGTTTGCGAGGAACGCTGGAGCTGAGCCGCGCCTACCTGCTGCAGGCGATGCGCTCGCGGGCGGGGCTCATCTGGACGCTGGCGTTCCCGCAGGTGTGGCTGCTGCTGTTCGCGCTCATCTACCGCAACGTGCCCGGCGGCCTCGACGCCCGCGTCCCCGGCCTGCTGACCATCACCGCCTTCGCGGGCAGCTTCTTCGGCGTCGCCTACACGATGGTCAGCGAGCGCGAGCAGGGCATCCTGCGCCGCATCTGGGTGACGCCCGCCACCGAGATGACGGTCATCGTCGCCAACGCGATCCGCTGCCTGGTCACCGTCGCCGCCTCTCTCGCGATGCAGGGGCTGATCGCCTGGCTGCTGCTGGGCATCGACTTCGGCGCCCCGCTGGCGGTGATCGCCGTGGTGCTGCTGGCCGGCATCTGGGCGTTCGTCCCCCTCGGCCTGATCATGGGAAGCGCCGCCAAAGACATGCGATCGGCGCCGCCGGTGGGCAACCTGATCTTCTTCCCGATGATCTTCCTGTCGGGCGCCGCGCTGCCGATGCAAATGCTGCCCGATTGGCTGCAGGCCTTCAGCAGGATGCTGCCGACCACCTATCTGGTGCTGGCGCTCGACGGCGTGATGGTGCGCCACGAGCCGTTGCTGCAGCAGTGGGTGCCGATCACGGTGATGATCGTCAGCGGCTTCGTCGCCTTCGGCCTCGACCGCCTGCTGTTCCGCTGGGAATCGACCCAGCCGCTCGGCGCCCGGCGCATCGGCACGGCGCTCGGCATCCTCACCGCCCTCTACCTGATCGTGGCGCTGGTCGCCTAGGTGCCGACGAGTCCGGCACCCTTTACGCCCCCGGTATGCGGCAAAGCTGCGACTGACTCGAATCCGTTTATCAGCTTCGGCAAACATGCGTGCAGCGTCGGTCAGGGCCGAGCAGCTAGCCATTTCCTAGCCGAACAGGTGCCTCAGAAAGAACCCGAGGTTGGCCGGGCGCTCGGCGAGGCGGCGCATGAACCAGGGGTACCAGGCGGGGCCGTAGCTGACGTAGATGCGCACCGGGTATCCGGCGGCCCGCGTCTTCTCCTGAAGGCCGCGGCCGATGCCGTACAGCATTTGAAACTCGAGGTTCGCGTCGATGCCGCGCTGCCGAGCCAGCTCGATGCCGCGCTCGACCAGCGCCGCATCGTGGGTGGCGACCGCCAAGCGCACGCCGGCGGCGCGCGCGTCGTCGCGCAGTAGCCGCTCCATCAGCTCGGCGAAGTTGCGGTCGACGTCGGCCTTGTCGGCGAAGGCGATCTCGGGGGGCTCCTTGTAGGCGCCCTTCACCAGGCGGATCGCGGCGCCCTTGGCGGCGAGGGCCTCGACGTCGGCGGCGCTGCGCTTCAGATACGACTGGATGACGACGCCGAGCTCCGGGAAGCGGCCGCGCAGGCGCTCGTGGATCCGCAGCGTCGGATCGACGTAGCCGGAGCTCTCCATGTCGATGCGCACGAACGCGTTCTGCTCGGCGGCCGACTCCAGGACCCGGGTGAGGTTGGCGACCGCCACCTCGGCGCCGAGGTCGAGGCCGAGCAGCGACAGCTTCACCGACAGGTTACTGTCCAGCCCCTCGTCGCGCACCCGCCGCAGGATGGTGACGTACTGGGCCGCCGCCGCCTCGGCTTCGGCCTCACTGTGGACGTGCTCGCCCACCGGGTTGAGCGACGCCGAGAAGCCGCGCTCGTTGAGACTTCGCACCGCGCCGATGCCGTCGTCGAGCTCCTCGCCGGGCATGAAGCGGCGCACCACCCGCCGGGTCACCCGCCAGCCGCCGATGCGGCGCTGCCACGCCGGGCTCTCGGACATCTTCAGGACGATCGAGCTGATCGGGTTCATCGTCGGGTACGATGGGTGGAACCGGCGGTGATCGCGACATCCTGCCGCGTCGCCGCGACAGCGCTCGGAAGGTCGCGCTGGAAACAGGCCATCAGTCCGGCGACAGGATAACCATGCGGGCGTTACGACTCCACACGCAGGCGCCGATCGACAAGGAGCCGCTACGCCTCGAGGAATGCGCGGCGCCCGAGCCGGGGCCGGGCGAGCTGCGCCTCACCGTCAAGGCGTGCGGCGTCTGCCGTACCGACCTGCACATCGCCGAGGGTGACCTGCCGCTGGTGCGCAAGCCGCTGATCCCCGGCCATCAGATCGTCGGGGAGATCGAGGCGGTGGGTCCCGGCGTCGATGCGCGGCGGATCGGCGAACGTGTCGGCATCACCTGGATGTCGAGCGCCTGCGGGAGCTGCGACCTGTGCGAGAGCGGCCGCGAGAACCTCTGCGCCGATGCCCGCTTCACCGGCTACCACGTCGACGGCGGCTACGCCGAGTCGGTGGTGGTGCCGCAGGCGGCGGCCCACCCGCTGCCCCAGGCGCTTGGCGACCCCGAGGTGGCGCCGCTGCTGTGCGCCGGCGTCATCGGTTACCGGTCGTTGCGGCTGTCGGAGGTGCAACCGGGGCAGCGCCTCGGCCTCTACGGCTTCGGCGCCTCGGCGCACCTGGCCATCCAGGTGGCCCGTCACTGGGATTGCGAGGTATTCGTGTTCACCCGCGCCGCCCACCATCGCGAGCTCGCCAAGCGGTTGGGCGCCACCTGGGTCGGCGGGGCCAAGAGCGAGGCGCCGGCGCGGCTCCACGCCGCGGTCATCTTCGCGCCCGCCGGCTGGATCGTGCGCGAGGCGCTGCGTGCCCTGCGACCCAGGGGAACGGTCGCCATCAACGCCATCCACATGGACCCGATCCCCGAGCTCGACTATCGCGAGCACCTGTATGGGGAGCGGACGCTGCGCAGCGTCACCAACCTGACCCATCGGGATGCGCGGGAGCTGCTCGAGCTGGCCGCCGAGATTCCGATCGAGGCACGCGTCGAGACCTTCGAGCTCGAGGACGCCAACCGCGTGCTGCTGGCCATGAAGGAGTCGAAGCTCGAGGCGGCGGCGGTGTTGATGCCATAGCGGGGCCGAACCCCGCGTTGCCGACGTCCCCGACCGCTTACCCCTCGAGCAGGATCAGCTTGGCCAGCAGGCTGGTCTCGAGGTAGGGGAGGTTGAACGGCTTGGTGATGAAGTCGGCGGCGCCGAGCTCCAGGCTCCTGCGGGCCGTATCTTCGTCGGCGACGCCCGACATCGTGATGATCGCGACGTTCTCGGATTCGTCGCGCAGCCGCTGCAGGACCGACAGGCCGTCGATCTTCGGCAGGCGGATGTCCAGCAGCACGATGTCCGGCCGGTTGTCCCGGATGGCCTCCATGGCGGCCATGCCGTCGCTCGCCGTGTTGACCTCGTAGCCGCGGCGGGTGAGGAACTTGCTGAGAAGCTCGCGAACGTCCGACTCGTCGTCGACGACGAGGATGTGGTTGGTTCCCTGAACCGACATAAAGTTAGACAAGATTCATCACTCCAGCATACGACAGCACAGTTAAAGTGCTGTAAAAACAATCATAGCCTATAGGGCACAACGCGGAAAGTGCTTTGCGGCCGATTTTTACGCCGCCGCCGAGATTCGCCCCTGGGGGCCCCTAGCGTGGCGTTTTCGCCCAATTTTTCTTGCCGCGACGCGGCGCCGGGGGGCCGCCGAGCGGCCTGCTACACTCTGGTCGGGGCGAGCTCGAACCGGGACCGCGCGATCCGCCGGCCCCCCGCGGAGGCACGATGGAAACCCAAGCGCTGGTGATGGGCACCGCGACGGTCGGTGTCTGGACGGCGAACATCCTGCTGTTGATCCATCACTGGCGGCGCCACCTGTTCACCGACCTTCCCGACCTGCAGCGTCCTTACGTGATGGTGGTCTCGGGCGGCGTCTTGTTGACCCTGCACGTGATCTTCGTGGTGATGTTCTTCCTCAGCGAGTTCGGCGCCCTCCCGCAGGGCATCGCCGACGCGGTCTTCCAGACGCCAGTGCTCTGGGTCTTCCTGGTCCTCAGCCTCGGCTTCGGGATCTGGACGATCTTCCTCGCCCGCGAGCTGGAGTTCGCGCCGCGGATGAAGAGCCGCTTCCGCCTCAAGCAGCGTGCAGCGGCGCGCGACGGCGAGATCGAGGCCCTCAACCGCATCGAGGACGCGCTCAACGAGCCGCTCACCGAGCTGCTGTTCGCCGTCCGCGGCGTGCTGCACTCCAACAACCTGTCGCCCGCCCAGCGCCGCAAGCTCGAGGACGCCTACCGCGCCGGCCGCCAGGTGGTCTCGGCGCTCGACCGAGTCGCCACCGAGATCGAGAACGGCAACGGCCGGTAGTTCGGCCCCGCGGATCTTCCGGGACGGCTACCCTTCGCGCAGGCCGGCGCAACCGCACGGTTTCAGGGCGGCGTGTCTGCGAAAGGCCCCGCGTCCCGGCGACGCAGCCCGGAGATCGCCGACGCCCGTCGGGTGAAAACCGCGCTCAGCGGCGGCGGAGCTCCGGCGGCAGCACCGCATTGAGGCCGGGGCGGCCGTCGCGGCTGGCAAGCTCCCAGGCCACGGCATAGATCGTCCGCGCGACCTTCTCCATCTTCTCGTAGTCGATCTTGTCGGCGTGGTCCGACGGCCGGTGGTAGTCCTCGTGGGTGCCGGAGAAGAAGAAGGCGATGGGGATTCCGTTGCGCGCGTAGTGGATGTGGTCGGAACGGAAGAAGAAGCGGGCCGGGTGATCGACGGCGTCGTACAGCGGGTCGATCTCGAGGTCCAGGTAGCCGTGGTTGACCTCGTCGATGATCGCCCCCAGCTCGTCGCTCATGATGCGGGGGCCGATGACGTAGATCGCGTGGGGGCCGGTGAGGTCGGCGTTGGCGGGCTCGGTGTCGCCGGGGGCCTTGCTGCGGCCGATCATGTCGATGTTCAGATGGGCGACGATCTGCCCCACCGGCACCGGCGGGTTCTCGTTGATGTGGCGCGACCCCCACATGCCGACCTCCTCGCCGGTGTGCCAGACGAACAGGATCGAGCGCCTCGGGCGCTCGCCTTTCGCGAACGCCTCGGCCATCGCCAGCAGCGCCGTGGTGCCGGAGCCGTCGTCGTCGGCGCCGTTGTAGATGGCGTCGCCGTCGACCGGCCTGCCGACGCCGACGTGGTCGAGGTGGGCGCCGAGCGCCACGTACTCGTCGCGGAGCAGCGGGTCGCTGCCCTCGAGGATGGCGACGACGTTCTGCGTCCAGGCGGAACCGCTGCCGCCCTCGACCGCGATCATCTGCAGGAAGCCGCCGTCGTCGCCGGCCGGGGTCAGGCCCCAGCGGGACAGCAGCGTGGCGATGAACTTGGCGGCGATGTCGAAGCCGCGGGAGGGGGCGCGCCGCCCCTCGAGCTCGTCGGAGGCGATGAAGAACAGGTAGTCGCGCATCTGACCGGCGGTGATCAGATCGGCGCCGGCCGGGGCCTGCGAGGGGCTCGCCGTGCCGGTCGCGAGGAGCATCACCGCGAGAGCCGCGGGAATCCATCTCCGGTTGCGGCTTCGCGGCTCGTCGGCGCTCACCATGGCTCTTCCTCGATTGGATGTGTGGATGTGGCGGAGCGCCACTGCCAACCAAGATAGCGCGCCGGCCGTCGCGCTCCAATGCGGGCCGTGGATGGTTGCCCGCTGCGCCATGAC
>DASWHK010000295.1:0-6076 GCA_036398215.1 Acidobacteriota bacterium | reverse complement strand
GATCGGCGCCGCGTCGCCGTCGATCCTCCCGCCGACCTTTATCTGTGGATCGTCCCGGCCGCCGCCGGCGGACTCTGGCGCTTGGAATCGGAGGAACCGGACGGGCTCGCGGGCCTGGGTGGGGCAGCGAGCCTGCGCCTGGAGCAGAGCTTCCAGAGGCTCGATGGCGAGCTCGTGTTGGCGTCGGGCGCGTCGGTCCCGGTGACCGGCACGGTCGCCGGGCGCGACGTTCTCATCGAAACCGCGCGCGGCCCGCGCGGCGATGGCGTCAACCTCCGCTTCGAGGCGCGCCTTGCGGGCGAACGGCTGCAGGGACGGGCGGCGTGGCAGGATGGCAGCCGGCCGGTACCGTGGACGGCGCGACGCGTGGAGGCCTGGTCCCGGTGAACAACCCGCGGGGTGCGCCAATCAAGAAGCTTCAGGCGACCGTGGCTTCATCCATCAGGGTCGGCCGCAGCCGATGGGTGACTGTTGACAAGGGGTGGCCGGCCCGGTTTCGTTGCCGGATGATGAGGCGCGCCTTCGCAGCGATGGTGGTTCTCGCCGGCCTCGCGGCGACGTTCGCCTGTGTCGCCCCGCCCGCCGATGGCGGCGACGGCGCGGTGGCGCCGATACCGGTGAGCGGCGAGCTGCTCGCCGCCGGTCGCACCGCCTATCGGAAGTACTGCATCCAGTGCCATGGCTACAGCGGCCGCGGCGACGGGGCCTCCGCCGCCCAGCTCGATCCGCCGCCCCGCGATCACACCGACGCCGAGGTCATGGACGGCATCGGCGACCGGACCATCGCCGAGACCGTGCGCCACGGCGGCACCGGCCGCGGCTTCCCCGGCATGCCGGCGTTTCCCCACGTCTCCGACGAGGAGATCGCCGCGCTGGTCGCTTACGTCCGCTCGCTGAGCCGCCCCGGTGTCACGAGCATCGACCTCGAGGGGTTCCGCTAGGAGCCGGAGCTTCACCGCTGCCAGAACGAGTCATCGCTGCGCGAACGTGCTGGCCCGCTCGCTCCGCGACCGGTCGAGAAGGTCGGGCCTAGGGGTTGGGGACCTCCAGCGAGCGGGCGCCGTCGACGGCGCCCCCGCTGGCTTGCCGCAACACGGCGGCGGCCAGGGCGTGCCGTAGCCAGAGGGCGAAGACCAGCGAGGCGACCGCGGCGACACCGACCAGCGCCACCAGGATTCCGTACATCGCCGGCTGCCCCATGACGCGGGCGACTTGCATGCCGGCGTAGGCCGCCGGGATGGTGAGCACGATGTAGCGGAAGATCGCCATGATCAGGCCCGGCCGGCCGCGTCCCATGGCCTCGAAGACCGGCCGGCAGAGCAGGAACGGGGCGATCGCCAGCGACGCCACCGGCACCATCCACAGGCCGAAGCGGGTGTACTGGGCGGTCAGCGGCGCTTCGGCGAGCCAGCGTGAGATCTGGCCGCCCCACAGGAACATCACCGGGCCGACGACGGCGATGGCGTACAGGATCGCGACGACGCCCGCCTGCCGGAGCCCGGCGCGCAGCCCGGCGAAGTCCTCGGCGCCGATGCGCTTGGCGGCGAACGGCAGCATGGCGACGCTGACCGCGATCATCGGCATGGCGGCGAACATCATCACCCGGTAGTAGATCGAGTAGGCGGCGATCGCCGAGGTCTCGTTCGGCAGGCCGGCGAGCATGGCGTTGATCACCGCCGTCTCGCCGGCCATCAACATGAAGGTGATCGACGCCGGGACCGCCAGGCCGAGCAGCGGCTTGTAGGGCGCCGGGTCGGGCTCGCGGTCGGTGTCGAGGCCCTCGGCGAGGCGGCGGCGCTCGTGCTCGGACGCCTTGCGCAGCGCGTAGACGAGCCCGGCGATGCGGCCGAGGACGGTCGAGAAGGCGATCCCGAAGATTCCCCAGCCGAAGCCGAACAGGAACAGCGTGTTGAGGACGAGGTTGGTGACGTTCGACCAGATCCCCGCCCACATGGTCGAGCGGGTGTCCTGATGGGCCTTGACCACCGAGTCGGGGATCACCGACCAGAAGGCAGTGAACGCCGAGCCGGTGATCAGGACGGTGCCGTAGATCCGGAACGAGCGGTAGACGTCGTCGGCGAGGCCGAGCCGCGGGGCGCCGAACCAGATCAGCGCCCCGAGGACCAGGAACAGCGGCGAGACGATCCAGACCAGCCGCCAGGTCGCCGCCAGGTACTGCTCGATCTTGCGCCCCTGATGGGCGCCCATCGCCCGCGACAGCGTCGAGGTCAGGCCGGTCGACAGCCCCACCCACACGGCGATCATCGCGAACTCGAACGGGAACGTCAGGCCGATCGCGGCGACCGCCGCGTCGCCCTCGTAGGCCGCGTACACGGTGTCGACGAAGGTAAACGCGGAGCGCATGACGAACGACACCACCAGCGGCCCCGACATGCGCAGGACGGAAGGATAGCTGCGGTTTTGTGCGGTGTCGGCCATCGCGGCGCGGGTTGGGGGCGAGCGAGACGGGATTGTACCCGCCCGGCTACCATGCCGCATGAGGACGTGCACGACGCAGCCGCACCTAAACGCAGCAGACGCGATTGTACCCGCCGGGCTACCATGCCGCATGCTGGCGACCGCCCACTCCGAGACCGGGGCCTTGCGCTCCGTTTTGCTCAAGCAGCCGCGCGAGGCCTTCGGCAGCAAGGCCAAGATCGCCGCCGAGTGGCGCCGCCTCCGCTACACCGGCGCCCCCGACCTGGGGCGCGCCATCGACGAGCACGAGCGCTTCGCCGAGCTCCTGCGGGCGGCGGGCGCCGAGATCGTCTACGCGCCCGCCGACCCGACCACCACCCTCGACTCCATCTACGTGCGCGACGCGGCGCTGATCACCGATGGCGGCGCCATCCTCTGCGCCATGGGCAAGGTCGACCGTCGCTCGGAGCCCGACGCGTTGCGGACGAGCCTGGAGGCCGGCGGCGTTGCAGTTGTCGGCGCCATCGGCGGCGATGGCCGCCTTGAAGGAGGCGACACGATGTGGCTGCCCGGCAACGTCCTGGCCGTCGGCCGGGGCTACCGCAGCAACGCCGAGGGGATCCGCCAGCTCCGCGAGCTGGCGGCCGGCGCCGCCGAGAAGATCGAGATCGTCGAGGTCCCCTTGCCCCATTGGCGCGGGCCGGGCGACGTCTTCCACCTGATGTCGATGATCAGCCCGGTCGCCGCCGACGCGGCGCTCGTGTACTCGCCGCTGCTGCCGGTGCCGTTCCGCGAATGGCTGCTGACGCGCGGGCTGCGCCTCATCGAGGTCCCCGACGAGGAATACGAGACGATGGCCGCCAACGTGCTGGCCCTCGCGCCGGGCCGCTGCCTGATGCTCGACGGCAACCCGACCACCCGCAGGCGCCTCGAGGACGCCGGCGTCGAGGTGACGGTCTTCTCCGGCGCGGAGATCTGTGGCAAGGGCGCCGGCGGCCCGACCTGTCTGGCGCGGCCCCTGCTCCGCGAGGCTTGACCCCGCAGCGGCGAGCCTCCTCGACGTGGCTCCGGCATCGCCTGCGTCGGCTTGCCTCCGGCGCTTGCCGGCGACGTCGCGGGCTACCGGGTATCCTCGAAGACGCTATCCGGGCCGCTTTCCCTGGAGCGCTCGTCCATCCAACCGAGGAGACACCGTGACCGAGCAGAAGCCGCCGGCGGTGGGCGACTGGCAGCTCAGCGACGACGAGCTGATCGCCGAGACGCGGGTGTTCACGCTGCGCCGGCACCGGGCGGTGTCGCCGGCGGACCCGGCCAAGTCGGGGGAGTTCGTCTACATCGACGCGCCCGATTGGGTCAATATCATCGCGCTCACCGCCGAGCGCGAGGTGGTCTTGATCGAGCAGTATCGACACGGCACCCACGAGGTCACCCTCGAGATCCCGGGCGGCACGGTGGACGACGGCGAGGGCCCGCTGCGGGCCGGCCTCCGCGAGCTGCGCGAAGAGACCGGGTACGAGGGCGCCGGCGCCCGGCTGATCGGCTTCGTGACCCCGAACCCGGCGATGATGAACAACCGCTGCCATACGGTCCTCGTCCGCGAGGTGGAGCGGCGGCGCGAGCCGGCCTTCGACGGCCTCGAGGAGATCCACGCCCGGTTGGCACCCCTGGAGAAGGTGCCGGACATGATCCGCAGCGGCGCGATCAACCACGCGCTGGTGGTGGCGGCGTTCCACCACTTGCTGCTGCACGAACAGCAACGGGGGGAGGAGTGAGGATCGCATGAGCGCCAGCCCGGCGACCGACGAGCTGCGCGAGCGCCTCGGCCTCATCGCCGACGTCCAGGCGGCGGCGGCGCTGCTGGCCTGGGACCAGGAGACCTACATGCCGCCGGGCGCGATCGAGGCGCGCGCCGCGCAACTGACCACCCTGGCACGGATCGCCCACGAGGAGCTGGTCGCGGAGCGCGTCGGCGAGCTGCTCGAGGCGGCCGCTTCCGAGGCCGAAGGCGAGCCCTACGAGAGCGACGCCGCCAGCCTGGTTCGCGTCGCCCAGCGCGATCGCGACCGCGCCACCCGCCTGCCCGCCGATCTGGTCGCGCGGCTGGCGCGCGCCGCCTCGCTCGGCCAGCAGGCCTGGCAGAAGGCCCGCCAGGAGTCGAATTTCGCGGCCTTCCGCCCGCACTTGGAGACCCTCGTCGAGCTGACGCTCGAAAAGGCCGAGACCCTCGGCTACGAAGCCGACGTCTACGACCCGCTGCTCGACGAGTTCGAGCCCGGCATGACCACCGCCCAGCTGCGGCCGCTGTTCGCGATGCTGCGCGAGCGGCTGGTGCCGATCGTCCAGTCGCTGACCGAGCCGGGGGCCGGCCGCGGCGCCGGCGAGAACGGAGGCTCGGCTGGCGCCACGAGCACCTCCATTGGGGGTGCCGGAGCCGCCGCTGGTCCAAACGCCGTCGCCGCCGCCGGGCCGTTACGGCAGCGCTTCGACGACCGCGGCCAGTGGGAGTTCGGCCTCGAGGTGATGCGTGACTTCGGCTTCGACTTCGCGCGTGGCCGCCAGGACCGCTCGGCGCATCCCTTCTCGACCGCGTTCGCGACCACCGATGTGCGGCTGACGACCCGCATCCACGAGGACTTCCTGCCCGCCGGCCTGTTCGGCTCGATGCACGAGTGCGGCCACGGCCTGTACGAGCAAGGGGTGGCGCCGGAGCTCGAGCGGACGCCGCTGGCCGGCGGCGCCTCGCTCGGCGTCCACGAGTCGCAGTCACGCCTGTGGGAGATCCTCGTCGGCCGCAGCCGGCCGTTCTGGCGCCACTACTACCCTCGGCTGCAGGCGCGTTTTCCCGAGCAGCTCGGCGCCGTCGATCGAGAGGACTTCTACCGCGCCATCAACACGGTGGCGCCGACCCTGATCCGCGTCGAGGCCGACGAGGTCACGTACAACCTGCACATCATGCTGCGCTTCGAGCTGGAAATCGGGTTGTTGGAGGGAGGCATCTCCGTGCCCGAATTGCCCGCGGCCTGGAACGCCGGCATGGAAAGCTACCTGGGGATCGTCTCCGGCAACGACGCCGAGGGCGTCCTGCAGGACATTCACTGGTCGATGGGGGCGATCGGCTACTTCCCGACCTACACGCTGGGCAACGTGATGTCGGCGCAGATCTTCGCCGGCGCCCGCCGGGCGATCCCCGACCTCGACGATCGTACCGCCGCGGGCGACTTCGCCGACCTCCACGCCTGGCTGCGCGACAAGGTCTACCGCCACGGCCGCAAGCTCACCTCGCCGGAGCTGCTCGAGCGCCTCGGCTGCGGGCCGCTGTCGGCCGAGCCCTGGCTCGAGCACATCCGCGCCAAGTACGGCGAGCTGTACGGCCTGGAGCTGCCGTAGGGCCGCCACCGTTCGCCCGGCTCGCCGCCCGTCGCTAACGTGAGCCCTGTGCCACAGGTACAGGTCAGGCGCCCGCGCGATTGCGGAGAACGGGGACGCCTGATCGCCTTCTGGTCCGTCAGCGGCGCCGGCCGCCGTCGCGGCCACCGCCCGAGCCGCCGCTGCCAGTCTTGGGGGCCACCAGCTCGGCGCGCTCCTCGAGGTGGTCGGCCATCTTGATGTGGGGGACGCCTTCGAGCAGCCAGCCGGGCGCCGCGGCGCCCTTGAGGTG
>DASWHK010000294.1:0-5966 GCA_036398215.1 Acidobacteriota bacterium | reverse complement strand
AACAGGAACGATCCGTAGCTGAGCAGCAGGCCGCCGATCGCCATCCGCTCCCAGCCGAAGCGCTGGGCGACGAACAGCAGCGAGGCGGCCGCCGGCACGCTGGCGATCAGCGCGAAGCGCGACAGCGGGCTGATCGCCAGCGTCGCGAAGACGATGAAGTAGGCCAGCCCGGTGATCGCCTGCGAGCGGTAGTACAGCGAGTGGGCGACCATCCCCGCGGCGACCCCCAGCAGCAGCGCCGTCCCGGCCACCGGGCTGTCGATGATGCGCGCCGCCTCCAGCCCGTGCATCGCGTAGGTTGTGAAGTAGAGGCCCGCCCAGCCGCCGCCGATCAAGCCCTGGGCGAAGATCCGATACTGCTCGCGCCGCTCGCTGATCACACCGACGATCAGCAGCGCAGCGCTGGCCGCCATGCCCAGCCCCACCCGGCCCGCCGGGCCCATGCGGGCGACCGAGTAGGCGAGCAGCAAGGCGATGCCCACGACCAGCACCAGGGCGCCCAGCTTGTTGAGCCAGTCGCCGCCGATGACCTCCTCCCAGTCGGTCCCGGCCGGGAGACGAAGGCCGGCTCGCGGCTTGCGCGCGGCGCGCGGCGTCCGCGCGGTGGCGGCAAGCGCGGCGACCGGCGAGACGACGTCTCTGTCCGGTCTGTCCGGCATGGCGACGGCGGGTGGCGTTGCGGCCGCCGTCGCGGCCGCGCCGGCGGCCGTCACCGCCGCCTCCGTTGTCGCCTCGGCCTCCACGTCTGCCTCCGGAGAGACACCGAGCTTCGCCTCGAGGTGGGCGATGCGCCGCTTCAACGAGGCCGTCCGCTGGTCAAGCCGATCGCCCAGCCCCCGAACGTCGCCATCGAGCTCCTCCTGCCGCTTTGCGAGCCGCTGCTGCTTTCCCTGCAGGCTTGCCAGGAAGATCAGCAGAAGAGGGGCCGCCAGGAAGGACATCACGACCAGCATGATCAAGAGCTCCAAGACAGCCTCCTTGTCGCGGAACGTCGTCCTCCCGCCGCCTGATTCTAAAGCCGAATGCCTCCCTGGTTACCAGAGCGAATGGCTCGCGGGCGGGCGAATCCGGCCGCCGGCGCCATCAGCGGGCGCCTGAGTCTGGCCGCTGGCGGCCATCAGTTGAAGCAAATAATTCGAGTTCGGAGGTCGCGTAAGAACCGCGCGCCGCGGGCCGCGTGGGCGTGACGTCCGTCTCCGGCCCGATGAGGCGGGGCGGCCACGAAAGATACCGCGCGCCGCGAGAAGGGCTCAATCCGGCCCCGAAGGGACCTCGAGCGAACCGCCCGCGCCGGCATCCAAGACCTCTCGGACCTTGCGGGCGAGGTCCGTCGCCGTGAACGGCTTGCGCAAGAAGGCCGCGCCGGGCAGCAGCGCCGCCCGCAGCGTGGGCGTGTCGTCGGTGTGACCGGACATCAAGAGCGTCGTGCTCTGCGGGTGAGTGGCGGCGAATCGCTTTGCAAGCTCGTTGCCGCTCATCCCGGGCATGACGACGTCGGTAAGCAACAGGTGGATCTGACCGTCGTGGGCGGCGGCGAGCTGGAGGGCCTCCTCCGGACGCGCAGATTCCAGCACCGTGTAGCCGAACGCCTCGAGCGTCCGTCGAACCGGCTCGCGGATCTGCTCGTCATCGTCGACCAGCAGGACGGTCTCCGTGCCTTGAAGGACTTCGATACGGTCTTCGGCAGCCGTCGCTGTCTCCTCCCGCCCACCGACCGGGGGGAGGTAGATCTTGAACGTCGTCCCCTGGCCGGGCTCGGAGTACACCCAGATGTGCCCACCGTGCTGCTTGACGATTCCGTACACCGTCGATAGCCCGAGGCCGGTCCCCTTCTCCTTCTTGGTTGTGAAGAACGGCTCGAAGACCCGCGACGCGGTCTTGCGGTCCATGCCGATCCCGGTGTCGCTTACCGTCAACAGGACATATCGCCCGGGCTCTACCTCCAGGTGCATCTCGGCGTATCGCTCGTCGAGCGCCATGGTCTCGGTGGCGATGGTCAGCGTGCCGCCGTCGGGCATCGCGTCGGAGGCGTTTACAACGAGGTTCATCAGCACCTGCTCGAGCTGCGCCCTGTCGGCCTTCAGGTTCCACAGGTCCGGCTCGAGCCTGGTGACAAGCTGGATGTCCGCCCGGACCAGGCGTCCCAGCATCTTCGTCAACCCCTCGACCACGTCGTTGAGGCTCAGCACCTTGAGCTCCAGCGTCTGTTTGCGGCTGAAGGCCAGAAGCTGCCGGGTCAACGCCGCGGCCCGGTTCGCGGCCCCGAGGATCTGCTCCAGGTCGCGCTTGGCCAGCTCATCCAGGTTCTCGTTCCTGAGCAGCAGTTGCGAGTAGCCGGTCACGGCCGTCAAGAGGTTGTTGAAATCGTGGACGATGCCCCCCACGAGCCGTCCGATCGACTCCAGACGCTGGGCCTGGCGCATTTGCGCCTCGAGCTCGAGCTCCTTGGTGATGTCTCGCCCGACGGCGACGAAGTTGACGATCTCGCCGGCGTCGCCATAGATGGGGCTGACCGTCTGCTCTTCGCTGTAGGTCGTCCCATCCTTCTTGCGGTTGACGAGAACGCCTCGCCAGGTCCCGCCCGACGTGATCGTCTCCCACAGCTCTCGATAGAAGGCGGCGTCCTGCTCTTCGATCCTGAGGAGGCGCGGCTTGGTGCCGAGCACGTCCTCGCGCCCGTACCCGGTGAGCTGCTCGTAGTAGGCGTTGACGTACTCGATGGTGCCGTCGACGCCGGTGATCATGACGCTGCCCGCCGACTGCTCGACCGCCATCGACAGCTTGCGGAGCTGCCGCTCGTTTTGCTTGCGCTCCGTGATGTCCTGGTACATCACCGCCATCTGCCCGGGGAGCGTCTGGAAGGCCTGGACGTCGAAGACGCCGTCAATGGCGCCCTGTTGATAAGGAACCTCGCCCATGTGCCAGGTTCCACCCTCGGCGGCCAACGCCCGGAAGGTGTCGGGCAGCTCGCCTTCCTCGAGGCCGGGGAAGGCTTCCTCGATCGGCAGGCCGATCAGGGGACCGTGCTCGATTCCAAGGATCCGGTCCGCGGCGGGGTTCGCGGCCCTGAGGACGAGCCGGCCGCCGGCCTCGAGCTCGTAGACGTACATGCCCATCGGCGACGACTCGAAGACGCGCCGGAAGCGCTCCTCGGCCCGTCTCTGTTCCGTGACGTCGCTGATGAAGCCTTCGAGGTGCTCGAGCTCGCCGTCATCGGAGAACACTCCCCGCCCCTGCTCCCACACCCACTTGGTCTCACCGGATGCGGTGCGGATCCGGTAGGTGATCTGGAAGCGGTCGCCGCTCTGCACACCGCGCTGCACCTCGGTCCAGACCCTCTGGCGATCGTCAGGATGGATGAGATCTCCGTACGCGACCTGGGCGTTGCGCGTCAGGGCAGCGGCCGCGTACCCCGTCAGCTCCTCGGCCCCGGCGCTGACGAACTCCATCGTCCAGTCGCTGTCATTGCGACAGCGATACGCCATGCCGGGAAGCTCGTCGACCAGACCCATGGTCCCATCCTCCTGAGAAAGCAGAGCTCGACCCTCTCGACCCGGGTCCCCGGCGGCCCCCGCCGTCACGACGATTCTGCCACACCCATTGTCCCCCGGTGCGCGAAGCACCCGCCTCGACAGTGCATGGTGTGGTGGATGGCGCCCGTTTGTCGTCCCGTGCGCGAAGAACCCCTCCCGGGGGGTGAGTTTCGGCGCGTCCCGGCGTTAGAATGCGGCGATCCGACCCGTTCGGCCCATCGAACACCGCAGGAGGACCCATGAGCCTCAGCCGCCGTTCTCTCGTCAGTGGACTCGCCGCCGGGCTCGGCTATGCGAGCCTTCGCCCGACCGAGCTTCTTGCCCGCACGCGTATCGGCCGCTTCCAGCGCGGCGGGGGAATCGATCTCAGCGTCGTCGCCAAGATCAACAACAACGAGAACCCGTACGGGCCGTCGGAGGTCGTCATGCAGGCGATGAACTCCGCCTGGGAGTGGGCGAACCGCTACGGCACTCCGGACGGCGGCCTCATGGAGGGCATCCAGGCGCTGCACGGCGTGGAGCGCGACAACATCCTGATGGGGGCGGGCTCCGGCGAGATCCTCGACGTGGTCGGCACCACCTTCTGTCTCGGCGGCAAGAAGGTCCTCGGCGTCGAGCCGTCGTACGGGTCGGTCTACTCGCACGCGCGGCGGGTCGGCGGCGACGCCATCCTGCGGCCGCTCAACGCCGACTACTCGCAGAACATCCCCGACCTGATCCAGGTCGCCAACCAGCGCGCCTCGGAGATCGGCTTCGTCTACCTGTGCAACCCGAACAACCCGACCGGCGTGGTCGTTCCCGCGAACGACGTGCGGCGGCTGCTCGACGGCATTCCGGCGGACATGCCGGTGCTCATCGACGAGGCCTATCACCACTTCATCGACGACCCCGCCTACGCCACCTCGATCCCCTACGTGCTCGAGGGGCGGCCGGTGATCGTCACCCGGACGTTCTCGAAGATCGCCGGGCTCGCCGCCATGCGCCTCGGCTACGGCGTCGCGCCGGCCGAGATCATCGACAAGATGAGCCCGTTTTCGACCGGCAGCCAGAACGTGCTGGTGAAGTTCGGCGGCGCGGCGTCGCTGCGCGACATCGAGGGGCAGGAGCGGGTCAAGGCGCTCAACATCAAGGTCCGCGAGTGGACGATCGCCGAGCTGCGCGCCTACGGCTACGACGTGATCCCCTCGCAGACCAACTTCTTCATGGTCGACGTCAAGCGCGACGTCCGCGAGGTGGCCCAGGAGTTCCGGCGCTTCGACGTCCTGGTCGGCCGCCCGTTCTCGCCGATGGACCAGCACCTGCGGGTATCGGTGGGCACCGAGGACGAGATGCGGCGCTTCATGGCGGCGTTCCGGGAGATCTTCCCGACCGCCGCGAACGCCGCGGCCGCCTGAGGGGTCGATCGGGGCGGGACGCCGGGGCCTGTAGCCACCGTACGCGGGCAGGTCTCGGCGCGAAAGCGAGCGAATGAGGGCCGTCCTGCTGCAACGTCACGGGGGGCCGGAGGTGCTGCGCGTCGCGGAGGCGCCGGCACCGGCGGCGGCAGCGGGGCAGGTCGCGGTCGCCATCGAGGCAATCGGCGTCAACTACGCCGAGGTGCTGTCGCGCAAGGGCCTGTACGGCTGGGCGCCGCCGCTGCCCTATGTGCTCGGCATGGAGGCCTGCGGCCGCATCGAGGCGGTCGGCGCCGGCGTCGATGAGCGGCGCGTCGGCGAGCGGGTGATCATCGGGGCGCAAACGGGCTGCTATGCCGAGCGCGCCGTGGTGCCGGCGACGCAGGCGCTGCCGACGCTGCAAGGCTATTCGCTGGCGGAGAACGCCGCCTTCGCGGTCAACTACATGACCGCCTGGGTCGGCCTGATGGAGATGGCGCGGCTGCGAGCCGGCGATCGTGTCCTGATCACGGCGGCGGCGGGCGGCGTCGGCACCGCCGCGGTGCAGCTCGCCAAGGCCTTCGGCTGCTCGGTCTACGGCGCGGCGGGCAGCGAGGCGAAGCTGGCAACCCTGCGCGACCTCGGCGTCAATGCCGCGATCAGCTACGGCGAGCCCGGCTTCGCCAATCGGGTGCGGGCCGCCGTGGGTGCGGCGAGCGTCGCGATGAGCACCGGCGCGACGAGCAGCGGCGCGGCAGGCGACGACGCGGCGAACACAGAACCTCGCCGCTGTATCGACGTGGTGCTCGAGGTCGTCGGCGGCCAGGTGTTTCGCGACAGCATGGGCCTTCTCTCCCCCTTCGGCCGCATCGTGGTGGCGGGCTTCGCCGGCTACGAGCTGCGCTGGTGGAAGCCGCTCTCGTGGTGGCGCACCTGGCGGGACATGCCGCGCGCTGACGTCGCGCGGCTGGCGGTCGCCTCCCGCGGCGTGCTCGCCACCCACATCGGCTACCTCTTGAAGGACCCCGAGCTCATGTCGCGGCTATGGAACGAGCTGACC
>DASWHK010000293.1:0-10057 GCA_036398215.1 Acidobacteriota bacterium | reverse complement strand
CGTCACACCGAGGCCGAGCGAGAAGCCCGCTGGCAAGGCGCGCGACCGAGGCGTACCCACCGTCGTACGTCGCAGGGAGCGCAACGCAGCCAGCGGGTTTCGCAGCCGGCCGAATGTAGCAGTTATTTCGTCACGAGCCCTAAGACTCCTCGGGCGGCTCCTCGCGCTCCTCGATGACCTCACGCATCTCGCGGATCATGTCCTCGATCTGCCGCTTTTGCGATTTCATCGTCCGCCGCGAGAACCAGACCATCCACGCCGAGATGGCGATCATCAGCGCCGCAATCCCTGCGAAAGCGATGAACCAGCCGAGGTCGCTCACCACGGCGGCGTCAGGCGGCTTCCACGCCCTCGCCGCGCAGGACCGCCGCGATGTCGGGAAGGACGCCGTCGAGCACTTCGCGGTCGATCACCAGCGGCGGCGCGAAGCGGACCACCTGCTCGTGGGTCTCCTTGGCCAGGATGCCGCGCTTCATCAGGGCCTTGCAGAACGGCTTGGCGGGGCCCGACTCGGCGTTGATGACGACCCCGATCAGCAGGCCCTTGCCGCGCACCTCGACGACGTGCCGCGTCTCGATGCCGCGCAGCTCGTCCATGAACCAGTCGCCGAGCTCGGCGGCGCGCTCGGCGAGCTTCTCGTCGACGATGACGTCGAGCGCGGTCCGGGCGACGGCGGCGCCCAGCGGGTTGCCGCCGAACGTCGAGCCGTGGTCGCCGGGGCGGAACAGGCCCATGATCTCGTCGTCGGCGCAGACGGCCGAGACCGGATACACGCCGCCGCCCAGCGCCTTGCCGAGGATGAGCACGTCGGGGCGGATCTTCTCCCAGTCGCAGCACAGCAGGCGGCCGGTACGCCCGAGGCCGGTCTGGATCTCGTCGGCGACGAAGGCGACATCGCGGTCGCGGCAGAGCCGGGCCGCGCCGCGCAGGTAGCCCTCCGGGGGCACGATGACGCCGCCCTCGCCTTGGATCGGCTCGACCAGGAAGCCGACCGTGTTGTCGTTGATCGCCGCCTCCAGGGCGTCCAGATCGCCGTACTCGACGATCGGGAAGCCCGGCGCGAACGGCCCGAAGCCGTCGCGGTATTGGGCCTCGCTCGAGAACCCGACGATCGTCGTGGTGCGGCCGTGGAAGTTGTGCGAGCAAACGATGATCTCCGCCTGCCCGTCGGCCACCCCCTTGACCTTGTAGCCCCACTTGCGCACCGCCTTGATCGCGGTCTCGACGGCCTCGGCGCCGGTGTTCATCGGCAGCGCCCGGTCGTAGCCCACCAGGTTGCAGAGCTTCTCGAGGAAGGGGCCCATCTGGTCGTTGTGAAAGGCGCGTGAGGTCAGCGTGCAGCGCTCGGCCTGCTCGCGCAGCGTGGCGAGGATGCGCGGGTGGCAGTGCCCCTGGTTGACGGCGGAGTAGGCCGACAGGCAGTCGAGGTAGCGGTTGCCCTCGACGTCCCAGACCCAGACTCCCTCGGCGCGGTTGATGACCACCGGGAGCGGCGCGTAGTTGAGGGCGCTCCAGCGATCCGCCTGCGCCAGGAACCGCTCGGTCGTTGTGGTGGAGGTGACGGCTGTATCGGACATCGATTCCTGCTCGCTGTAAGGACCGGGATGGAAGGGCGGCGCGCCGGCCCCGCGGGCGCGGCCGGGTGGACGCCGCAGGGCGGTGGTATCCTGTGAATAGCCGCGCGACCACCCAAATCTAGACCACATTTTGCACGACGACAACGCGAGGGTTGTTGCCGGAGGCGCCGAGAAACTCTGCCAAGCGGGTTGACGCGCCTGGATCGGTACTTTATCCCTTGACCCTCGGTTTCGAGATCACCTTCCCCCAAGACCACAGGGGACCGTTGCGATCGTCGAGCAGGCCCGATCGGCGCTCCCACCGAGACAGGTCCTAAGGAGATTCGAGGATGCACGCCAGGATACGCTTGACCCGTTTCGTAGCCTTCGCCGCGATCGCGGCCCTGACGATTGCTTGCGGCGGCCAGCCGGCCGAGCCGCCCCCCGCCGAGGAGCCTGCCGAGGCCCCCGCCCCGGTCCAACCGGAGGTCACGCCGATTCCCGAGCCGGAAGAGCCGGAGATCCCGGCGGTGCCGCAGCTGCAGGGGAACATCGTCGGGGTCGGCGATACGTGGGAGTGGCTCTCGGCCGCGACCCGTGAGAATCCGGCCCGGTACAAGTGGACGGTGAGTTTGCGCAACGATACAACGCAGACGCTCGACATCACCGTGAGGTTCGACATGGTCGACGCCGACGAACGGGTCATCAAGACCGACCGCCGGATCGTCCGCGTGGCGCCCGCCGATACCGCCACGGCCGAGCTCGAGGGCGAGATGCCACGCGACCAGGCCCGCTTGTTCGAGGGCTACACGTATACCTGGGAGGACTGGAAGATCGTCGAAGACGATCGGTAGGAGGCCGTGGCGAAACTCCGATGGGCGGCAGGAAGTTATTTCTGCGCAAGCCCGGCGGGAACGGTGATTCCCGCCTCGCGGAGGGCCTCGGCGACGGCATCCAGCAGCAGCTCGACCTCGGCGCGATCGATCGAGGTGCCCATGTGGCCGACGCGAAAGATCTTGCCGGCCAGATCGGCGAGGCCGCCCGAGATGTAGATCGAGCGGCGCTCGAGCAGGAAGGCCTGCAGCTCGGCGACGGGCAGCCGCGGATGCGCCTTGACCGCCGTGGTCACCGGAGAGGCGACTCGATCGTCGGCGAACATCTCGAAGCCCATCGCCCGCAAGCCGCCGCGAACGGCGGCCGCCGCCGCGGCGGTGCGCCGGAAGCGTGCCTCCAGACCCTCCTCGAGGATCTGCTCCAGGCTGGTGATCATCGCCTCGATCACGTTCGAGGCCACCGTCGTCGGAAACGGGTGCCAGTCGCCCCACGCCTCCCGATAACGGCGCCAGGTGCGCAGGTCGAGGTACCAGCTGCGGGTTGATGGATTGGCATCGATCGCCTCCCACGCCCGCGGGCTGACCGAGATCGCCGCGATTCCCGGGGGCGCCGCCAGGCACTTGTTGGCGACGCTGACGCACAGGTCCACCCCCCAGGCGTCCACCGGCAGGTCGACGCCGCCGAGCGATGCCACCGCGTCGATGATGCTCAGCGCGCCATGCTCGCGCGCCGCCGCCGCAATCGGCTCCACCGGGTTCAGGACGCCGGTCGAGGTCTCGTGGTGGATCCAGGCGACGGCGTCGTAGCCGTCGCCGGCGGCCTCCAGGCGGCGCGCCACCACCGCCGGGTCGATGGCGTCGCCGACCGCGAACTCGAGGACGTCGACGCGGGCGCGGTGCGCCCGGCACATCTCGGCGAGCCGATAACCGAACCAGCCGCTGCTGGGCACCAGCACACGGGCGCCGTCCGGCAGCGCGCTGGCCAGCGCGGCGTCGAGCGATGCGGTCCCCGGCCCGACGATCAGAAACAGGTCGTTGTTGGTCTGGAAGACCGCCTGCATCAGCTCGATGCAGCGGTTGTAGGTGGCGACGAAGGCGGAGCCGTAGTGGGGCACGATCGGGCGCCCGTTCGCCTCGATCACCTCCGGCGTGGCGCCCGCGGGACCGGGGATGAACAGGTGGAATTCGCCGCCGTCGCCCACGCTCGTCTCCCGGTCCGCTGCTCGCCGCTGCGCCGCCCGTCAGTGTACCGCGCCGGGTCGCCCCCTCGCTTCTCGGGGCTAGCAGGCCGGGGTCTCCGGCCTCCTAGCCTGCTCGGCGCGGGCGGCTCAGGGGTCGAGCTCGAGGCCCTGGCGGGCCTTCGGAACGCAGGAAAGCAGCGTCTCCCGGCGCCACTCGCCGCAGCCGAGCGCGACGCCTTCGAGGCGAACGGCGACGAAACCGGCCGTCACCCCGGCACGGCGCTCGTCGTCCTCGCCCAGGAGCAGCGGCTCGCCGCGCAGGAAGCTCGCCGCATCGCCGCGGTCGAGGTCGATGGCGTTGCGCGTCGCGTCGCCGCCGAAGGCGATGATCGCCGCCGAGGTCGGCTTCCAGAGCCGGCGGCCGACGCGCAGCAGATGGATGCCGACGGCGTCGACCCGCACCCCGGCCAGGCCCTCGATGGCCGCGGTTCCCACCCAGATCTTGGCGCGGCCGCGCCGGTAGAAGCGCATCCCGGAGAAAGGGTCGGCCGGCGGCGCGAAGCGATCGTGCCACCAGGCGGCGTAGGGCTCGCCGTCGATCTCGAGGAACGGCTGCGGATCGCTCAATGCGACTCCTTGCGAACCAGGGCGACGGTGAACCCCCCGGTATCGTTGAGGTGCGGCCAGAAGCGGGCCACGTTGGCGCAATCCCGGCGCAGCTTCGTTCCCCTCCACTCCGTGACGCCGGGCCCGGCCCGCAGTCCGGGGATGGCGATCGGTTCTATGCTGGCGCCGTCCTTGAGCGAGTAATCGAGCACCATCTCGTTCTCCTCGGGCGCAAAGGTGCAGGTGGCGTACACGAGGCGCCCGCCGGGGGCCAGCAGCTTCCAGGCGCGGCCGAAGAGCGTCGCCTGGAGGCCGGAGCGGCCGGTCAGAAACTCGCCGGGGAGCTCGTAGCTCGCGCCGACGGTGTCGCGGACGTTGCCCTCGCACGAGCAGGGCGCGTCCAGCAGGATGGCGTCGAACAGGCCCGCCGCCAACGGGAAGCAGGTGCCGTCGTGGGCGGTCATCGCGACGTTGAGCAGGCCGAGGCGCTCGCAGTTGCTGCGCAGGGCGCGCAGCCGGTCGATGCGAACGTCGTTGGCGACGATGGTTGCCGCGGCGCCGGCCGCCACCGCCAGCTGGGCGGTCTTGCCGCCGGGCGCCGCGCAAAGGTCGAGGATCCGTTCGCCGGGGGCGGGTGCCAGCACTCGGGGCGGCAGCAGCGAGATCTCTTCCTGGACGTGGTAGATGCCCAGGTAGTGCTCGAGCGTGTTGCCGGGCTTGGCCAGCCCGGAGACCTTCATCGCCCCCGGCAGCCAGGCGAGCGGCTCGCAGCCGTTGCCCCGCGCCGCCAGCCGCGCCGCCAGCATGCGTCCGGCGGCGGCGGCCCGCTCCCGCCCGCCGTCGCCCGTCTCGACCGGGTGGCCGTCGGCCCGATTCAACCGGGCCAGCATCTCGAAGCGCAGCGGGTTGGCCCATACGACCGCGGGCAGCGGCCGGCCGCAGGCCGCCGCGAACGCGTCCCAGTCGTCGATCAGGGGCGCGTAGCGGCTCAGGATGTCGGTGGCGAGTCCCATGGGTCCAGGTATTCCGTCCCGTGCGTACGATGGAGTCTGCAAGGCAGTCGGCGGGCGATCTAGGCGTTGCAACGGCGTTGGTTTGCTTACCGCCGCGGATTTTTCACGGTGAAACCCGCCACGGATTGCGGTTTAATCTGCTCGACCGTGCCGGCGCACCATCGTCGCACCTCGCTACCTGTCGCGCCCGGCGGATCGGAAAGCCAACGATATGCGAACGACCCCGCGCCCGCTGGCGTCCGCGCTTCGGCGCAGCTCGCGCCGGCGCTTCGCCGCGCTGACTTGCATGACCGCGGCGCTGGCGGTGACCCCCGCCACCTCGATGATCGCGCCCGCCGACGCCGCGGAGCCCCAGCAGCCCGAGCTGGCTCGCCCGCAGTTGCTCGTCCTGCGCGAGGCCTTCCAGCTCGCCAATACCGTGGGCAACGAGGTCTGGCCGGGCTGGTCGCGCACGCCGATGACCGTGGTGGTGATCGGCGAAGAGCACGAGTACCTGTTCAATGCGCCGCGGGACTGGGAGCCGACCGGCGGCTTCGAGCGGATCGAGCAGACCTTCATCGGCCAGCCGGTCTACGAGCGCGACCGCACCCTGCCGCGGGCGCTGCGCGCCGCCTTCCCGGTGGGCGGCCTGCCGTCGGCGGTCGTCGGGGCCTGGCGTCCGGACGAGGAGGGCCCCAACGAATGGGCGATCACGCTGGTGCACGAGTGGTTCCACGTCATGCAGATGAGCCGTGGCGAGGACGAGAAGCTGGCCGAGCTGCGCCTCGGCGAAGGAACCTACCCATCGTTGCAGCTCGACTACCCCTTCGCCTACGGCGACCGTGAGATCGGCTATGCCCTGCACCTGCTGGGGTCGGCGCTCTACGACTTCTGGAGCCGCTCGCGGACGCTGCCGCGCGCCGTCCAGCGCACCTTTCTGGCCGAAACCTCGTGGGCGGCGCTGCAGAACTTCAAGACCATCGTCTCGCTCAAGTACGGCGACGACGCCTACAACTACTTCCGTTATCAGACCTGGAAAGAGGGCGTCGCCCGCTACACTCAGGTCCACGTGTCGCTGCTGGCCGCCGACATGGAGGGCAACGGCCGCTTCCACCACCAGCCCGGCTTCCCGGCGCTGCAGGGAGCCATGTCCTATGCCCGCCTGTGGGAAGAGGTCACCCACAACAGCTTCTGGCTGATGCGCACCGCCTCGGGCAACGAGGGCGGCGATCCGACCAGCTTCTACGGCATCGGCCACGGCCTCGCCGAGGTCCTCGACGCCGTCAACCCGGGCTGGAAGGAGCGCTACTTCGAGCCCGGCGTTTGGCTCGACGACCTGTTCGCCGAGCAGATGGATCCGCGAGTCGTAACCGCCCGGTGAGCTCGATCGACGGGCTTCCGACGCCCGCCCTGCTGCTCGACCTCGACATCCTGGAGCGCAACCTCGAGCGGATGGCGGCCCGCGCCGCGGCACTCGGCGTGCGGCTGCGGCCGCACCTGAAGACCCACAAGTGCGTGGAGGTGGCGACCCTCCAGCGCGACCGCGGCGCCGCCGGCGTCACGGTCTCGACCCTCTACGAGGCGGCGGTCTTCGCCGACCACGGCTTCGACGACATCACCTGGGCATTTCCGGTGATTCTGAGCCGCCTCGACGAGGCCATCGAGCTGGCGGCGCGGATCCGCCTGGGGCTGGTGATCGACTCGCAGGCCGCCGTCGACGCCTTGGCCTCCCGCCACGGTGTCGGCGAGCCGCTGCGCGTCTGGTTGAAGGTCGACTGCGGCTACCACCGGGCCGGCGTCGCCCCCGACTCCGGCGAGCTGGCCGCCTTGCCGCAGGCGATCGAGCGGGCCGACAACCTCGACTTCGCCGGCATCCTTTCCCACTCCGGGCACGCCTATCATGCCGTCGGCCGCCCGCAGATGCAGGCCATCGCCGAGCAGGAGCGGGCGGTGATGGTCGATGCCGCGCAACGCATCCGCGACGCCGGCGTCCCGGTGCCCGAGGTGAGCGTCGGCTCGACGCCGGCGATGTCGGTGGTCGCTTCGCTCGCCGGGGTCACCGAGGCCCGCCCCGGCAACTACGCCTTCTACGACTACACCCAGTGTCTGTTGGGCTCGTGCGAGCCGGGCGACTGCGCCGTGTCGGTCCTGACCAGCGTGGTTTCCCGGATGCCCAGGCACAGCGTCGTCGACGCCGGCGCCCTGGCGCTGTCGAAGGACCCCGGCCCCGAGGGCTCGGCCGCCGGCATGGGGCCCGTCTACGCCGAGGACGGGCTGACGCTCGACCCCGACCTGCACCTCGGGCCGCTCAGCCAGGAGCACGGCATCGTCTCCCGCCCGTTGCCGGTCGGCACCCGCCTCCGCATCCAGCCGAACCACTCCTGCCTGACGGTCGCCTGCTTCGACGAGTACCAGGTGGTCCGGGGCGGCGAGGTGGTCGACCGCTGGAAGATCTGGCGGGGCCGCGACCCGTCGAGAGGGGCGGGGTAGCGAGCTATCCGGCGTAAGCCTCCACCGCCGCCCCGACGCCGGCCCCCGGCGTGTGCTGGTAGCCTTGGAGCTTCATCGCCAGCTCCAGCGCCCCCAGGAGCAGCAGCACGTTGTTGCGGGTCGCCGACTCCCCCATCAGGCCGATCCGCCAGATCTTGCCCGCCAGCGGCCCCAGGCCACCGGCGATCTCGATGCCGTGCCGGCGGAGCAGGAACGAGCGCACCTCGGCGTCGTCGACGCCGTCGGGCACGCGCACGGCGTTCAAGGTCCAGGCGCGGCGCTGCGGATCCTCGACGACCATCTTCAATCCCATCGCCTCGAGGCCGGTCACCAGCGCCTGGTGATGGCGGCGGTGGCGGGCGGCGCGCTCGTCGGCGCCCTCGGCGTTGACGATCCGCAGGGCCTCGTGGAGCGCATACACGCTCGAGATCGGCGCCGTATGGTGATAGGTACGGTCGCCGCCCCAGTACTTGGTGAGCAACGGGACGTCCAGATACCAGCTGCGCACCGGCGTCCGCCGTTGCTTGACGCGGGCGACGGCGGCCTCGGAGAAGGTGATCGGGGCGAGTCCCGGGGGCGCAGAGAGGCACTTCTGGCTGCCGGAGTAGCAGACGTCGATCCCGCGGGCATCGACGTCGACCGGGTGGCCGCCGAGCGAGGCCACCGCATCGACGATGACCATGGCGCCGGCGGCATGGGCCGCCTGCACGACGTCGTAGAGCTGTTGTAAGACGCCCGTGGAGGTCTCGACATGCACGAGCGCGACGATCTTGGTGTCGCCCTCCTGGATCGCGGCGGCGATACGCTCGGGATCGATCGACGTCCCCCAGTCGGCCTCGACCCTCACCACCTCGGCGCCGTTGCGCTCCGCCTGCTCGGCGAGACGCTGGGCGAAGAAGCCGGCGACGCCGACCACGACGCGGTCTCCGGGCTCGACCATGTTGACAATCGCCGCCTCCATCCCGGCGCTGCCGGTGCCGGAGATCGGAAAGGTCACCGGGTTGGTGGTCGCGAAGGCCTCGCGGAGCATCCCCTGCGTCTGATCCATGATCTGCAGGAACTCGGGATCGAGGTGGCCGATCACCGGTCGTGACATGGCCCGCAGGACGCGATCATGGACGTCGCTCGGCCCGGGTCCGAGGAGTATGCGGCGGGGGATCTTGCTGCTTTTCGTCATTTGGCAGGCCGTGGTGGCAGTGTGATCGTTGCGGGGAGAGAGGCGAGATGAGCGACCGCGACGAGGGCGATCTTAAACGCATCGTTCAGGAGCGGCAACGCTAACGACCCCTGGCGGCCCGGATCAGAGCCCATCGAGCGAGTCGTCGAGGATGCCGTCGAGGGAATCCTCGCTCGAGATGTCCTGCAGGCGGGTGTCGAACCTGACGGCGACCTCGAACGTGTCGTCGATCTCGCGAGTTCTCAAGACAGTTCCGTAGATCAGGGTCTTGCCGATGCGACGCTCGCCGTCGGGAAGGTGCATCAAGCAGCGCGAGCCCTCCGTGACCGGCCGGTTGACCCGCACCAGCGCGCCGCTCTGGCTGACGTTGATCGTGATGCCCTTGGCCTCGAAGCGATGGTCGGCGGGGTCGAATCCGTGCAGCGCCACCATCAGGTGAATCGGATGCTCGGCCGTGACCCGCGGGTCATGGCGGTCGTCCCGGCCCTTCGCGCGGTCGTCCATGAGTGGTCAAAACGGCTCGGGCAACAGGCCCTGGACCGGAAGGAGGCCCAGCGGCCCGGCCACGAGCAGGGACACAATCATCGGCAACAACGCGACGCGAATCAAGCTGCCCTCCTCGCCACCAGGTCGACCCGGGGCGAGGGCGGCGATCGTCCGGAGCATGGCAGCGGCAACATATCACCCTGACGCCTGCCAAGACCCTGTCCCGGTGCTCGCCGCGCGGCACGGGCGCCTTTGCTGGCGCCCGCTTCACGACCCGCCGAGGAGGCCGGGCTATACTCGCGGCCATGTCGTGGACGGAGGATTTCGCCGGCGAGCTGGGCAAGCGGATTCGCGGCCGCGTGGCTGCCGATCCGATGACGCGGGCGCTGTACAGCACCGACGCCAGCATCTACTCGGCGACCCCGCTCGGCGTAGTGGTGCCCCACGTCGAGGACGACGTCCGGGCGACGGTGGAGCTGGCGGCCCGCTATCGCCTGCCGTTCCTGCCCCGCGGCGGCGGCACCAGCCTCGAGGGCCAGACGGTCAACGAGGCGGTGGTGCTCGACTTCTCGCCGCACCTGAACCGCATCCTCGAGGTCAACGCCGAGGAGCGATGGGCACGCGTCGAGCCCGGCGTCGTGCAGGACCGTTTGCGCGCCCACGCCGGCGCCATGGGGCTGGATTTCGGGCCCGACACGGCGACCGGCAGCCGGGCCACGATCGGCGGCATGGTCGG
>DASWHK010000292.1:0-9273 GCA_036398215.1 Acidobacteriota bacterium | reverse complement strand
GAAGATCGTGAACAGGGCGACCGTTGGCCCCAGGCGGCGGCCGGCGACCAGGTAGTCCTCCTCGGTGGAGATCCGCCGGGCGACGATGACGCCGAAGGCCATCTGCAGCGCCACGTACACCAGCACCCCCACCAGCATGGGGCTCACGGGCGGCGGCTCAGGACGGGGCTCCGTTCATGTCGGGGGCATCTCGAGGTCGTTCGCGCCGCGCAAACGGTCGAGCGGGCGCGGGGCCGCCGAATTCTGCAACAAAGCGTCGCCGGGGTTCAAACGAGCGCCCGCGGCTGCCCTCATTCCACGTCGGACGCGTAGCGCTCACCGGGGGCGCTGCGCACGCGATGATCCCCGTCGTGGGGCAGGGCGCGAACCAGTCGTTCGAGGACGCGATGGTCCTCGCCCGAGAGCTCGCGAAGCCGGTGGCTGCCCCAGCGGCTGTGCGATAGATTCGAGAATCACGTGCTCGAGTACGCGATCGGCGACCCGAGTTGCCCGATCGAAGCCCCAT
Organism: Acidobacteriota bacterium; assembly: GCA_036398215.1. GTDB lineage: Bacteria > Acidobacteriota > UBA890 > UBA890 > UBA890 > DASWHK01. The sequence goes on along the minus strand of DASWHK010000292.1, from coordinate 8,768 downwards.
AGGCCATGGTACCGTTCTGCGTCATGCTTGGCGCGATTACTCGCGGCGCGTGGTACGGGTGCTCCTGGTGTGGAGTCGTTGGCTTCGTGGGAGGCAGCGCCACGCGTCGGTTTGGCCGTGATGTTCCTGTTCACCGCAGCGGCGCATTTCAACCGAATGCGCGCGGAGCGTCATGAACGTCAAGATCATCTACTGCGAGACCTGAACGAGCATTGCCCGGAAGGCGGCGAGTTACGCCGCCCGGATTCGTGAGGTCGTCGGGACACCGGTCGAGATGGTCGAGGGTCGGCGCGGGCAGTTCGACGTGCTGGTCGGCGACCGGGTCGTAGCGACCCGCAAGGGAGGGCTGATCGCCAAGCTCACCAAACGACCTTGGCCCGACCCGGACGACGTCGTCGCGGCCATGCGCGAGGCCCTCGACGGCGCCAGTTGAGCGGTGGACCCGGTAGACTCCCCGCGAACGCTCTCTCGGAGAGAGTCGAGATCATCAACGAAGGCGAGCCAAAATCGTGGAGGGCGACGCAGTGGTGAGCGAGTGGTCCGAGCGGCACGCCGGCGACGTCCTGGTCATCGACCTGAAGGGCGGCCTGACGATCGGCAACCAGGAGCTGCGCCGGGGCTTTGACGAGGCCCTCGAGCGCGGCGAGAGGAAGCTGCTGGTCAACCTCGCCGAGGTGCCCTACATGGACAGCACCAGCGTCGGCGACCTGATCGTCGGCCATCTGGAGGCCGCCAAGCGCGGCGCCACGCTCAAGCTCCTCAACCTGCAGCCGCGCATTTTCGAGCTGCTCACCATGCACCACCTGATCCAGGTCTTCGAGCATTTCGACGACGAGGACGCGGCGCTCGCCAGCTTCGCCGAGTGAGTATCGGTCGGGCGCATGCCGCCGCGGCCGTCCCGCACGGGCGCGGTCGCCGCGCGGCGGGACGTTCACCGTCGATGACCGGGGGGCCTCAACGCGCGCCGCGCGCCTCCAATTGGCGGCGCACGATGATCAACTCGATCTGGGCCTCCTGGACCAGCACGTCGTAGCTGAGCTGGCGGAGGCTGGCCTCGACGAACTCCGAGCGTGGCGCCGTGCCGAGCTCGACACGCCGGCACGCCGTGGCCGGCCGGGGGCTATTGTCGCTCGCTGAGGAGGTACTTCAGCGCGAAGGTGCCGATCCAGTGCGAGCCGGCGTAGTCGGCGTCGAACATGGCGTCGAAGCCGATGGCGCCGTGGAAGGCCGCGAGCTTCTCATAGGCCTCGGCGCGGGGATCGCCGGCGGGCAGCGCTGCGGCGATCCGGTTCATGGCGTCGGCACGGATGAAGGCGAGTCCGATCAGGTGCGAGCGCGAGGCGAGCGATTGGCGGGACTCGTCGGCGGCGCGCTGGCGCTCGCTGCGCGCGTCGTCGCCCGCGGCGGCGTCATCGCCTTCGCCGGCGGTCGCTTCTCCGGCTCGGGCGATGTCCCCTCCGGTTCCGGCCGGGCCCGCTTCCGCCCTCGTCGTCTCTCGCCCGGAGGAGCCTTCGGCACCGCGCTCGTCGGCTCCGGTCGCCCCCGCGTCGGGTGCCGTCCCCTGGGCGCGCCTGGCGCCCGTCGCTTGCATCTCCGGCTCGCCGGCGACGTACCCCGGGCGAGTCAGCGGCAGGAACTCGCGCGAGCCCGGCGCCGGCATGAAGCCGTCGAACCAGGCGGCGAACTCCTCCGGCTCGAGCACGGCCGCCATCAACGCCGCCTCCTCGAGGCACGGCGACAGGAAGTCGGCCGCCCACGGCTCGTAGGCGATTGGGCAGGCGAGATCGTCGAGAAAGAGGCGTCGCGAGGCGCCCGTGATCGCCTCCTCGAGCTCGACGTCGTCGAGGGCGCGAGCGTACTCGAGCATCATCGCCAGCGAGAAGGCGGTATTGGAGTGAGCGCCGCTGCGCGACGGCCGATCGAGGCTCTCGAGGTACCCGATGGTCCGCTCGGAGAAGACCTCGGCCAGCGGCTGCAGGTTGTCGGCCCAGACCGCGGCGTCGGGATCGTCCCAGGTGCGCAGCTCGGCGTAGAGCTTGAGCAGCCAGGCCCAACCATACGTGCGCTCGAAGCTGCGGTTCTCCTCGAAGAAGGCGAGCTCGCCGGCCGTGGCGCTCTCCGAGAGGTGCTCGTTGAGCTTCTCGCGCACCAGGCCGGAGATCGGCAGGTCGGGAAACTCCTTGTCGATCCGCACCATCGCCCAGGTCGAGTTGACGGCCGAGTGCCAGTCCCAGCAGCCGTAGAAGGCGCGGTCGCGCTCGTAGCCGGGACGCCGCGTCGCCGCGACGTCGTCGAGGTAGGTGCTGCGATCGCGGGGCGCGGCATGGGGACGATCGAGACAGGACAGCGGCATCGCCAGCAGCATCAGCGCCGTTTCGAGGTCGAGGTCACGGATCTCGGCGTCGGGGATCGTGGCGAGGAACGCCGGGATGCCGTCGACCTCGGCGCCGCCGAGCGCCGCCGGGACGACGCCACCGTCGACCGGCTCGCCGGCCTCGGGGACGGCCGTGTAGGTGCACGCCGGGACCGCCAGGGCGGCCGCCAGCGCCGCCCCTGCGATCGATGCGGTCTTGCTCCTTGAAGCGATCATGAGCGGCAAGAAAACATCGCGCCGGCGGCAACGTCAAGCTCCGAGGCCCCTCGCTCGGAGCCGCCCGCAGCCTGACCGAACGACGGGGTCGGGCGGGTGGAGCTTGAGGGAGCGGGTCAGGAGAGCCGACGACGAGCGGGCTGGTCCGCTATCCCAGCTCCGGCAGGCTCGCGGCCGCCACCGCCTGCCCCACCCTGCGGCTCTTCTCGTCGGGCAGGTGGAGCGTCAGCCGGGAGGCGACATCGGGGAACTCCTCCTCGAGCAGCCGCCTGGCGGTCGAGGCGACGATCTCGCCGGCACGGCCCGAGGTCACGCGCCCGAGGATCAGGAGGTGGGCGAAGTCATAGAACAGCCGGTACCAGGGGATCGTGTAGCCCAGATGGACACCGACGGTTTCGAAGACCTGCTCGGCAGCGGGATCGCCTTGGTCAACCCTTGCCTGCACCGCCTCGAGACGCTCGGGCAGGCCGGCCGCCGGATCGCGCTCGATGCCGGCGGCGCGCGCCAGCCGGTCGACGGCCCGCTGGGAGAAGTACGAGGTGCCGGCGCCCAGGGCGCCCGACCACTCCTCGACCGGCGCCTTCGGGCTCAGGTCGACGGGCGCGAAGCCGAGCTCGTTGAGCCAGCCCATGACGTGGCCCTCGGCGTCGAGATAGCCGGCGGCCTGGCTGGATCCCATCGCAATGCCCAGGATGCCGTGGACGTCGAGCGAGAGAGAGCCGGCGAGCGCCGTCACGTCGCCGTCGTTGATCACCGTCAGCGGCACACCCCAGCGCTCGCCGAGGCGGACGAACATCGGCTCGACCGTGGAGGCGAACACCTCCGCGGGCACGGCGCGGAACAGCGACGCCACCTTGACCCGGTTGTCGATGTAGATGCCGGCGGCGCTGCCGCCGATGGCGTCGACCCGCGGCAGGCGGGAGGCGGCCTTCTTCAGGGCGGCCTCGATGTGCCCGAGGTGATAGCCGGGATCGGGCTCGCTCTTGGGATCCCACGGCAGCTCGTCGGAAAACACGGCGCGACCCTCGATCACCGCCGCGAGCTTGTAGTCGCTCGCCCCGAGGTCGAAGCCGATCCGGCAGCCGTCGAAGTGTCCACCGAGCGGGGACCGCGACTCCTTCGCCGCCGGCATCTCCTCGAGCTCGACGATCTCGACCTCGAGGCGCTTCCCGAAGACGCGAGCAAGCAGGTCGCGGTCGAAGGAGCGGGCGCCCCCGAGCGCGTAGGCGGCCCGGAGGTGGTCGCAAAGCCGCGGCTCGCCGGCCAGGAAGATCCGCGCCGCCCCCCGCGACCAGACGAAAAAGCGCAGCCAGCGCTCCCAGAACGCCGCGCCGGCGGCGAAGCCGGGGTGCTCCCCGGGAAGCACACGGGCCTCGGCCCGGGCGACGAGGCCGCCCTGCCGCTCGAGCGCCACCGCCAGCAGCTCTCCGCCGCCCGCGGCCGCCACCGCGCGCTGCTGCGCGCGATACTCGAGGATCGGCGGGCGGAACCCGGGATGGAGTGGCGCGATCATTCTGGCAAGTGTATGGCGGCACCCGGCCTTCGGCCATTCAACCGGGGCCGCGAGCTAGGTGGCTGCGGCTGCAAGAGAGTGCGGGAACTCGATCGAGATGGACGAGGGCGTAGTACGGATCCTCAACCATCCGTTGGGCGCATTTGGCGGGCACGCATGCCGGGCTCCCGTCATTGGAGCCGGGATCGGGCATTCGGCGCGCGTCCCGCGCCGCAATGGGCGCTCCATCGTATACTCGACGCCCGATGCGATACACGAGGATCCGGAGAGGGAAAAGGTGCCGGGGGCGCGGGCCCGCGGGCACGGGCTCGGCGAATCGGCTCCGCCGGCGGGCCACCTGCCTCGCGGCGGTCGTGGCGATCGTCGCGGTCGCCGCTGTCGCCCCGGCGCAGACCCGCGTCGAGTTCCACATGCTCCCGGCCGTCTCCACCGGCCCGCTCGATCCCGACTGGAGCCCCGACGGAAACTGGATTGCCTTCTCGATGCGCGGCGATATCTGGAAGGTGCCCGCTGAGGGCGGCGAGGCGATCGCCCTCACGCAAGGCCCCTGGTACCACTTCGAGCCCGCCTGGAGCCGCGACGGAACCCGCATCGCGCTCACCTACGAGATCGACGGCGACCTCGAGATCGGCATCGTCGATGCCAACGGCGGCCCGGTGCAGCGGATCACCGACAGCCCCGGGTACGACCTGCAGCCGGCCTGGGGGGCCGATGGAAGGCATCTGTTTTTCGCGAGCCGCCGGCAGCGCGGCTTCGCCATCTATCGGGTCGAGGTCGGCGAGGGCAACGCCGGCGACGCGACAATCGGCGCCGCCGAACCGGCCTTCGAAGGCGGCGGCAACCAGTTCCAGCCGGCGATCTCCCCCGACGGCCGCTGGCTCGCCTACGTGGCCCCGGCGCCGGGGGTGTCGGGCAGCGGCGGGATCTGGGTGCGCGCCCTCGACGACGCCACGGAGCCCCGCCTCGTTCTCGCCGAGGAGACCAGCTATCGAGCCGCGCCGACCTGGTCGGCCGACGGCAGCGCGATCTTCTACTCCTCTGACGCCGCCGGCTCCAACGACATCGCCGTTATCCCGGCGACCGGCGGCAACCGCGTGCGGCTGAGCGAGGACCCGCTCGACGAGTTCGCGGTCACGGCCAGCCCCAACGGCTCGCGCATCGCCTTCGTCTCCAACCACGCCGGCCCGACGCGCCTGTACACGATGGCCGCCGGCGGCGGCGCCCGCGGTTCCTGGCGCGAGGTCGAGATCACGGCGCGCAGCAGCCGGGTGGAGACCGGCACGTTGCGCGGCCGCGTCCTGGGGCCGGACGGCGAGCCGATGCCGGCGCGGATCATGGTGCGGGCCGGCGACGGCCGCGCCTACACCGAGGACGGCGGCTTCCACCGCATGATGTGGGTCAACAAGAACCACTACGCGCACACCGACGGCAGCTTCGAGGTCGAGGTGCCGGCCGGGCCGGTGACGGTCGACGCCATGCGCGGCTTCGAGTACGCGCCGGTGGCGGCCAGCGCCGAGGTGCCGGCCGGCGGGACCGGCGAGGTCACGCTGCAGCTCGGCCACTTCGCGGAGACGGCGAGCCTCGTCGAGCGCGGCTGGTACGCCAGCGACATGCACGTCCACGACCTCCACGAGGGCCGCTTCGGGCTCACCCAGGAGATGTTCTTCCGCCAGCTCGAGGCCGACGACGTGCGGGTCGCCAACGCCCTGATCCACATGGACGGCACCAAGCTGATGGGACGCTGGGACGACCTGACCGGCGAGCCGTACCGGCTGTCCACCGACGATCGCATCCTCTACTACACGCAGGAGTTCCGCGGCTCCTACGGGCACGTCGCGCTGCTCGGCCTGCAGCGCTTCATCATGCCGCTGATCGGCGGCGCCCGCGGCACTCCCTACGCGCCCGACGTCCTCAAGCTCCGCCACATCGACGCCGCCCACGAGCAGGGCGGCATCGCCGGCTTCGTGCACCCGTACAACGGGCCGGTCGACACGCCGGAGCGCGCCGCCGGCGCCGACATCCCGGTGCACGTGGCGCTCGGCCGCGGCGATTTCTTCGACGTGGTTTCGATCGCCTCGCTCGAGCTGGAGTCCGCGGAGATCTACTACCGGCTGCTGAACTGCGGCTTCCGGATCGCCGCCACCGGCGGCACCGACAACTTCTCCGACGTCTGGCTCGATCCCTCGGGGGGCACGGCGCGCGCCTACGTCCACGTCCAGGGCGCGCCGCCGCTGACCTTCGGCGCCTGGCTCGACGCCGTGCGGGCCGGCCGCACGTTCGGCACGAGCGGGCCGCTGGTCTTCCTCACGGTGCAGGACCCGCGCGACCCCGAGAGCTTCCACGGGCTCGGCGAGCAGATCGACCTGTCCGGCGACGATCCGACCAGCCTCGAGCTACGCGTCGAGGTCGCCTCGATCGCGCCGCTGAGCGCCGTCGAGATCGTCGCCAACGGCGAGGTCGTGCAGCGCTGGGACGTGGAGGGGACGGGGCGCGTACTCCGCCGAGTGCAGGCGCCCGACCAAACCCCGCCGGCGAACGCCTACCAATGGCTGCTGACGACGAGCGTCGACCTCCCGCGCGGTGGATGGATCACCGCCCGCGCCATCGGCCCTCCGAGCCGCTACATCGGCGACGCCTTCCCGTTCGCCCAGACCAGCCCCGTGTACGTCGTTCGCGACGGCGTCACCTACACCTCCGCCGAGGACGCCCGCTTCCTGCTGGAGGCCGTCGACATCCTCTGGGATCGCGTCTCACGCCGCGCCGCCTGGAACACTCCCGCCGAGGAGCAGGCCTACCGCGAGGGCATCGAACAAGCGCGCGCGGTCTACCAGCGGATCATCGACGCATCCCCGGAGCGCTGAGCGAAGGGGAGGACCATCCCTTGAAGCTGACAGTGGACCATCAGGCCGATGCGCTGTACCTGTCACTGAGCGAAGCGCCTGCAAGTCGTTCGGAAGAAGTTTTGGTGAGCGCTTCGGCGAGTCGCTTGCGTCGTCACTCGGCGCGCGGCGCCGCGCTCGTCGCCGGCAACCCGTTGGGCACCAGCGGCAAGGCGCGCAGGCGGACGCCGGTGGCGGCGAAGATGGCGCTTCCGAGGGCGGGGGCGATGGCGACGATCGGGGTTTCGCCGGCGCCCGCCGAGGGCAGGTCGCGGCGATCGAGCAGGACGATCTCGATCTCGGGCATGTCGGTGAAGCGCGGCACCCGGTACTGCGAGAAGCGGGCGTTGTGGATGCGACCGTCGGCAAACTCGATGGCCTCGAACAGGGCACCGCCGATGCCCTGGACCACGGCCCCCTCGACCTGGTTCTCGAGCTGGTCGGGGTTGATGATCGTGCCGCACTCGAATGCCGCCACGATGCGGGTGATCGCCACGGCGCCGGTGCGCTCGTTGACCGAGACCTCGGCGGCGGTGGCGACGTAGCCGCCCTTCTCGAAGCCGCAGGCGATGCCGCTGCCGAGGCCGTTACCGGCGGCGCGACCGCGCCAGCCGAACGCCTCGGCGGTGGCCGTGAGAACGGCGCGCATCCGCTCGTCGGAGAGGTTCTTGAGGCGGAAATCGAGCGGGTCCATGCTGGTGGCGTCGGCCAGCTCGTCCATGTGGGTCTCGCGGGCGAAGTGGTTGGCGGTGGCGGCGAGGCCGCGGTACGAGCCCTGGGCGAGCGGGTAGTCGCTGCGATGGAACTGGATGCGGCGGTTGGCGACGTCGTAGGGCGTATTGATCCCCGAGCCGCCGGAGTTGTAGTTGTGAAAGTCCCAGGCGGTCAACGTTCCGTCGCGGGTCACGCCGCTTTCGACCTCGATGACGCCGGCGGGGCGGAAGTAGGCCCAGGTGAACTCCTCCTCGCGAGTCCACACCAGCTTGACCGGCTGGCCCGCTGCTCGCGCCAGGCGCGCCGCCTCGACGGCGGCCTCGCCGGTGTGCTTGCCGCCGTAGCCGGAGCCGGTGTCGGGCATGATGACGCGGACGTTCTCCTCGGCAAGACGGAAGGCGTCGGCAAGCTCGCTGCGCACGCCGAACGGCCGCTGCGTGCCGGTCCAGACCGTCAGCTTGCCGTCCTGCCAGCGGGCCACCGCGGCGCGCGGCTCGAGCGGGGCGTGGGCAATGTAGGCGACGGTGTAGGTCTGCGACAGGGTGATGTCCGCTGCCGCCAGGCCGGCGTCGACCGCTGCGGCGGCTTCGTTCGATCCACCGGAGCCGCCGCGACCGCCGGCACCACCGGAGCCGCCGCGGCCGCCGGCACCGCCGGAACCGCCAGCACCACCAAGGCCGCCACGGTCGCCAGCACTGCCGGAACCGCCGGGACCGCCGCCGCCCGCCGCCGCGGTGTTCTTCAGATGGTCGAAGAGCTCGCGCTCGCCGATCTGCGGCGTGCTGTCCCACTCGGCGCGGACCGCCGCGATCGCCCGCGCCGCCACCTCGTCGGTCGGCGCGGCGACGCCGACGAACCGGCCGTCGTGCACGGCGGTCACCCCCGGCATGGCCCGCGCCGCGCTCAGGTCCACCGCCGCCAGCGTCGCCCCGAAGGCCGGCGGGCGGAGCACCTTGCCGTACAGCATCTCCGGGAGCGTGACGTCCGAGGGGTACACGTGTTTCCCGGTGACGATGTCGCGACCGTTGACCTTGCCGAGCGAGCGGCCCGCCACCGTCCACTGCTCCCGCGG
>DASWHK010000291.1:0-1621 GCA_036398215.1 Acidobacteriota bacterium | reverse complement strand
GTCTACGTGCGCGTCGAGTACGCCGGCACCGAGCTCAGCCCCGACAACGAGCTCAACGGCATCGCGTTGCAAGGCGTCGGCAGCGGCACGCTGGTCGACTTCGTCCAGGTCCACATGAACCTCGACGACGGCATCGAGATGTTCGGCGGTACCGTCAACCTGAAACACATCGTGCTGACCAACATCGGCGACGACAGCCTCGACCAGACCGACGGATGGCGCGGCTCGGCCCAGTACGTCATCGCCCAGCAGCGTGGCGACGACGCCGACCGCGGCTTCGAGTGGGACAACAACGCGGAGAACAACGACCTGACCCCGCGCAGCAACCCCACGCTCTACAACGCCACGCTCGTCGGCGATCCGTTCACGGTCTGGGGGCCGGAGTCGAACCGCGGCATGCTGTTGCGCGAGGGCACCGCCGCCACCATTCGCAACAGCATCGTGATCGGCTTCAAGGAAGCCGGCCTCCGTATCGACCAGAGCGCCACCCACGCCCAGGTCCTCGCCGGCAACCTGATCATCGGCAACACCATCGCCTGGAACAACAACCCGAACATCCACAGCGGATCGGCCGGCTACGTCAACAACCAGTGGCCGAGCATCTTCGTCATCGACCCGCTGCTGGTCGATCCCTTCAACCTGACCAATCCCGACTTCCGGCCGCAGCTCACCTCGCCGGCGGTCATCGGCACGGTCCCGGTGGCGCCGCCGCCGCCGGGCAACTCGTTCATCGAGGCCACCTCGTTCATCGGCGCCATGGGCCCGCTGCCCACCGACGACTGGACGAGAACCCCGGCCAAGTGGACGACCAGCGATCAGGGGTTCACCGCGTTCCTGCCGGGGCAGTCGGTCGGCATCGACGGCAGGCCCCTGCGGCGCCACAAGAACGAGCCCGGCGACGGCCCCGCCGTCCCCGTGGTCCCGGGGATCGGCCCCGGTGGTGGTCAGTGAGCGGCTCGCCGGGCCGTGGAAAAGGCGACCTCTGCTCGAACGGTGCGGCTGGACGGAGCCTTGATGCCCACGCCTGATCCGTCCGTGAGCGGCAACGGCCGGGAGCCCCGTGGCCTCCGGGGAGCTCCCGGCCTTGCCCGCCGCACGAGCGCGGCCGGTCACGTGCGCGCGCTGGCCCCGCTTCTTCTGGCCGCCGGGGTACTGGCGGCGGGCTGCGCCGGGGCGCCCGCCGCCGACCCGGCGGCGCGCGAGAGGATCGCCGCGCAGCGGATCGCGCAGGCCGCCCGGGTGGCGGCGGCGAGCCTGCCGGAGGGGGCGCTCGAGGCCGCCGAGAGCGGTTGGGTCGCATCCGGGGTCGAGGACTCGCGGGCGGCGCCGCCGCTGGTCGCGACGTTCGCCAGCGTCGAGGAGCTTGCCGAAGCCGTCCTGCAGGGCATCGAGGCCGGTCGCGGCGATGCTCTGTCGGCGCTCGCACTGACCCGAGAGGAGTTCGAGGGCGTCGTCTGGCCGGTGCTGCCGGCGAGCCGCCCGGAGCGCAACACCCCCTTCGACTACGTCTGGGGCGACCTGCAGCAGAAGAGCTCCAGCTCGTTGCGCCGGACGCTGCACAGCCACCGTCGCCGGCACTACGAGCTCGCGGCCGTGGAGTTTCACGGCGCCACCCGCAGCT
>DASWHK010000290.1:0-3652 GCA_036398215.1 Acidobacteriota bacterium | reverse complement strand
TTCGTAGATGGATCCGATCGGGCAAGCTCCCGGCACAGAAAGTGGGGCTGCAACACATGATCGATGAGGCCGACCTTCCGAGCGATACGGCCTCCCGACTGCCGGCAGCCTGGCGCCGAACGGCTACCGGCGAGCCGATGCCGGACGTGCTCGAGGCCGTGCGGCGGGCGCGCTCCAGCCGCTGAGCATGGTCATCGATGCCAGCGTCACCACCGCCGTTTGCCTCGCTTCGGCAGGATTCGATCTGCTGGAAGAAGATCTCCAAGCTCCCATTCTGTTGCGATCCGAGGTCCTTGCAGCGATCCAGGGTCTCGAATGGCGCCGGGAGATCTCTTCGGAGCTGGCCGAGATCGCGGTCTCGCGGCTCATCGGGTCTCCGATTCGTCTCGTGAGGAGATCTGAGGTCTTGCGAGAGGCGCGACGTCTTGCGTCATCGTTCGGCTGGGCAAAGACCTACGATGCGGAGTACGTGGCCCTCGCTCACCTTTCGAAGGAGCCGCTGCTTACGATCGATGCACGCTTGGCTCGGAGGATCCGAGATCTCGTGGAGGTGCGGGCGCCTGCCGATCTCTGAGACCGATCGCCATCGGCACGGGCGTCCCGTTGATCTGTTGCGGGCGCCAGCGCCACTCGCCGGCGAGGCGGACGGCCTCCTCGTGCAGGTCGGATGGTATGGCTCGACGCCGCTGTTGCCACGGAGCCAGGCATTACGTCGCTCATCGCCCGCCGCCCGGTCCGGAAAACACGCCCGAGCGGCCATTGATCAGAATGCGCAGCGCCTTGGTGTGCGCCGGTGTGGTGCCGCAGCAACTGCCGATGATGCGGGCGCCGGCGTCGAGCCAGGTGGCGGCGTGGCGGGCGTAGGCCTTCGGCTCGACCGCGTCGGTGTTCACCCAGCCGCCCTCTTCGTCGGCGTGGCCGACATTGCCGTAGCCGCCGGTGGGCAGATCGACGGCCTCGACGACGCGGCGCAGGGCGCGCAGCAGGTCGGGGGCCGGGGCGCAGTTGATCAGCACGCCGGCGACGCCGACGTTGGCGAGCGAGACGGCGACGCGGCCGGGGTCCTCGCCGGACAGCATGTTGCCGCGGGCGTCGCACACCAGGCTGACCAGCACCGGTAGCTCGGCGGCGACGGCGGCGCGGGCCGCGGCGACGGCCTCGCGCCCGGTGTTGATGGTCTCGACGATGATCAGGTCGACGCCGGCGCCGGCGAGCGACCGGGCCATCTCGGCGTGCTCCCGATCGAGCGCCTCCGCGTCGGGCACCAGGTCGGGACGGTAACAGTCTTCGAGCGGCCCCATGGAGCCGGCAACGAACGCCGGCGCTGCCGCGGCGGCCACCGCGGCGCGGGCCAGGTGCACGGCGACCGCCGTAAGGTCCGCCGCCTCCTGCGCGACGCCCGCCTTGTCGAGCGTGCGCCGCTGGGTGCGGAAGGTGTCCGCCGTGATGATGTCGGCGCCGGCGGCGGCGTACTCGCGGTGCACCTCGAGCAGCACTTCGGGCGCCTCGATGACGGCGCGCGCCGACCACAACGGCAGCGACACGTCGACGCCGCGCCGGTCGAGCTCGCTGCCGAGGCCGCCGTCCAGCAGCAGCGGCGGACCGTTGAGCAAACGATCGCGAACGTCGGGCGCGGCGTCGGACCTCATCCGCCGCAGGCGCCCTTGATCGTCAGCTTACGCATGGCGTTCGCTCCCCCGTCATCGGCCGGCGCGCTGGTGCGGACGGATTCCCAACGGACGCGGCGCACGAGGGCTCATTGTAGCGCGGGGTGCTCCTGGGAATGGCGATCCAATCACCCAGGCAGCACCAAGCGGTAACGCTTCACCATGATGGTGCCGGCCTCGTCGATGACGGTCGCCAGGACGGTGGTGCCGTCGATGAACGGCCGCCAGCCCGGGGCGCGATCGATCGTCGCCGACCCCAGGAAGCGGCCGTCCGGGCCGAAGGCATCCAGCGAATGGCTTTCCGAGACCCAGCACTCCGGGACGTCCTGGAGGCACTCGGTCGACCGGCGCGACGGCCCTTCGCGCAGCAGCCAGATGCGACCGTTGCGGTCCGGCCAGAGCTGACTGTAGGCGGGCTTGTGGTCGGGGATCTCGGGCCCGTTCCAGGTCCACGAGGGCTCGCGAACGATGCGTTCGCGCATGACTCTCGTGGTCGAGTCCTTACGATAGGCCGCCTCTTCGGCGGTCACGGGAACCGGCGTCCAGTAGCGCTCGACGCGCAGCCTCGAGCCGTCCGGCTCGTGGATCTCGAACGAGTAGGTGTCGTTGATGCCGACCACCCAGGAGCCTTCGGGCGTCATCGTGTTGAGCGAGAAGGGTTGGAACGGTATGGCGCAATACCTGCTCTCGCGCCCGGAGCGCGAGTAGGTCAGGCAGGGAAAGTCGCGCTCCGGCTCGGGGGGAAACACGGGCTCGCCGGCCTCGCCATCGGGGCCGATTCTGAGGCGACCGAAGCGGCTGTTCTCGAAGTCGATGGCCGGCACCCACGCGGCATCGTCGGTGCCGAGGATCAGCATCTCCGGCGTGCTGATCTGATACATGCTCCCGGTGCTCCAGGTGGCCTTCGGCGTGCCGTCGGAGGCGAAGACTTCGATCTGGGTGCTGGACTCGACGACCAGGATGTCGTCGTTGCCGGTGACCGCGATCCCGCTGGGCTGGGTGAACTCTCCGGGCCCCTCGCCGCGCCGGCCGACGTCGAACAGGTGGTTGCCTTCCAGGTCGTACACCCGTACGGCCGGGACCTGGGAGTCGAGCACGAGGATCCGATCGTCCGTGGCCCAGACGCTTGGCACGTTGCCGAACATGTACTCGTCGGGCCCCGACTCCACGCCGATCGACGCCTCTTCGACGAGCGTCGCCGGTCCGCCCCACACCGACCCCGACTCGTTGACGACGGTGGTGAGGTTGCCCTCGGTGGTGATGGTGCCGACCCAGGCGTCGCCGCCGCCGCCCGCGGGCGTGTTCGTCGAGCAGGCGGCGCCCAGAAGCGCGATGGCAACGAGTGCGACCCCGGAGCCGAGGGCGGGCCGATCCGTATCGTCGTTCATCTTTCTATCGCCCGGTCGGGGCCTGGGTGAACTGACCGTCGGTCAGCACGATGTCGGGGGCGTATGGCTCGTCGAGCCACACCCTCGGGGGCGCCGGCCCAGCCGCCCCGTCACTGCCGAGCGAGACGAGCGTGTACGTGTCGGCGCCCGTCGAGTAGACCCAGGCGTTGCCCCAGCCATCGGTCGGAGGCGCGACGCGCAAGTAGTCGTTCTCGACCAGCTCCGCCAGTCTCTGGGCGTATCTTCCCGTGTCCACGCGCATCGTGCCGTTGGCGGTGGCGATGTTGCGCATGTCCGCCATGGTCCTGCGCTGCCGGCCGCGGTCGGCCGCTCCCAGCAACCGCTGTAGGGGGGAAGAGCTGGCCATCAGTTGGGCGTTCTCCGGACGCCAGCCGGTGTCGAAGAGGACGAACGTTACATCGATCTCGCCCGCTTCCGATCCAGCCAGCCTGACCCGCGCTACGGCCTCTTGATCGCTGATCTGACGGACGCCGAGCACCTCCGCCGTGCCCGCGCTCATTTGCTCGTCGAGCAGCGCCTGGGCCTGGTCCGAGGTGAGCTCGCCGCCGCTGCCGCAGGCTGCCGCGAAGAGCGCCA
>DASWHK010000289.1:0-3422 GCA_036398215.1 Acidobacteriota bacterium | reverse complement strand
CACCGCCGGGCTGCTGAATCCGGAGAGCGCCTGCTCCGCGCTCACCAGGCCGGTGATCGCCAGCGCCGCCAGCACCAGCAGCGCCACCAGGTCCATGCGCACCCAGCCGCTGACGAACAGCACCAGGGCGGTGGCGAGGATGACGAGGAGCAGGCCCATCGAGAGGGTCATGGCCGGCAAGTCTCTCATTCCCGGCGCAGCCCCGCCATCATGGCCCGACCCGGCCACTCTGATCCGCGCGAGGGCCTGCTGATATACCACGACCGTATGTCAACCGGTGCCCCAGAGGGTGAGCGGAGAGATGGCACAGTCGCTCGGGAAGTGTGCTGCTGTCGCGGCTCGCGTTCTTCTCGCATTCAGGGTTCCGGCCTGCAACGACAGCTGCCGTGATCGCGTCCGCGAGGCAGCCGGTAGCCCGCCCAATGCCCGCCCTCACTGCGGTAAGCTCATCATGCCGTCCTCGATCGTGCGGTTTCCCCCGATGGCGGCCTTTCCTTTGCTGGCGACCTGTCCCAAGGAGCAATTCGCATGAGCGCGTTCAGGCCTCAGTGGAACCGCACTTCACGGAGGGCCGGGCGCCGGGCGGCGCTGGCCCTCGTCTTCGCTATCGCCGTCGCCGCCGGCCCGAGCCTGGCGGCGCAGGTCCCCGAGATCGATCGGGCCAGCGCCGAGCGGGTGATCCGCGTGCTGGCCGCCGACGACATGGAGGGCCGCGATGCCTTCACACCCGCCGCCATGCGGGCGGCGCGGTTCATCGCCGCGGAGTTCGCGGCCATCGGCCTGGAGGAGATCGACGGCGCCGGCGACTACCTGCAGGAGTTTGCGGTCCCTGCCGGCGGCCGGCGGCGCCCGTCAGGAGACGGCGCCGAAACGTCGGATGCGGAGCGGCGGCTGGCCAACGTCGTCGGCAAGATCAGCGGCAATCGCGAGGACGAGTACGTGCTGTTCTCGGCCCACTACGACCACATCGGCATCCGGCCGGCGCCGCCCGGCGAGGACGCCATCGCCAACGGCGCCAACGACAACGCCTCGGGCACCACCGCGGTCATCGAGCTGGCCCGCGCCTTCAAGAAGGCAGGCAAGCCCGAGCGGACGCTGCTGTTCGCCGCCTTCACCGCCGAGGAATCGGGCGGCCACGGCTCCCGCTATTTCTCCGAGCAGCTCGATCCCGGCCAGATCGTCGCCATGTTCAACATCGAGATGATCGGCAAGCCGGCAGTCAGCGGGCCGAACACGGCGTGGATCACCGGCTTCGACCGCTCGACCTTCGGGCGGATCCTGCAGGAGGCCGTGGCGGGCACCGCGTACGAGTTCTACGCGGACCCCTACCCGAGCCAGAACCTCTTCTACCGCTCCGACAACGCCACCCTGGCTCGCCTCGGCGTGCCAGCCCACACGATCTCGACCACGCCGATCGACGTCGACCCCGACTACCATCGGGTCTCCGACGAGGTCGAGACCCTGGACCTCGACCACATGACCAACACGATCCGGGCGATCGCCGCGGCCGCCGCGACGATCGTCTCCGGGGAGGCGACCCCGACGCGGGTGGACCCGGCGGGGGGGCGCCGGCCGAACTTTCCGGCAGCGGCATCGACCCGGATGGATCCGGGCGCGGAGCCTCGTTAGCAGCTAGCTAGCGCGTGGGGGCCGCCGGCCGGACTTTCCGGCGGCGGCGTCGACCGGGGTGGAATCCGGGGGTGGCGCCTCGTTGGCAGCTAGCGCGCAGGGGGAAGGAGGGCGGACTTTCTTGTCGCGCGGGCCGAGGAGTACAGTCGACGTATGGGTACTCTACCCGCCAATCGGAGGGATTTCGCCACCATGCCAACGAGCTTTTGTGAGATCGTGTCGCGCGCTTCCCGTGGCTCGTGCCGCCCGGCTTCTCGTAGCTCACGCCGGCCGGGGGGATCTCGTCGACGTGCCGGGCTGGTTCGCGGCGGGCTCCTGATTCTGGGGCTTGCAGCACTTCTCTTGCTGCCCGAGCCGGCGCTCGCCCAGGATTGCGGCAGCTGGTCGCGGCCGGTGCTGTGCACCGCGGAGCTGGTGGCCACCGATGCCGACCGCCGCGCCGTCGATGTATCGGGCCGTTCGGGCATCGTGCTGGCGCCTCGCCAGCAGATCCACCTGGAGCTGGTCGGTCGCGATCAGGCCGGCCGCCGCTTCCCGGCGGAGTGGCTGGCGCTCGGGTACAACGACCGCAACTGCGGCTCGATGCTGGAGGTCGAGAACCTCGGCGAGGGGCAGCTGCGGGTCAGCGCGCGGGTCGCGGGCGGGCGTTGCCGGCTCGAGATCTCGGTGCCCAACAACCTGAACTTCTTCTGGGACATCGACATCGAGGTCAGCGCCGCCGCCCGCAGCAGCTACTCGCGGTCGGAGGCCGTCTTCGTCGTCAACGCCTTGTATCAAGCGATCCTCGCCCGCGAGCCCGACGCCGGCAGCTTCAGCTCGGCGGTCGCCGAGGTGCAGGCCGGCAACCTCGATACGCTGGTCACCTCGATGTTCCGCAGCCCCGAGTTCCGCGAGAAGAGCGCCGGTGTGGACCCCGCCGCCCTGCTCGAGCAGTTCTACCAGGGCATCCTCGGCCGCGAGTCCGACAGCGCCGGCGTCCGCCTGTATCAGGCCGAGATGCGCCGCGGCCAGTACGCCTCCGTGCTGCTCAAGCTGATCCGCTCACCCGAGTTCGAACGCCGGCTCGAGGGTCTGCAGACGCCTTCGCGCTAGTAGCGATAGATCGCCGCGATCGGGCCGTCGGTGGGCAGCTCGGCTGCCGGCACGGCGTGGATCTCGGCGCCGCTCGTCAGGCTCCGCGCCGCCGCCACCTCGAGCAGGTCGCGGTCGCCGTCGAGGCGCTCGTCGTGGGGCTCGACCCTGCGGGCTTCGGGATCGTACCGGCCCCAGCGGTACTCGTCGGTGGCGACGAACAGGACGCCGACGCGGCCATCGAATGCCGCCGGCACGATCTCCCGCACGTCGGCGCTCGCCGTGCCCGTACCGGCGAGCGCGCGATACTTGTCGCTCGCGGCGCGGCGGTCCTCGGCGAACAGGGGCTGCACGAGCTGCCAGGCCGCGGCGTGCAGGTCGGCGGGGTCCACATGCTCGGGGTTCCCCACGATCCCGCTGGAAACGATGTGCGGGTAGCTGCTGATCGACTGGTAGATGGCGATCTCGTACTCGACGGCCGCCAACACCAGCGGCGCGCCGTTGCCGTTGTTGCGCAGCAGGCCGGCGACCCCGGCGTCGACGGCGCGCAGGAACTCGGTGACCTCGGTCTTGTTGTCGTCGACGCCCTCACCGTGGCCGTGGAATATGGCGCGGCGCCGGGTCATGCCCGAGGGGCCGGCGCCGGTGTGGAACTGCAGGGAGCGCTCCTCGAAGTCGTAGCCGACGACCTCGAGCAGGCTCTGCGGCAGGTCGAGCTCGTC
>DASWHK010000288.1:0-4790 GCA_036398215.1 Acidobacteriota bacterium | reverse complement strand
GCGCGGCAACCGTCTGGCGGAAAGGAGGCTGGCGTCATGAGCTATCGGCTTCCGACCCTCATCGTGCAGTTCGAGCCCGCCCCCGGCGATCCCAACGCGCCGCTGTCGACGCCGCTCTACCAGACGGCGACGTTCGAGCAGCCGGGCGCCGACGAGCTCGGGCCCTATGACTACAGCCGCAGCGGCAACCCGACGCGCACCGTGCTCGAGGACCTGGTCGCCGAGCTGGAGGGCGGCAGCCGGGCGCTGGCGTTCGCCAGCGGCATGGCGGCGATCACCGCCGTGACCCGGCTGGCCGGCTCCGGCGACGCCATCGTCGCCGGCGACGACCTCTATGGAGGAACCTACAGGCTGCTGTCACGCATCGGCGAGACCCACGGCATCGAGGTCCGCTACGTCGATACCACCGACCTCGACGCCGTCGCTCGGGCGCTCGACGAGCGCGCCCGCCTGCTGCTGCTCGAGACCCCGACCAACCCGCTGCTGAAGGTGACCGACCTGCGGGCGGCGGCGCGGCTGGCGCGCGACAACGGGACACTGCTGGCCGTCGACAACTCGATCATGTCGCCCTACTTCCAGAAGCCGCTGGAGCTGGGCGCCGACATCGTCGTGGAGTCGGCGACCAAGGCGCTCTCCGGCCACAGCGACATGACCGGCGGGATCATCGCCGTCAAAGACCCGGAGCTGGCCGAGCGCCTCTACTGGGTCCAGAACGCCGAAGGCGCCGGCCTCGCCCCGTTCGAGTCCTGGCTGCTGCTGCGCAGCGTCAAGACGCTGGCGGTGCGCCTCGACCGTCAGGCAACCAACGCCGAGCGGGTCGCCCATTTCCTAAGGGAGCGCCCCGAGGTGGCGACGGTCCACTGGCCAGGCTTCGAGGACCATCCGGGCCACGCGATCCACGCCGCCCAGGCGCGCGGGGCCAGCGTCGTGATCAGCTTCGCGACCAACGATGACGACACCGCCCGCCGGATCGTCGAGGCCACCGAGGTCTTCAAGATCTCGGTGAGCTTCGGCGGCGTCGGCTCGGTGATCAGCCTCCCCTGCCAGCTCTCGCACGCCAGCATCCCGCCCGAGGTGCGGCGGGCGCGGGCGATCCCCGAGGGGCTGGTCCGCCTGTCGGTGGGAATCGAGGCGGCCGAGGACCTGGTCGCCGACCTGGACGCCGCCTTTGCCACCGCGAACGCCGGGCGCACCCGATCGAGAACCCGGGAGGTGACCGCCTGACCGACGCATGGGACGCCGGCACACGCCGGGCGAGGGGGCTGGGATCCCTTGTCGGCCCGCGGCCCCGGCAGTATGCTGCGGTCTCCCCGCGCAATCCGCACGAACACAGGAGACCCACCGATGCGCACCCGGAATCTGATAGCCAGCCTCGCGATCATCGCCCTCGTTCTGGCAGCGGCCGCCGACGTCTTGGCGCAGAACGCCAACCCGCGGTTCGGGGTCTGGAAGATGCAGTCGGACGCGCCGCCGCCGTCGAGCAACATCATGACCTACGAGCCCTACGGCGACGGTGGGATGAAGATCACGGTCCGCTCGGTCAATCGGAGCGGCAACGAGAACGAGTGGGGGTACGTGACGCTCTTCGACGGCGTGTTCCGGCCCGTCGAGGGCCAGGAGGGCTCCGAGACGGCGGTCGAGATCATCAACGAGCGCAGCACACGCATCTACAACAAGCGCAACGGCCGGGTCACCCAGGTGGTCATCAACACGCTCTCGGAAGACGGCAACACGATCAACAATGAGTACGTCCGCATGGACGCCGACGGCAAGATCACCGGCGTGAGCCACGCGGTCTACGAGCGCATCCAGTAGATCGTCGCGGGTCACGCGCGGCGTTGTCGAGGTCGGCAACCGGGAGGTCCTCGGTGAGCGGCTGCGCGGTCCGCAGGACACCAGGCGGACCGTGGCAGTATGTCCTCAATGACGTGGTGAGTGAAGGCGCGAGGGCTCATGAACGACAAGCGTAAGAAGCACGGGCGCCGGCAGCGACGGAGTTGGTCCCGCCTGCTGGCGGCGCCGATTCTCGTCATGCTAGCGTCGACGACCCCGGCTTGCTCGGACGGTCAAGGGGGCGCCGATGCCGGCGCTCCAGCGGCCACGCAGGGCTCCAGCGGTGGCGGCGGCGCGCCGGGCCTGGTGGCCTTCACCGGCGCGACGATCATCGACGGGGCCGGCGGCGAGCCGATTGCGGACGGGGTGCTGCTGGTGCGCGACGGCCGGATCGAGGCGGTCGGATCCGCGGGCGACGTCGCGGTGCCCGCCGGCGCCGAGCGGGTCGACCTGACGGGACGGACGATCCTACCCGGGCTGATCAACGCCCACGGCCACGTCGGCGACACCCGCGGCCTCGAGGGCGGCCATTACTCCGCGGAGAACGTCGTCGATCAACTGCGCCTCTACGCCCGCTACGGGATCACCACGGTCAACAGCCTCGGCGGCGACGGGGACGCGGCCGTCGCCGTGCGCGCCGCCGAGGAAGCGCCCGATCTCGACCGCGCCCGGCTGCTGTTCGCCGGCCCGGTCGTCGGCGCCGGTACGCCTGAGGAGGCGCGGGCGCAGGTCGACGAGATCGCCGCCATGGACCCCGACTTCATCAAGATCCGCGTCGACGACAACCTCGGCGCCGGCCGCAAGATGCCGCCCGAGGTCTACCGGGCGACCATCGAGGCGGCGCACGCCCACGGCATCCGCCATGCCAGCCACCTGTTCTATCTCGACGACGCCAAGGACCTGCTCGCCTCGGGCACCGACCTGGTCGCCCACAGCGTCCGCGACCAGCCCGTCGACGAACAGCTCATCGACCTGCTGATCGACAACGACGTCTGCTACTGCCCGACGCTCACCCGCGAGATCTCGACGTTCGTGTACGAGTCGGAGCCGGAGTTCTTCGCCGACCCGTTCTTCCTCGCCGAGGCCGACCCGGCGGTCGTCGAGGCGCTGAAGGACCCGGCGCGGCAGGCGCGCTACCGGGGCGCCGGCCCGGACGCCTACAAGCAGGCCCTGCAGGTGGCGCTCGCCAACCTGAAGGCGGTCGTCGATGGCGGCGCAACGGTGGCGATGGGCACCGACTCCGGCCCGCCGGCCCGTTTCCAGGGCTACTTCGAGCACCTCGAGCTGGAGCTGATGGCCGAGGCCGGGCTGACGCCGATGCAAATCATCGTCGCCTCGACGGGGGACGCCGCCCGCTGCCTCGGGCTCACCGACCGCGGCACGCTGTCGCCCGGCAAGCTCGCCGATTTTGTCGTCGTCACCGCCGACCCGCTCGCCGACATCACCAACACCCGGACGATCGAATCGGTGTGGATCTCCGGGAACAGGGTCCCGCGCGACTGAAAGCTCGGGCGCTCTCGTGGGGCTCGCTACGGTGCCTCCAGGGTCGCGCCGCCGCTCCGCAGGTAGTGGGCGAAGCCGTCCGGCAGGTCGCTCTCCAGGATGGCCTTGGCGGCGCGCTCGACGTCGTACTCGACCCGCAGGACCTCGACCTCGGCGCTGCCGTCGGCGAGCGTGAGGGCGACGTAGCCGGCCCTCCAGTCGTGGTCCTTCGGGCGGCCCACCGAGCCGGTGTTGACGAGAAGGACGCCGTCGACCTCCTTGTGCCACGGCTTGTGGGTGTGGCCGAAGCACAGCACGTCGCCCTCGCCGAGGCCGGCGGCGGCGATCATCTTGCGGTTGAAGGTGGCGGGCCGGTCTTCCGTCCAGTAGACGGTGTTGAGCGTCGGCGTGCCGTGCACGAGGACGACGTTGCGGCCGGAGCCGTGGCCGCCGAACGGACGCGCGTCGAGCCGGAAGGGCAGTGCTCCCAGGAAGGCCTTGGTCGCCGCCGTCACGTGGGCACGCGTCCACTCGTAGCTGAGGTGGGAGAGCTCCTCCTGGAGAGCGTCCTCGTAGCGGCAGCCGCAGTGCTTGTAGTCGTGGGCGACGGTCGAGTCGTAGTTGCCGGCGACGCCGGCGATGCCGCGGGCGGCGATCAACGCCACGGTCTCGTCGGGCCAAGGCGCGTACCCGACCAGGTCGCCGAGGTGGAAGACCGCGTCAAAATCGCCCCGCCGCTCGATGTCCGCGAGCACCGCTTCGAGCGCCGGGAGGTTGGCGTGGATGTCCGAGACCAGCGCGTAGCGGATCGTCTCACTCATCGCCGGTTCCGTATCGTCCGCCGGGCTGCGTCAGGCAGCCGGAGATCGGAAAGATGAGAATAGGGGCTGATCTATGTTCTCACGACCTGCCGGATCGACACATGATCATGCAGCGATCTCACGCTCGACGCGGCGGCGGCCCCGAAAAAGAACGACCGCGTTCGGTGTGAAACGCGGTCGTTCGATTTCTGAATTGAGGGCGCCTGGATCCGTCCCGGCGCCTTCGCCCTCAAACTGCGCTGGCAAGCGTCAGCGGCTAACCATCTCGAGGCTCTCGATCACCAGGATCCTGGTGCCGCCGCGCTCGGCATAGGTGCCGGTGAGGCGCACGGTGTGGCTGGCGTGCCCCCTGAGCTGCTCGTTGGCGCCCTTCATGCTCTCGCTCGAGGTCACCCAGATGAGCTGGTCGGTGCCCTGCTCGAGCAAGGCCAGCGGGATGCCGCCGTCGGCGCAGGTCTGGGCGCACTCGCGATGGCCGGCGCCGCGGGCGCCGTTCTTGATCCAGCACACGGAGTCGACGATCTCGCCGACGACGGTCACCTGCTGGGTCGCCCACAGCGGCAGCGCCGCCAGCACGAGAACGGCGATGGCGACGGAGAGACAAGCGGCTCGCTTCATGTTGACACCTTCCTGGTTGAACGGGGTGGGGCGGAA
>DASWHK010000287.1:0-4317 GCA_036398215.1 Acidobacteriota bacterium | reverse complement strand
GTCGGCGAGCAGGCGGTCGAGGTAATCGAGCTCGTGGAGGATCTCCTTGAACCAGAGCTCGTAGACCTGGTGGACGATGATGAAGAGGATCTCGTCGTGCTCGGGCTCCTCCGCGGCCGGGTGTTGCAGCGAAAGCAACTCGTGGAGCTTGAGATACGACGCGTAGGTGACCGTCACTGGTAGATCCTTACTCCATGGCCGCCGCACGGCGGTCGTAGACGCCAAGACCCCGCGATTATAGCGGCGGCAGCCGCGCCGGCGAGTGAACGATGCCGCGCAGCGGCTCGCTCTCGGGCACTTCCTCGAGGCGGTAGGCGACGGCGGTGAGTTGGCCATCGGGGCGCTCCTCGACGGCGACGATCTTGAAGAAGCGGTCCTCGAGGCGGACCGTGCGGTACTCGTCCCATTCCGGCTTGCTGCGGCTCGCCAGCAGCAGCAGACCGCCGCCGGGATCGATCACCACCCGGTCGGGGCGCTCTTCGCCGAACTCGGCGACGGTCCGCCGCCGCTCGGAGAGGGCGCGCTTGCGCTGGGCCAGGCGTAGAAACAGCCACACGAGCGGCTCGCCGAAGGAGTCGCGGTTGGAGAGGTAGCTGGCCCAGCGCAGGATCCCCGTCCACATGATCAGCAGGCCGAGCCAGGTGATCGGGTTGGCGTGCCAGATCAGCCAGGCGACGATGCCGCCCCCGATCCCCTGAAAGCCGAGGCCGTAGACAGCGAGGCCGAGCCAGAACTCCAAGACGCCGACCAGCGCCGAGAGCGCCGCCGGCCGCACGCCGTAGCGGCGCTCGATCTCCTCGCGCTCGGCGGCCGGGAGGACCAGCGCCAGCAGCCGGGCCTTGTGGATCTCGCCGTGGGTCACGACCCGGGTACTCGCCATGGAAGGATGAGGGATGAGCGCTCTCGAGTGCTCCTCTGGATCTCGCCGTCGGTCACGACCTAGCCCCCGTCCCGGAAGTACGACGATGTTCGTGGCGAGCGCGATGGCGGCGAATGCAACGAGCAGCGACGACAGTGATGTCCTTCGCCACCGCGCAGTGCCCTGACACGGCCGGCGTCGCCGGCATATGGTGTAGCTACGGTCCCCGATTGTGATGCGAGCGTTGGCGCCGGGCCCCAGAGGGCGTTCGCCAAGCCGCGAGGAGGTCTCATGGTACGAGTCGAGCGGAGTTTGAGCCAAGGCGTTTCCGTGACCCTCGGGGTGACGCTGGCGCTGGCGGCCGGCTGGCTGCTGGCCCCGGGGCCGGCGGCGCCCGCCGAAGCGATCTCGCAGGATCCGGCCACCACCATGCAGCTCCAGCAGCTCCAGCAGTCGCTGAACACCTTTCAACTGCAGGTATCGACCCGCCTCGACATGATGCAGGCGAAGCTCGACAACCTCGAGCGGGTGGCGCAAAGCCTCGAATACCGCCTCCAGTCCGCCGAGAACCGTCAGCTCATCCCGCCGGTTCCGACGCCGTCGGACCCGATCCCGGGGATGATCACCTTCGGCCGCCTGGTCAGCGAAACGAGCGAGTCGCAGCGCTTTGTGGCGCGCACCGCCGGCGGCCGGGTGCTTGCCGAGATCGGCCTGACGACAGACGGCCCCGGCCTGCTGCTCTACGATCTCGAGGGAGGGGTCGACGCCGCGCTGGTCTCGACGAGCTCGGGCCCCGAGCTACGGATGCGCGACGCCGACGGGGTCCTGCAGACCGTGCTGCCGCCGCGCCAGTAGGCGCCTGGGCCTGGTGGGGCAGTCTTTCCGGCGCTTCGCTGGCGCGCGAGCTCGGCACCGAGACCGGATCTGTCGTCACCGGATCGTCGTGCCGCCCGGGGGGAGCGCCTCGAAGGCTGACCGATCCGCACCCCTGAAAGCGCCTACGCGGCAAATCGTCACTCCGCCGAGGCGCCCTCCTCCGGCTCCTCCGGCTCCTCCTGCTCCTCCTCGACGCCCTGGTCGGCCGGGGGATCGCCGACCAGAAACCCCTCGTTGAGGCGGTCGGCGGCGTCGAACACGAAGTCGTGGAGGCCGGTGACGTGCGCCGTGCCGGTCACCTCGGTGATCACGGCGCCGCGCGCGCCGACCCGCGTCTCCTCGACGACCCGGGCGCGGAACAGCCCGTGGGTGATCGGGCTCTCGACGACGACCTCGTCGCCGGTCAGGATCTCGCCGCGGGCATGCATCACCGCCAGCCGGGCGCTGGCGCCGGAGGCGCCGGGCGAGCGGTCGAACTGGCTTGGCCCCCAGACGTGGACGTTGCGCAGCGCCGGCAGCTCGTGGTGCGGGGCGTCGAGGATGGTGGCGACCTGAAGGGCGACCCGCTCGCCGGTCTCCGGGTGGCGAACCGCCAGCCTCTCGTTGGCGGCGTCGAGGACGGCGCGCCCGGCGGCGAGCACGGCGGGCATGTTGCCGGGCTCCAGCTCGACGCCGAGATGTTCGGCCCAGGCCCATACGAAATGGCTGCCGCCGTAGCCGGCGTCGACGATGATCTCGCCGTGGCCGGGGACCTCGAGCGAGGCGCCCAGCAGCCCGATCCAGGCGGGCACGCCGCGCACCGTGACGCTGCGGACCCGCCCCCCATCGAGACAGACCGTGGCGTGCACCAGGCCCGCCGGCGTCTCGAAGACGACGGCGCCGCTATCGCCCTCGGCGTCGATGATCCCGGTCTCGAACAACGCCGTCGCCACACCCATGACGGCGTGCCCGGCGACATCGAGGTAGCCGGCGTTGTGCATGAAGAGGACGCCGAAGTCGGCGTCGGGGCTGCACGGATCGATGAGCGCGCAGGTGAGCATCCCGGCGTGGCCGCGCGGCTCGCCGACCAGGGCGGTGCGCAACCGGTCGTAGCGGAAGCGAAACTCACGCCGCCGCTCGTCCATCGTCGCGCCCCCCAACGGCTCCAGCCCGGAGACGATGATGCGCGTCGCCTGCCCCTCGGTGTGCGTGTCGACCGTGGTGATCTTCACGCGGCTCCCTCCCTCGCCCTCGGCCCCTTGCGCCGGTCACTCCCGGAGCGGCGTGTCGGCTCGCTTCCGGTGGCGGCACTCGGCGGCCACTCCGATCGGAGGCCAAGGCCTCCAGGGATCATCAAGCCTAAACGAGGGCGGCGGGGGTCGCCTACCCGTTTTGTCGCCGACTCATCACACGCAGGCGCGGTGACTCCCTCCCGGGCGGCGCTCGAGCGTGCGCCCGGCAGCGCTGCCCGCAAGACGGCCCTCGGTCAGGGATGGTAGCCGGCAAGTTTGAAAGTTGCCCAGAGCCGACGGTGAGGTCACACGGCCTGCTAACGGCCTTGGCGACGGCTCGCCGAGGCCCGCAGGCGCGCCGCCCGCTCCCGCGACGGCGGATGCGAGCGCCCGTAGGAGCCGATCAGGCGGCCGAGCGAGTCGAGCGTCTCGTCGATCGGACCGCTGGCCGGTGGCGGGACCGGCTCCCCCCGCAACGTCGCGAGGCGCTCGAGCAGCGGCCCGCCCACGGCGGCGTCGTAGCCGGCCTCCCGGGCCAGCCGCAGGCCCTCCGCGTCGGCCTCGATCTCCTGGTACTGCCGGTAGCCCTGCGCGGCGAGGCGGCGCAGCATCTCGAAGGCGAAGCCGAGCGAGCCGATGCCCGCCTTCTGGAGCGTCAAGACGTGCTGATAGCGCTCGATGCAGTGGCGGCGGTCGACGTGGGCGATCTCGTGGCCGAGCACGACGGCGAGCTCGTCGTCGGTGGCGGCGAATTCGAGCATGGCGCTGGTGACCGCCACGTGGCCGCCCGGCAGCGCCATCGCGTTGACCGACGCCGACGGGATCACGTAGAAGCGGTAGTCGATCGCCGGCCGCTCGACGCCGGCGACCAGTCGCCGGCCGATCCGCTCCAACCGCGCCGGCCCGTCGACCTCGCCGGCCGCGTCGCTTGTATGCGCCGCCAACGGTCCCGCCAGCTCGGCGCCGAGACGGTTCTCCTCGGCATCGGGGACACGCGTCAGGTTGAGGGCCGCGCTGTCGGCGTCCCAGACGAGATCGGCCCACAGCTCGGACAACGACCCCAGGCCGACCCGCTCGTCGCCGCTGCCCGCGGCGACCAGGAGACCGGACCCGACGATCGCCGCCACCAGTAGGGCCAGCAGCGCGCGCCGGGATCTCGTGGCCGCTTGGCGGCCCTCGTCCCCCTCCGGCGACATCACAGCCACCTCCGGAGCTGCTCGCGATAGCGCGTGTACACGAACGAGACGGCGAGCAGCAGCGAGCCGAGGACGAGGAAGGAGATGATCCGGAACACGACGTCGAGCTGCCGGAAGTCGTAGAAGAACGCCTTGCCGATGCACACCCCGAGCAGCACCAGGCCGGAGAGCCGCA
>DASWHK010000286.1:0-2184 GCA_036398215.1 Acidobacteriota bacterium | reverse complement strand
GCTCCACCAGCAGCGTGTCGTCGGCGTCCCCGCGCGCCGGGTCCGCCGGCGGCATGCCGGCGGCGGCGCGGACGAAGCGGGCGCCGCCGGGGATCACCACCTCGCCGCCGTCCTGCGCCGCCGGCTCCTGTGCGGCCGGGTCTTGCGCCGCCGAGTCCTGCGCCGCCGAGTCTTGCGACGCCGAGTCTTGCGCCGGCACCGGGTCCTGCGCCGGCGCCGCCCCGGGCAAAGGAGACGCCACCGCGGTCATGACCAGCGCCGCGGACAGCAACATTCCGGCGGCCGCCGAGACCCCGAGCAACAGCCACAAGAATAAGAATGAAAAAGGCCGCGCGCTGGCGACATTGCCGGATCGAGCGCCCTGGGGCCGGGCCGCTGCGCGGATGATCATCGCCCCCCCTCGCCGGCGGCCCGGTCGTAGCCGGGCTTGTGGCGCAGCCGCAGGTCGGGTCGGGACGCCTCGACCTCGATCCGGTGCCAGCCGCGGGTCGGGTCGGTGGGCCGGTAGGAGACCAGGTAAAGGGCCCGCATGGCGGCGGCGACCTGCGCGAAGACGCCGTCGAGCTTGCTCTTGTCCTTTTCGAAGAAGGCCTCGCCGCCGGTCTGGTCGGCGATCTCGCGCAGGACGTCACGGAGGTCCCCGCTGTCGAGTGCTTCCCCCTGGGCGAGTGCGAAGATGGTGACGCCACCGTTGCGGATTCGCTCGAGAGCCGGGCGCAGGGCGTTGCGCGACGCTCGGTCGTCGCCGTCGGTGAGCAGGAAGATGACCCGCCGCTCGCGCGCGTCCTGGTGGCTGGTGAGCTGCCGGTAGCCGTACAGCAGCGCGTCGTAGAGGGCCGTGTCGCCCTCGGCGCGGATCGCCTGGGCGAACGAGCCGACCAGCTCGTGCATGTTGGTGAACGGCGTGTAGGAGGTGACCCGGTCGTTGAAGGCCATCAGCTTGACCTGGTCGTCGGGCCCCAGCTGGCGGAGAAAGCGCGCCAGCGCCGCCAGGGTCTCCTCCATCTTGTCGGCCATGCTGCCGCTCTGGTCGACGAGCAACGAGATGCGCAGCGGCGCCTCGCCGCGGGCGAAGTCGAGGATCTCCTGCACCTCGCCGTTGTCGCGGATGACCAGCTCCTCCGGCTGCAGGTCGGAGACGAAGCGCTCGTTGGCGTCGATCGCCGCCAGGTTCAGCGTCACCGCCGGGACCTCGGCGGTGAAGCGCATCCCGGGCTCCCGGGTGACCAGCTCCTCGATCCGCGTCTCGGCGCCGGCGCTGTCGGCGGCGGCGATGAGCACGTGGACGGCGGCGGCATTCTCCGGACGGGGCACCACCCACCGATAGGGAGGCCGTGTCCGCACGCCCAGGTCGCGGCCGTCGAGAAACGCGGTGACCCTCGCCACCGTGCGGCCCGGCGCCGCTCGTACCAGCGCCTGGATGACGATCGGATCGGCGAGCGGCCGATCGATCGCCGGGGTGACGATCTTCACCTGCGGGCCGTCCGCCAGGGAGACCTGGGCGAACGGGCGCGCCTGCTCGGCGGCGGCCGGCGCGACGGGCTGCGCGGCCGCAACGCTGGCCGCCATCGCCAGCAGGACGGCGATCCGTAGCGAAATGGAGGCACTCCGAGGAAGTCGCATGGAGATTGCCGGGGAAAATCGCTTGGCACGGTGGGGACGGAACCCATGGTAACGGAGGCCGTCGCACGAGGCCAACGGTGGCCGGGCGAAAGTCGCGCTCCCACTGCCGGTTTCGCCCGGCGGAGCGCCGCCCCGTGCGCCACCGAGCCTTTCCGGGTATTCCATCTTTGATGAGGGCGATGCTGGCGAGCGCGGCTGCCCGCAAGGGTCGCGAGTGGATTCCGCGAGCTGCCCGCGTCCTCCGAGCCCCCGCCGTCGCAGCTGTTCGCCAGGGCCCAGGGGATTCCCGGCGAGCTACCGGCGCCCTCCGGGCTCGCGTTATTGTTCAGCGCGGAGGTTTCAACAATGCAGACGACCCCGAGACCATGGGTGGCGGCGGCGGCCGTGCTCGCGGCGCTGATCGCCGCGCCGGCGCCGGGAGCCGCGCAGCAGCGACCGGTGTATGGCGCCAGCGTCGAGGTGGTGCGGGTGCACGCCGCCGTTCTCGATGGCGACGGCAACCCGGTGGTCGGCCTGACGGCGGACGACTTCGTGGTCATCGACGACGGCGTCGAGCACCCG
>DASWHK010000285.1:0-22087 GCA_036398215.1 Acidobacteriota bacterium | reverse complement strand
CAGCAGCGCGTCCATCACCTTGATCAGGCCGGCGATCTCGACCAGCCGGAAGAAGCACGGCTGCAGGTTGACGTTCGACCAGACGATGTCGCCGAAGGAACCCTGCGCCTCGGCAAGACGCGACAGCAGCCGCGACTTGGCCCCCTCGAGGCGTTCGCGGAGGTCCGGGTGGGCACCTGCGTGGGTCGCCGCCGCGGCGGCATACCCGGCCGCCAGCCCGGGCACGCCTGAAGCCTCGTCGCCTGGCGCGGACGACGTAGCCGCCGCGCTCTGCCCGCCGGTCGCCTTGCCGCCCGCCGCCTGCCAGGCCGGCAGCACCCGCTGCGCCAGGTCGCGCAGCAGCAGGAAGCGCTGCACCTCGTTGGTGCCCTCGTAGATGTTCAGGACGCGGGCGTCGCGGCGGGTCTTCTCGATGCGATGACGGTGGGTCTGGCCGTCGAGGCCGCGGAGCCGTTCCATCCAGTCGATGCCCTCGTGCTCGGCCTCGCTGCCGTAGTACTTGCCGATCGCCGACTCCATGCGCGTGTCCCGAGTCAGCGGGTGGTCGAACAGGCCGATCAGCTCGTTGGACAGCGCCGCGGTGGTCATCAGCTCCTCGGTCAGCCGCCCCATCCAGAAGACCTGCAGCGGCGTCGGCGGCCCCTGCTGGCGCGGGTAGCGGCCGGCGGGGACGTCTTGCCCCTCGGTCTCGCTGCCGAGGAAGTCGAGCGCGTCCTCGATCATCTCCTGGATCGTCGAGCGGGTGGTCACCGCCAGGCCGGTGCGGCCGGCGTTGAGGGTCTCCAGCGCGTTGACCTGGCCGCGGCCGCGGAAGCCGATGATGCACTCGCGGGGGACCCGCACGCCGGTCAGCGACAGCTCGTTGGTCGGCGAGCCGCGCTGGCCGAGCTTCTCCTCGTCGGCGCCGACAACCAGGCCCTCGGCGTGGCGGTCGACCATGAAGCCGGTGACCCCCTCCGGCTCGGTCCGCGCGTACAGCGCGAAGCAATGGGCGAAGCGGCCGTTGGTGATCCACATCTTGGCGCCGCTGAGCTCCCAGAACTCGTACCACCGCTGTCCGGAGTCGTCGCTGCGGATCTGCGCGATGTCGGTGAAGTCGACCCGGCGGCCGCCGTGGTCGTAGGCGCGCCAGCGGCCGGCGCGGTCCTTCTCGTAGTCGTAGCCGTCGTGGTCGATCTCGCTGGGGTCGACGTCGGCCGACCAGCGGTAGAGGATCCGCCGCCGCTCGTAGTCGAGCTCCAGGCGATCGGCGTCGAGCAGGTTGCGGCGCCCCGTCTTTCCCTCCTCGTCGAGCCAGAACCAGAGGACGCCGTCGTCGTCCTCGTGGACGCGGCGTCGCGTGAGCTTTGCCGTGGTCTTGACGCCGCCGGAGTCGGAGCCGGCGGTCGGCTCGGTGAGCGCGAACGCCGAGATGTAGCCGGCCGAGATCAGCTTCAGGAACAGCTCGTGGGCGCGCACGCGGCGCGGGTACTCGAGCAGCCGGCCGTCGACGCCCTCGAGGATCTCGTCGATGCGTTGGCGCGCCTCGCGCAGCCCGGCGGCGAAGCCGTCGAGATCGCGCTGCTGGCCGGCGGCACCGGCCTCGAAGAAGGCGCGCAGGAAGCCGGCGCCGATGTACTTGAGGACGCTCGATTTCAGGATGCGCGCCTTGACCAGCTCCGACAGCGCCAGGTAGCCGCGCTGCAGGGCCTCGAGGTCGGGCCGCGCCAGGCCGCCGATGATCGCGTCGAGGCCGGCGCGGATGTCGCCGAGCAGCGCCGGGTCGGCCTTCACCTTCTCGAGCTCGGCGCGGGCCCGCGGCAGGTCCTGGCCGAGGCCGAGCAGCACCGGCGTCGTGCCGATGCTGGTGTTGGCCATGATCGCCAGCGACAGCGCCGCGTCGCCGAAGCGGCCGGTCATCTCGCAGAGGATGTAGTACTCGGCCTTGTGGGCGCCCTCGCCGCCGAGCTCGGCAGGGATCGGCATGCGCAGGTAGCCGCGCTCGATCAGGTAGTCGAGGTCCTCGGCGGGAACGATGTGGATCTTTTCGAGGTAGCGCCCGTAGGGCAGGCCGTCGAAAAGCGGCTCGACGAAGCGGCGACGCTGCGCCGCCTCCAGCCGCTCGCGGAAGGCCCGCAGCCCGGCGTCGTTCCAGAGGATCTCCGGGAGGTAGCGCAGGTGGCCGGCGTCGAACGGGCGGATCAGCCACTCGCCCGACTCGGCGGCGTGGTCGGTGGCCAGCACGGCGTCGTAGGGCTCGGCGTCGGGGATTGCGGCGCCCGGCTCGAAGTCTCCCTCGGCGATCGTCTCGCGGCCGACCCGCAGGGCATCGGAGAGCAGCCCGGCGCCGGCGACGAGCGCCGGCGCGGCGGCGACGAGACGATCGCTCAGCAGCGCGGTCGCCTGCAGGGTGGCCTGGGCGGCGAGCCCGCACTCGAGGCGCCAGGCAGTGCGCAGGATGCACGCCTTCACCGCCAGCACCTGCAAGACCGCCTCGCCGGCCTGATGGCAGATGAGCTCCGCGAGCCCATCGCCGGCGTTGCGGAAGCCGTCATCGGTCGACGGCTCGATCGACCCATCTCCGTCGCCGCCGGCCGCGCCGCTCGATGCGGCACCAGCGGCCCAGCTCTCGATCTCCTCGGCGGCTGCCCGCCAGCTCGAGACGATATCGGAGAGAGACCCCGCCCCGGCGGCTTCGTCGAGCCAGGCGGTCTCGTCGGCCGAAACGGGGATCAGCGATCGGCCCTCGCGGACGGCGGCCAGCCGCCGGCGGCCGATCTCCACCCGCAGGGCGTCATCGTGGGCGAGCAGGAAGCGGAAGGGGCTGCTGTCTCGGTAGTACTTGGCGATGTTGTCGTCCTCGGAGAACGACGTGCCGCCGAAGATCTGCCCGCAGTTGTAGCCGAACGACCCCTCCGCCGGCCCGAAGGCGTCGGCGGCGCAGACCTTGCGGACGGCGGCGCCCACCCAGGGGTCGTCGGCCGGGCCGGGGTCGATGATGCTGAGGGTCTCGACCAGGATACGCCGCGCCTCCATCTCGGCGAGAAGCTGCTTGACGGCGCCGAACTTGGCGATGCTGTCGCGGCCGGCCTCGTCCTCCATCGATCCCGGGAACTGGACGCGGCTGGCGGCGTGCTCGCGGGCCCGGCGGGTGAGGTAGTCGCCGGCGCCGCGGACGATGGCGAGATGATCGGCGACCGCGATCGGCAAAAGGTCGGTGTAGGGCTCGCCGGCGGGGGGGATGGCAGTCGCCGCCGTCGCGTCCGGCCCAACGGCTTCGCCCATCAGGCCCGCCGCTTCCCTCGCCCCGGAGGAATCCGCCGATTTCCCGACTTCAAAGGATTGCGGCGCCACCCCGGTCACCGCGGCCAGCGCCGCCGAGATGAAGATCCGTTCCGCCGGCACCACGCAGCCTTCGAAGGCCGCTCGCCGGACGCCGGCCCCCAGCAGGCCGATGCAGCCGACCGGCTCGAGGCGGAGGCCGGGGTCGCCGGCCGGGACCAGGTAGCAACGCTCGGAGCGGACCACGAGCAGCCAATCGGCCAGCGCCGCGGCCACCAGCGGCGCCTCGCCGTGCAGCTCGGCGGCGCCGGCGGCGAGCGCCTCCCCCTGGTCAACGACGTCGTCGCCCGAGACCAGCGGGCGGTTGCTGATCGAGCCCTGCGAGACCACCGTCGCCAGCGCCCGCCCGGCCCGCAGGTCGCCGGCGAGCGTGTCCGATCCCGCGGCGCCGGCGAGCAGGTCGCAGGCCAGCAGGTGCTGGCCGGCGAGCACCGCCAGCGACGGGTCGACCGCCGCCAGCTCCTCGAGCAGCACGTCGCGGCGTCCGTAGGCGCTGCCCGATGCTCGGTCGCGCCCGCGCTCCCCCGCCGGCGGGCGTCCGGTGGCAACCGCCGCCTGGAGCTGGCCGGCGAGCCAGCCGCGCAGCTCCGGCCCCGGGGGCTCCTGCTCCTCGAGGGCGCGCAGCGCGGCGCCGTCGAGGTGCTCGTCGCGCCACTCGCGGATGCCCCGGCGGACGCCGTCGAGCTCGGCGGGGCGGCCTTCGATCCGTCGCCACTCCGCCGCCCAGACGCGGGCGCTGACGGCGTCGAGCGGCCCCCCACCGCCTACCTCCCGGCTACGCGCATCATCGAACGGCCCGCCTTCTGTTTCCGGCCCGGTGCCGGCGGCAGTGGGCGTCCCGCCGGAGGCTTCTTTTCCGGCGCCCGCTGCGTCAGGCTGGTCCAGAAAGCCGGAGCGCACAATCGCTGCCCTTTCTGCCTCTGCGTTCGACCACCCGGCGAGCTCGAGCAAGCGACGCAGGCCACGCAGGTGATGGTCGCGGAGCTGCTTGCCGAGGACGTCGGACCAGAAGTAGCGGCGGGCAGCGGCGTGTCGCGACAGCTCCTCGACGCGGTCGGCGGCATCGCCCCAGAGCCCCGCCCCGGGCTCGCCGAACCGATCGCGCAGCGGCGCCAGCGGATCGGTCAGCCAGATCGCGCGCGCCGACGCGAAGCGTCGCGCGGCAACGCCCAGCAGCTCCTCGAGGTAACGACGCTGGCCCCGCTCGAGCGTCAGCGGCGAGCCGCCGAGGGCAGTCGAGTATCCCTCGAGGGTGACGGCGAACCGGTCGAGCTCCGCGGCCACGCCGGCGAGTGCTACGCGAGCGCCGGCATGCAGCTCGATGCCGGCCTGACGAGCCTCGGTAGCGGACGCATCCGCCTCTCGAACGGCCGCGTGATCCCGATCGTCGATCGTTCCCGACGACACCGAGCTGTTCGAGTCCGCCCCCAGAGCCACAGGAACGGTCGTCGCGGCCCAGTACTCCTCCCAAAAACCCGGCGACCGGCTCAGCCGCGGCACCGGCTCCGGCCGCCCCAGCAGGTAGCGACGCAGCTCGCCGTGGGCCGGCGTGTAGGTCTCGTAGATCAGCCGCTGTTGGGTGGCGCGGCTCCAGTGCACGTCGGGGGTGGCGCGCCAGCAGGTCTCGCACTTGACGCAGTTGTCGAAGTTGACGATCACGCCCGGCATGCCGCGCGGGTTGACCTCCAGCTCGTAGACCTTGGCCGGGCAGACGCTCCACAGCGGCGACTCGCGCAGCTCGCCGCGGGCGGCGAGCTCGTCGGGCCACATCACCTTGATGTGCGAGTGCTCGCCCTCGCGGTAGCGGATGGTGCCGAGCTTGTGCTCGTAGCTGGTCCTGATCTCGACGGCGTCGTCGTCGAGGCGCAGGCGGGCGCGGTTGCCCTCGAGCAGGCGGGCGACGAGCTGCTCGCGAAACTCGCCGAGGTCCTTCTTCAGGACGAAGTACTGGAACGCCTCGACCGCCGCCTGCGCGGCCATCGTCGCCACGGCGGCCGGCGCCATCACCACGGCGGCCAGCAGGTCCCATACCGACAGGCAGCCGATCACCCGGCCGAGGGCGCGCGGCAGCTTGTCGTCGAGCGGCTCGTCGTCGTTGGTGTAGACGTCGGCGAAGGCGCCGGCGAGCGAGGGCGCGAAGCGCTTCCAGTACCAGCGCGCCAGCAGCGGCATGCGGCCGGCGGGCTCGGCTCCGGCCATCACCCGGAAGACCATCCGGAACCTGGCGCCCCCCGGGCCCTCGGCCTCGGCGACGCCGGTGACGGCGTCGCCGCCGGTGCGGGCGCGCGACGACGGCAGCAGCGCGGCCACCGTGTTGAGCAGCCAGCGTCCGACCGTGCCGGCGCCGAGCCCCGCCCAGGCGGCGCGTCCCAGCCCCAGGGCGGCGGAATTGGCGCGCAGGTCGCCCAGCGCGCTGCCGAAGCGCTTGCCGAGCACGCGGCGCTTGAGCCGCAGCGCCTCCCACCAGCGCCGCGGGCCGCCGATGTCGGGCCGCGAGACCACGAACGCCATGCCGTTGACGACGTCGAGCTGGCGCTCGAAGAAGAACCTGGTCCGCTCGACGTAGCCTGGCCAGTCGGCAAGTCGCTCGACGTTGCGGTAGTAGTGAGTCTGGCGCAGCGGCTTGAGGTAGGCGTGCTCGAGCGCCGCGGCGGTGAAGGGGCTCGACCGGCTCCCCACACCGGTCCCGCCGCCCCCCGGATCGACACTGCCGCGGCCGCCGCCGGGGCCGCCGTGATCGGCGGCGATCGCGCCGACGGCGCGGGCGAACAGCAGGCCCATCGCCGTCGCCGGGCCGGTGAAGTTCGGATAGGGGAAGTCGATGCCGATGCCGCTGGCGGCCCCGCCGATCGCCAGCCCGTCGTCCACCAGGCGAGGGATCTCGCGAGCGCCGCCGCC
Organism: Acidobacteriota bacterium; assembly: GCA_036398215.1. Taxonomy (GTDB): domain Bacteria; phylum Acidobacteriota; class UBA890; order UBA890; family UBA890; genus DASWHK01. The sequence continues at coordinate 15,868 of DASWHK010000285.1, read as the reverse complement.
GCGGATGATCTTGGCGCCGTAGGAGGTGACCTCGCCGCCCTCGATCCAGCGCGCCACCTCGGGCAGGCCCTTGAACCACTCCATCAGCAGGTTGTGATCGCCGTCGAAGCCGCGCGACAGGTTGTCGACCGGCAGCACCAGGCCCAGCGAGATGCTGTCGCGGTTGGTGTACAGAAAGCCGCCCATGTTGAGCCGCACCGTGCGGCCGCCGCGGCTGCCGTTGCGCAGCAGCATCTCGTAGGCGCCGCCGCCCGCCTCCGGCAGGCCGAAGCGCTCCTCGATCGCCCCGGGCGGCAACGTGATGACCTCCTTGATGCCCTGCAGGAAATGGGGGCCGCCGTGATCGCCGGCGTCAAGGCTGGAGCCGCCCGTTTGGCCGCGCCCACCTCGGTCGCCATCGCCGGCACCGCGCCCGCGGGCGCCGTCGTGCCCACCAGCGCCATGAGATCGACCGCCGCCGTTGCCACCAGCGGCGTCGGCGCCGACCGTCTCGTAGCCCTCCTGCGTGACCAGGTGCGAGGCGTCGCCCTCGGCGAGGAAGACGACGTCGGCGTAGGCTGGGCCGCGCTCGGTGTGCACGCCGACCACCCGCCCGCGATGGCGGATCAGGCTCTGCACCGTCGTCTCGCACAGCAGCACGACGCCGTGCTCGCGGCTGACCTCGGCGAGATAGCGGTCGTAGACCGGCCGCAGCACCGTGTAGCAGGAGCGGAAGACGCCGGGATCGCGCAGCGTCGCGCCGAGCAGCGAGTGGCCGTTGTACAGGTAGAAACCGCGCTCGATCAGACGGCGCTCGAAGGGCGCCCGCTCGACCGTCTCGCGGCCGAAGGCGTCGTCGGCCTCGAGGTTCTCGGTGAAGTAGACCGCCCCCGACCAGTTCTCCGCCCCCGCATACACGGCCGCCTCGCAAACCAGCACCGAGAATCCGGATTTGCCGAGAGCGGTCGCCGCCGTGATGCCCGCCGGCCCGCCCCCGACGACGATGACGTCGAAACGATTCTGCTCCATCTGGTCCATGGTAGTCCCCACCCGGAAGCGACGGTAGCTGACCCTCCGGCGAGCGCCCTGTTACTCTCGGCCACGAATTGACCGCAAGCGCGATCGTCGAGCCCGTGATCCTTCGGCACCCGCACTCGGGACCGGCAAATCGCGACGGTGGAGGCGACGATGACTGGTCCTAGCACCGGAAAGCTCGCGACACTCGCCTGCGTTCTTCTTCTGACGGCGTCGATCGCGGCGGCTTCCTCGCCCGCCGCGATTACGGCGCATCATGCGCGGCCGCAGGAAGCCGGCCGGCTGCTGCTCGCCGGCGCCACGATCTTCGACGGGCTCGGCAACGAACCCTACCGCGGCGACCTGCTGATCGAGGGCGGCCGCATCGCCGCGGTCGGCCCGGCGGGCGGCCTCGAGATCCCCGCCGGCACTCCTGTCGAAGACCTCGAAGGCCTGGTGCTGGCGCCTGGATTCATCGACATCCACAACCACTCCGACCGCTCCGTGGTGCGCCAGCCGCGCGCCGAGGCGCTGGTCTCGCAGGGGTTGACGACGATCGTCGTCGGCGCCGACGGCTCCTCGCCGTTCCCGATCGACGAGTACCTGCGCGAGGTCGACGCGGCGGGCACCGCCGTCAACGTCGCGGTCACCGTCGGGCATGGGATGGCGCGCCGCCGGGTGATGGGCGATGACTTCCGTCGCCCGGCTACCGCCGAGGAGGTCGCGAGCATGGCCGCCATCGTCCGCGAGGGCATGCAGCAGGGCGCGTTCGGCCTGTCGAGCGGCCTCGAGTACGACCCCGGCTTCTACTCCGAAACCGACGAGCTGATCGCCCTGGCCGAGATCGCCGCCGAGCACGGCGGCTTCTATATCTCGCACCTGCGCGACGAAGAAGAGACGGTGATGGAGGCCATCGATGAGATCATCGAGATCGGCTTCGCGGCCGGCCTGCCGGTGCAGATCTCGCACATCAAGATGGGCAACGCCAGCGTCTGGGACCGCTCGAGCGAGGCCCTCGCCAAGCTCGAGGCCGCCCGCGGCCGCGGCCTCGATATCACCGCCGATTGGTACCCCTACACGGCCTGGGCCTCGTCGCTCTCGGTCGTTGTCCGCTCGCGACGGTTCGCCGACCCCGAGGCGGTCGCCGCCGGCCTGGCGGCGCTCGGCGGCCCCGACCGCCTGCAGATCACCCGCTTCGAGCCCGACCCTTCGCTCGCCGGGCTGCGCCTCGATGCGATCGGCCGGCGGCTGGGCAAGACGCCGGTCGAGGTCTACATCGAGATGATGGCCGCGGGCGGCGCCGGCGTGATCGGCCACACCATGAAGATCGAGGACGTCAACCGCTTCGCCGCCAGCCCCCTGGTGATGGTCTGCAGCGACGGCGGCATCGGCAGCTCGCACCCGCGCGGCGCCGGCACCTTTCCCCGGGTTCTCGCCCACTACGTCCGCGACGAGGGCATCCTGACGCTGCCGGAGGCGGTACGGAAGATGACCTCGATGCCGGCCGACCGCCTGGGCCTTGCCGACCGCGGCCGCATCGCGGCAGGCGCCGCCGCCGATCTGACGGCCTTCGACCCGACGACCGTGCAGGACCACAGCACCTTCGAGCGGCCCGAGCTGCTCTCCACCGGGATCGAGCGGGTCTGGGTCGCCGGCGAGCTGGTCTGGCGCGCCGGCAACGCCACGGGGGCCGGCCCGGGCATCGCCTTGCGAGCGCCCGGCACTCCTTGAGCAGCTCGCTTCAGGCGAGGGGTACCAGCTTCGACTTGCGGATCTTCTTGTCCCGCGTGAGCAACGGCACGCCATGGACAGCGCTGGTCGACGCGATCGGCCGCGCCGGCGCCGCTCAGAACGGCAGCAGCAGCGGCACCATCAACGTGATGATCGCCAGCGTTACCAGCGTCAGGACGGTGCCGACGCGCAGGTAGTCGGCGGCCGTGTAGCCGCCGGCGCCCATGACCAGCAGGTTGGCCTTGTGGCTGAACGGCGTCATGAACGTGGCGGAGGCGGCCAGCGCGATCCCCATCAACAGGGGCCGGACGTCGATCCCGGCGCGCTCCGCGGCGACGAAGGCGACCGGGGCGAGGATGGCCACCGCCGGGCCGCCGGTGATCACCTGGCTCAGCAGGCTCGAGAGCACCATCAAGGCGATCAGCAAGGCGTAGGGTCCGAGCTCGCCGGCCAGGCCGGCGACGCCGCCGGCCAGCCACAGCGCGGTGCCCGATCTCTCGATCGCGGTGCCCAGCGGCAGCACCGCGGCGACCAGAAGGACCGTCCGCCAGTCGATCGCCCGGTAGGCCTGCTCCATCGTCAGGGCGCCGAGAGCCACGACGATGACCGCGGCGATGAAGACGGCGATCTGAATCGGGTAGATGCCGGCAACCACCACGCCGATCATCACCGCCAGCGCCGCCAGCGTGACCGGCGCCTTGCGGGTCCTGAAGACCTCCTCGTAGCCGGGGGTGAGGACGAGGAAATCGGGACCCGACCCCAGGTGGGAGATCTTGGCGACCGGGCCCTGCAGCAGCAGGGCGTCGCCGACCCGCAACCGCAGGTCGGCGAGCCCCTCGTGGATCGGCTCGCCGCCGCGCATCAGGGCCAGCACCTGCAGGCCGTAGCGCTCGCGGAAGTCGAGCTCGCGGAGCGTCCGCCCGTCGACTGAGGAACGCGGCGCGACGATCGCCTCGACCACCTTGACGCCGCCCGACTCGATCTCCGGCGCCTCGACCCGCTCGTCGACCTCGATCTCGCCGAAGCGCAGCAGGTTGGCCACCCGCGTCGGCTCGCCGGAGACCAGCAGCAGGTCGCCCTCCGCGAGGCGGACGTCGGGGGTCACCGCCTCGAGCCGGCCGCCGAGCGGGATCCGCCCGACGATGGTCAGGCCGGTGAGCTCGCCCATCCGGCACTCGCGGACCGTCAGGTCGGCCAGCGCCGAGCCGGGGGTGACCCGCAACTGGAAGACGCTCTCCTCCAGGCGTCGCATCGTCGGCGGGCCGATCTCGACCAGATCGAAGTCGGGATGCGCCGCCATCTGCTCGACCTCGGACCGGTCGCCGAGGGCGAGCAGCTCGTCGCCCTCCTCGAGCGGCAGGCCGCCGGGCCGGTCGTAGAGGCGCTCGCCGTCGCGCCAGAGCGCCACCACCAGGCCGCCGTAGCGCTCGCGAAAGCGCAGCCTCTGCACCGTGCGGCCGATCAGCGCCGAGCCCTCGCCTACCCGCAGCACGACGCCGGTGAACAGGCCGCCGGAGTCCGCGAGCCGCAGGCTCTGGCCGGCGTCGGCGATCTCCAGGCCGCGCAGCCGCAGCAGCTCGCGGAGGTCGGCCTCCTCGCCTTCCACGATCAGGAGGTCGCCGTCGCGCACCACGGTATCCGGCGGCGGCGCGGTGATCCGGTGGTCGCCGCGGCGGATGGCCATCACGTTGACGCCGAGCGCCGTCCCCAGCCGCGCCTCCTGGAGCGTCACGCCGTCCAGCGCCGAGCCGCCGGGGACCCGCAGCGAGAACAGCCGCTCGGAGATTCGGTACATGCTCGCCAGCTCGGTGCCGGTGGGCGGGGCGGCGGGCGAGCGCTCCGGCAGCCATCGCCGTCCGAACGTCGCCACGAGCAACACTCCGGCGATGCTCAGCGCGGCGCCGAAATAAGTGAACGAGAACAGCGTGAAGGGCTCGAGGCCGTGCTCGGCCAGCGCGTCGGCGGCCACCAGGTTGGGCGGCGTCCCGATCATCGTGAGCGTGCCGCCCAGCAGCGCGCCGAAGGCCAGCGGCATGAACAGGCGCGAGGCCGGCACGCCCGTCTGGCGCGACAGGACGGTCACCGTCGGCATCATCACCGCGGCGGCGGCGACGTTGGGCATCACCGCCGACAGCAGCGCCGTCACCATCATGACCAGTGCCACCAGCAACGCCTCGCGGGAACCGGCGACGGCGCGAATACGGCCGCCGATGGCGTCGGCGACGCCGGTGTGGTGCAGGGCGGCGCTGACGAAGAACCCCAACAGAATGGTGATCACCGCCGGCGACGAGAAGCCGGCGAACACTTCGTCGACCTGCAGCAGGCCGGCCATCAGCAGCACGATCAACGTCAGGAAGGCGGTGATCTCGACCGGGATCAGCTCGGTGAGAAACAAGTAGATCATCACCACCAGAACGCCGAGCATGAAGACGATCTGGAGGGTCATGGAACCGCGCCCCCGGTCAGTGGAGGGGCATGTCGCCGCTCGCGGGGTGGAGCGCCGCCATGTTCAGCAGTGCGAGCATCAGGCGGGTCCGCTCGGACAGCCCTTCGGCCTCCAGCAAGGCCTGTTTTTCCGTCGGATCGAACGGGCACGACATCGCCAGCGAGTTGACCAGCTTCTCGTCGGTGGCCTCGTCGAGGGCATCCCAATCGGTGTCGAGATCGCGGGCCTCGAAGTAGAAGCGCAGCGAAGCGTACAAGCGCTCGCGATCGATGCCGCCGTCGGCGATCTCGAGCAGGTCGGAACGGTACGGTTCCCAGCGCGGCTCCACCTGCCGGTAGGCGGTGTCGACCACGAGCTCCGAGCCGACGTCGAAGCGGCAGACGCCGGTGAGGATGATCAGGATGCGGCCGTCGTCGGTCTCCGTGAACGAGGTGATCCGCCCGGCGCATCCGGTGGCGAAGAGCTCCGGGGCGGGCTCGCCGGAGCCGGCGTCGAGCGGCTGGACCATGCCGATGAGCCGGCCGCCGGCAAGCGCGTCCTCGGTCATTCGCAGGTACCGCGGCTCGAAGATGTTGAGCGGCAGGCGGCAGCGCGGCAGCAGCAACACCCCGCTGAGAGGGAACACCGGCAACTGTGAGGGGAGGCGCTCGTAGCCGATCTCGAAGGGCCCCGGCCTCATGTCACGAGCCATCGTCATCGCGCTCGTCGATCAGGTAGGTGAACAGGCCGGTCGCCACCATGCGGCGGGCCTGGAAGACGTCGACCCGGCAGACCGCCAGCGACCGCCCCTGGCGGACCAGGCTCGCCTTGGCGGTGACCGAGCCGTCGTCGATGTTGACCGGCCGCAGGAAGTTCATCTTGAGCTCGACGCTGGTCATCCCCTGCCCGCCCTCGAGAAACGGATAGAGGGTGTAGACGGCGGCGGTATCGGCGAGCGTCGTGAGCACGCCGCCGTGCACGACCCGCTCCTCCTGCAGGAAGGAGCGCTTCAACGGCATCGCCACCTCGGCGCTGCCGCGCCGCAGCGACAGCAGCGAGAAGCCGAAGTGCCGGTTGGCCGGAACGCGGCCGAAGTCGATGTCCGCGGGAAGATCTCGAGCTGGAGTCGTCTTGCTGTCCACTCGCCACCTCGCGGCGCCGCCGCCGGCGATGCTGTCGCGGCCCGGCGCCCGTCCGGTGTCCTCGCGGCCGCATGGCCACGGGGGACCGATCGCTCGTGCCACGTTCGCCCGCTGGCTTCGCGACCCGTCGTGAAGCCCGGGCTAGGGGGTCGATAGTGCGCGGGGAGACGCCGAGAGGCAAGAGCGAAGCGAGCAAACGCGCGTTTCTCGCCTACGCAGGACTGGCTCGCGCGACGACCGACTTACCCGGGACGCCTGTAGTATCGTCGCCCGATGAACGCATCGACGCCGAAACGACTCGGACTGATCGGCCTCGGGAGCTTCGGGCAACTAACGGCCCGCCACCTGCGCGACCACTTCGAGGTGATCGCCGCCGACACTGCCGACCGCTCCGCCGAGGCCGCCGAGCTGGACATTCGATGGGGCACCGCGGCCGAGGCTGCAGCCAGCCCATACGTGGTGCTGGCGGTGCCGGTGCAGAGCTTCGCGACGGCGCTGGAGTCGATCCGCGACCACCTGCGGGCGGGCGCCCTGGTCATCGACGTCGCCTCGGTGAAGCTGGCGCCGGTCCGCGAGATGGAGCGGCTGCTGCCCGCCGACGTCGAGATCATCGGCAGCCACCCGCTGTTCGGGCCGCAGAGCGCCGCCGCCGGCCTCGACGGCCACCGCATCGTGCTCTGCCCGTTGCGTACGCGGCGTCTCGAAGAGGTTCGCGGCTTTCTCGAGCAACGGTTGCGCCTCGCCGTCCACGTCTGCGACGCCGACACCCACGACCGCGACATCGCCCACACCCAGGCCCTGGCGCAGTTCGTCGGCCGGGCGCTGGCGCAGCTCGAGCAGAGCGGCTCGCCGGTGCGCACGCCCGCCTACAACCGCTTCCAGGAGGTCGCCGACACCGTCGGCGAGGACTCCTGGGAGCTTTTCAGCGCCATCCAGAACCTCAACCCCTACGCCGCCGGGATGCGCGCCGAGCTGCTGGCGCGGCTCAACGACCTGCAGGAGCGGCTGGCCGAAGACGCGCGGGCCAATGCGCCTCATGCTGCTCCATCTCCTTCTCGAGGCAGCGAGAAGCAGCGGCCGGCTGGCAATGCCCGGACCGCCGAACCGGACGCTCCCGCGCCTCGGTCTTCTCGAGCCGACGAGAAGGAGCGCCGGGCCGCCGAGGGAGCCGGCGGCGATCCGGATTGAGCCCGTGCTGCGCGCCCACGACTACGGCCCCGTCCACTACTTCTCCCTCGCCCGCTCGCGGTTCGGCCGCACCATCCTGACCTCCGGCGTGTACTTCGTCGACGGCCTGCTGATCGACACCGGCCCCGCCAACGCCCAGCTCCAGCTCGCCCGGGTCCTCGGGCGGGTGCGGCCCGATCAGGTGGTGCTCACCCACCACCACGAGGACCACATCGGCAACGCCCTGTTCGTCGCCAACCACATCGACCGCCCCCCTCTCGCTCACCCGCTGGCATTGCCGCTGGTGCGCCGGCCCGGGCCGTTGCCCCTCTACCGGAGAATCACCTGGGGGACGCCGCAGCCGTTCGCCGCCGAGGCCCTCGGCAAGCGGCTGGCGACGCCCTCCCACCGCTTCGAGGTCATCCACACGCCGGGACACGCGCCCGACCACATCGCGCTGTACGAGCCCGAGCAGCGCTGGCTGTTCGCCGGCGACCTGTTCATCGCCGCGCACGTGAAAGTGCTGCGCGCCGACGAGAACGTCAGCGGTTTGATCGCCTCGCTACGCAAGCTCCTGGAGCTGCCCGATTGCACTCTCTTCTGCCAGCATACCGGCATGCATTCGAGCCATCACAAGAGCTTCGGGCGCAAGCTCGACTTCCTGCTCAGCACGCAGCGGAAGGCGGTCGCGCTGCGCGCCGATGGCCGCAGCGTGGCGGAGATCGCCGCCGCCCTCGACATCCGCAACCGCTGGATCGAGGTCTTCAGCCGCGGCGAGTTCTCCGGCCGCAACCTGATCGCGGAGCTGCTGCGCGACGCAGAAGCGGCGAGCCAGACGCCGCCGGCCGGCGACGACGGCGCCGCGGGCCGGTCATGAGCGAGCATGCCGCGGCGACCGATCACCTGGAGCCGCCCGCCACTCTGCCGGTCGCCGTTGCCGCCGAGCTGATCGACTGGTATCGAGATGTCGGCCGCGACCTCCCCTGGCGCCGCACGCGCGACCCCTGGGCGATCCTGGTCTCGGAGATCATGCTGCAACAGACCCGGGTCGAGACCGTGCGTGGCCGCTACGAGTCGTTCATGGAGCGCTTCCCCGACGTCGCCACCATGGCCGGCGCGCCGCTCGAGGCCGTCCTCGCCGAGTGGTCGGGCCTCGGCTACTACCGGCGGGCACGGTCCCTGCACGCGCTGGCCCGGGCGATCGTCGAGAGGCACGGCGGCGAGGTCCCCAGGTCGCTCGAGGAGCTGCTCGCTCTTCCCGGCCTCGGCCCGTACACCGCCGCGGCGGTCGGATCGATGTGCTTCGGCGTCCCGGCTCTCGCGGTCGACGGCAACGTCGGCCGGGCGCTCTGCCGGCTGGCGGGGATCGAGGACGACTTCCGCCGCGCCCCGATTCGCCGGCGGCTCGAGGCCTACGTCGCCGATGCCTTGAGCGAGAACCCGCCCGGCGATCTCAACCAGGCGATCATGGAGCTCGGCGCTCGCGTCTGCGTCCCGCGGTCGCCCCGCTGCGGCGACTGCCCGGTCTCCGGCTGCTGCGAGGCCCGCGCCCTCGGCATCGAGGACCTCATACCGCGGTCGCGCCGCCAGCGGGTCGATGCCGTCACCGAGCTCGCCGCGGTCATCGAGCGCGACGGCCGCTACCTGCTGTTCCGCGGCCAGCGCCCTTCCCTCGTCCAGGACATGTGGGAGTTCCCGACGCTCGATTCGCGGCTGGCGAGCGCCGTCTTGCCGGCCGGCGAGAGCAGCGAACGGCCGGCGGCCGCCGTTCGGACAGCCGGCGAGAGCAGCGGACGGCCGGCGGCCGACACCGACGGCCACAGCGCAACCAGCGCAGGCGACCGACGGCGGCGATCAGAGGCGAGCGGGCAAGGAGACCGAGCTGCCGCCGCCAGGCGACTCCGCGACCATCTCGAAGGGCTCGGCTGGAAGGTCGAGCTCGGCCCGCGCCTCGGCGAGATCCGCCACGCCATGACCCATCGGCTGATCCATTGCCACGTCTTCGAGGGGCGGATCCGCTCCGCGGCCGCGGTCGGGGCGGTGGCCGAGCCTTCCCCCGATCCCTACGCGACGGTCGATCACGGCTGGTTCACCCCCGCCGAAGCCGCCCGCCTGCCGCTCGCCGCCTCGGCGCGCAAGACACTCGCCGAGCTCCTCGGCGAGAAGCTCGCGCCCCGGTAGCCGAAGTCCACCTGCGCTGATCCGTGTGAAGCGCTGAGGCCTCGTTGCTCGGGCAGGGTTGACGCCGACCACCGGGACGACGAGCGTCGCGATCCCGGGCGATCTTCCGAGACATACTTGTCGTACGACACACTTGACGTACGACGTTTCTGCCGTACATCTCAACGACATCATGGGGCAGCACGTCACCGAGGAGGACTCGCTGGCGGCGATGGACGGGGCGCGCGGCGGGCCGGTCGAGGAGGTCGCATCGCGGCGCAACCCGAACTGTGGCCCGAGGCGATCGCGAGCCAGCTTGACCGCCGCCGACGCGCCTCGCTACAGTCTCATCGTCCCGGCCAATTTCTCGGCCCAAGACCTCTGGCGGCCCTATCGTCTAGCCTGGCCCAGGACACCGCCCTCTCAAGGCGGAGACACGGGTTCAAATCCCGTTAGGGCTGCCTAACCTCTGCCCGCCGCCCTCGATCGCCCGCAACACCGCGAAAACACTGGCCTCGCGGGGTGTTCGAACCTCCCTCTGGAGCACCGGGACTCCGTCCGGGTACACCAGGCGCTGCAGGACCCGGCGTTGAGCGACTGGCGCCCGGTTCCACGCGGTTCCAAGGTCGGCCAGCAGGTGTTCACACTCTCGCGTTACGGTCGCTGCGTCGACGCCGACGTGTGGGCCGCGGAGGGCGCGCTCGATGCCCGCCCGGCGCTCCTGCAGCAAGCGGCTCTCCTCGTCGTACACGTCGGCCGTGATTCGCCGCTCGAAGATGTAGGCCTCCCGGAGCCGGCGCTCCCGATCGCCGACGGTGTTCAGCTCGCGGGTGAGGTTCGCCCGTTCGGAGCTGTCGAGTTCGGCCCGGCACCGGAAGGCAGCTAGCGAGACCTCCCGGAAGAGGGGCACGTAAGCGCGATCGAGCGACAGCGCCTCGAGGTGGGAGAGGAAGGAGCCGTGCAGCACGCCGCGCCGGACACCGCTGCCGTTGCACACCGAGCATCGGTAGTACGGGTACCGGCGCCGCTTGCCCCTCGACCACCCGCCGGTCAGCCGACGGTCACAATGCGCGCAGAAGGCGAAGCGTCGCAGCGGGAAATCCTCGTCACCGGCGCGACGCCGCGGCAACCCCTTGCCGTCGAGGCGATCCTGCACCGCGGCGAACAGCTCCGGCGCCACGATCGGCTCGAAGGCGGCCGGTGCGTCGACGTCCAGCTTCTCGAACACGATGCGGCCGGCGTAGATCGGGTTCCGCAGGATCCGGTGGAAGCTCTCGGGAGCGACAACCCGCCCGGTCACCGTCGCCAATCCCTGCTCGGTGAGTCGTTGCCGCACGTCCTCGACAGGCGTCGCACCGGCGGCGATCGCTTCGAAGGCAGCGCGCACGAGAGGCGCCCGCACAGGGTCGGGCTCGAGGTTGCTGCGGCCGAGCTCGTCGACGGTGCGCCGGTAGCCGAGCGGCGGGCGCGACAGCCAGAGGCCTTGCTCGGCCTTCGCCTTCATGCCCCTTCGCGTCCGCTGCGCCCGTACGTCGTTGTCGAACTGGGCGATGGCGGCGAGCACGTTCTCGAGGAGGCGGCCGGCGGGGTCGTCGTCACCGGTGGACTCGGTGATCGAGCGCACCTCTGCGCCCAGGCCACGGAGCTGGGCGCGCAACTGAACGTGCTGCGCGAGCTCGCGAGCGAACCGGTCGAACTTCCAAACGAGCACCAGGTCGACGGGCTCGCTCGCGCAGTAGGCCAGCAGGGATTGAAGCTGGGGCCGGTCCGCCGTCTTGGCGCTCTCCCCCTGCTCGCGGAACACGCGCACGAGCTGGAGGCCCTCCCGATCGCAGTAGGCGCGGATGGCCTGCTCTTGGGTTTCCAGAGAGGTGTTCTCGACCTGCTCCCGCGTCGAGACCCGGCAGTACGCAGCAGCTCTCACGCTCGCGCCCCCATGTGGACACCGATCAGCACGTCGGCCAGGGCTGCCAACCTATCACGAAGCGCCAGGACCTCCGCATCGGTCATGCTCGCTTCGGGCGCCCCGCCTTCACGAAGCAGAGCGCGGCACCGGGTAACGCTGAGCCGGCGTCGCCCCTCGCGGGAGGGGAAGCGCTTCAGGTTGTCCGGTGCGGCCCTCATCGAGTCGTCAGTCCCCTCGGTTGCCACCGTTCGGGCGCCGGGCGATCGCACGCCCAGCAGGCGCCCACATCGCCCTGGGTAGGTCTCTCACGCGGCCGCCTCCATCGCGAACGCGGCGCGGATGTCCCGACGCAACCGCCGCGCCTCCTCCCGCAGCTCGTCCAGCGTCGAGACGCCCGACTCGCGCAAGCCCAGCTCGTAGGCATGCGCCAACGCGCTCTCGATACTCACGTGGTAGGTCGAGTCAGCCAGGCGCTCCGTGCCGGCGGTCTTGCCGCCTTGGACCACCTCGACACGTGCCAGCGTCCAGCAGTGGCCATCGGCCTCAAGCCGATAGGTGCGGCGGCCGATCCTGAAGTCAATCCTCGCCATGCGTTCCTCCGTCGTTGCCACGATTCCGGGGGTGTTGGGGTGTCGAGTCGCTAGGCGATCGCACGTCCTGATGCCGCTCAGGCGCTCGGTTTCCGGGACCGGCACCATGATCGGCCCGCCCGGCGCCGGAGTCGGCCGCAACCGACCCGTCGGCGGCGAGAAGATCGGCGCTCCTGCGGGCGCTCAGGTGCCGGATGTACAGGCACGCCGTAGCGCAGGTACTCGACCTCGGGCTCGGCTGCGACACGTTGTTGGGTGCGTTGCTCATGTGCTGGGTGCTGGGTGCTGGGTGTGGGTGCTGGGTTTGGGTTGGTTGGTCGTGGGTGTCAGGTAGGGGGTAGGGGGTGAAGGGTTAGGGTTCCGGGTCCATGGGTACGGGTGAAAGGGCAGGGGTACAACTACCGAGAAGCACCGGAGCAGCCCCAGCGTCCACGACGGTGTAGGGAGGCGTGCTGCGCGACGTCCGAAGGGTGATCCGCGCCTCGACTCCTCGGAAGGAGTCCGGCGCCATCGATTCGCCGGCCGCCGGCACGTCGACCAATGCGCAGTACCAGCGGTAGAAGAAAGCCCCCTGGCCGATCTCCTGCGGGTAGTTCAACTTGCTCCAGACGATCGCGCCATGAGCGGCGCCTTCATCCAGCACCTCGAACAGCAGGTGGACCTCCTCGCGCCGCCACCGGGCGTTGAAACGGATCGACACATCGACGCACCGAGCTCGCACCGTCAGGCCGTCGAGGTCAGGGAAGTGGGGCCGCGGGGCCGGTGCGGGACGGCCGATCGCGGACTCGATCCGGCGCACCTGCGCGACGCGCAACTTGGGGCCCGCGCTCATGCCGCCGCTCCCGTCGAGCCGTCTGGCGAGGCCCAGGACCAACCGCCGTTCACGCGGAGGGTGCCCCGGGGGGCGACGGGCGGTAGGTGGTCGTTGCTAGGCTGGTCTGCTACGATGCACATCACGTTGTGGCTCCTTCCGTCCGTTAGGAGTTTTGAGCCGCCGCCGGGTTCGTCCCCTGGCGGCGGTTTCTTGTTGGTCAGGCGGTCGCGGCCAACAGTCGATCTGCGACGAAGAGGTCGGCGCTTGTCGTTCCCAGCTCGTTGGCGATCGCATCGGCCACTTCGCCATCGACCGAGCGCAGGCCGCGCTCGATGCGGCTGAGGGTGGTGTGGTCGACGCCAACGCACTGACTGAGTTGCGAGAGCGTCACCTGGCGCTCGAGTCGCATGATCCGCATCTGCGTTAGTGGCTTCATGTGCCCCCTCTCCCGGTTAGACAAAAAAAGGCCCAGGCGGAATCGCCTGGACCTCTGGGGTCTCGTTGGGTTTTCGGAGCTCTTGGCTCTCGTGAATTTTTCTCGATCGGTCTTGCGCCCGAACATCAACGTTCCGCTCCTGTTCCTAGTGACGGCCCCACCTCCTTGCAACAGGTTGGATCACTAGGCCACAGGGCGGCGCTTTGGCGACCGCCGAGTTGTTGCTATTAAAGCACAGGCCGCGAGCAAGCTGCAACCGCGACGACAGGGAGCGGTGAAGCTTCGCGGGAAGCGGCGATCGGGCTGCTGGGGGCGGCTGCTACCGGCGGGTTCCTTTGTCGCTTGAGCAGCCGGCGGATAGCATGCCGGGCGACTTCTCCACCGCCTACAACGCGGAGCGTGCTCGATGTCCTGGCTCGACACCTACTTCCAGTGGGACACAGCGATCCGGTCGACGGTCCTCTTCGTCGTCAGCGGCAGTCCGCGGAGCCACACGGAGAGGGAGAGCGCGTAGTTGTCGAGCGTGAGCGGGCGCACAAGATCATCCAGGAGTGCTTTCCGCTGCTCGTACCGCTGTTCTTCCCCCTCGGTTATCTCGCGGCGCTCGTGACCATCATGGCCTTCGTGATCGACGAGAATCCGAACCCGCCGCTATGGTGGGTGCTGCTCGTTGCTGCCTGGTGCGCGTGGGAGTGGCGGAAAGAACGCTTCATGTACCGGCTCCGCAACGTGGCCCAAGACGCCTTCGATGCCGCATCCGAGCCGGTTGATCAAGCTCCAGGCGCACGGCACCGGCGACCCGACGCACCAGGCGCGGCAAGGCCGTGATGAGCTCCCACGCGCCCCCGAGAATCCAGGCCGAGAGGTAGATGCGGAGGATGAAGCTGAGCGGTCTCTCGAACGCCTCGCTTCCCAGCGCACCAAGAAACCGCCCGCCGTTGCCCGACAGGAGAGCCACGAGCAGCAGGAAGCACCACCACCCGGCGAGGATCAGCGCACCGCGCCGCTGGATCGCGCGCCAGGGAATCCCGCCGCGCTTCCCTCCAGCGTCTACCGCCTGATCGGTCATCGCTCCAGGCCCCACGAAACCCGCCGTTCGTGGCGCCACCCTACGAACACGAACGAGGGCCGTCAACGACAACCTCCGGCCGGGTTTCGCTCCCCCGCCACTGGCAGCCGCGGCTCCGCCGGACCGACGCGCCCAGCGAGGCGCGGGCGGGGGGGGGATAGGGCAGGCGGAGGGGTCCGGTTGTGCAATGCCGCGGTCGGCGAGTAGCGTAGCGCGCATGCGCACAGCCGCACTCTTGCTCACCATGCCGCTCACTCTGGTGGCGTGTGGCGGCGACTCGCCAACCGCCCCACCGGCGCCGCAGTTTCCGAACGTCCTGGGCACCTACCAGTCGCAGCTGTTCTTCGTCTCGTCGTTGACGCAGATATCGACGGGCCAGACAGTACAGGTTTCCTGCCCGGGCCAGATGACCGTGTCGTCGCAGAACGGCTCTCAGTTCTCGGGCACGTTCGTCCGCCAGCCGTGCCAGTCTGGAGGGCAGGCGCTTTCAACCCCGACATCAGGCACGATCTCGGGCACCGTTCGCATGGATGGTGGTACGAACATGTCGCTCGTCGCACCCGGGCAGCCCGTGCTGCAGGATTCCATCGCCAGCCTCGGGTGTACGAATCTCAGCTCGAGCACCGAGTACAACGGGACGTTCTCGGGTAACCGTGTGAACGTCAGCGCGTCCGTCACGTTCACGTGCGCGCAGTTCGGCCTCCTGCGCATCGACCAGACGATCTCGGGCACGCGGTAGGAGCTGGCCGTCGGAGCGGCGCATCCCCCGGCAGGACCGTTACAACCACCGGCTGACCTGCAATCTGCCGCCGACAGCCGCGGCTCCGCCGGACCGGGCGGCATCGTCCCCCGCTCGAAATCCTCCTGCCGCACGGCCGGCCAGAGCTCGAAAGCCCGCCACCGCTGAGGTTCCCGGGGTGGTCGGCAGGCGAGCACCGAAGGCCCGCGCAGCGGGAGACGTTCGGGGAATGGCGGCTGCGACTGCCAGGGATGGGCGCCCTCGGTGGGGCGCTCCGCTTCGTGACCGCCGCGGCGGCGATCCGCACCGCCACCCTGGGGGCGCCCGCAGGGCCGAAAAAGTCGCCTCTCGCGCCCGCGGCGCCGCCCCGGCCCCCGACACCAGGCCCCGGGGGGCCTCGGCCCACCTGGTGCGGCTCAGGCTCCCTGGGCTCACGTATAGCGCCGGTTCGCGAACCTGCTCAACCTCGGAGGCGCCCGCGACGGCGAATGGCCGACGGCGGCAGGGCCTCGCCGCTCTCTCTGTGAATTTTTTCCCACGGGCAGAGAGACGTCGGGGGTACCCCATTACAGGGGAGAGCACGAGCCGGCGCCGCATGGGGGGGGTCCCGGGGTGCCGGGCTCGATCAGTCGGCCGCGTGGGCGGATGCTGGCCGCGTCGCCCGCTCCTCGATCCGGTCGAGGACGTTGCCGAGCT